>NZ_BBWL01000003.1:0-65009 GCF_001463785.1 Aureimonas sp. AU40
GAAGCGCCGGTCGGGGAAGCCGGCGAGGCGCGTCCCGACAACCGCCAGCGCTTCGGGCGCGGCGGTCAGGGGCAGGGCCAAGGCCAGGGTGCCGGACGAGGCGAAGGCGGCGGCGAGGGTCGCGGCCAGCGCTTCGGTGGCAAGGGCGGCGGTGAGCGGCGCGAGGGCGCCCGACACGACGGCCCGCGTGAGCAGGGCCGGGGCAGCGAGGGCGGCAGCCGGGAGGAGCGTTTCGGCGGTCCGCGCGGCGGCGGCAAGCCCCACGCCAAGCCCGAGCGCGATGCTGGTCGGAACGGCAGCGGTCACGAGCCGCGTCGCTCCGACAACAAGGGGAAGCCGATCGATCCCGACAGCCCCTTCGCCAAGCTCGCGGCGCTCAAGGACAAGCTGAAGTAAGGAGGCCGGAGGGCGCATGGTGGCAGGCGGCGAACAGCGCATCGACAAGTGGCTGTTCTTCGCGCGTGTCGTCAAATCGCGCTCTCTGGCCCAGAAGCTCGCGGTGTCCGGCGCCGTACGCGTCAATCGCGAAAAGATCGGCCATGCCGCGCGCATCGTGCGGCCTGGCGACGTTCTCACCATCTCCGTGCACGAGCGCGTCCGCGTGCTTCGCGTGTTGGACCCGGGCCTGCGCCGTGGCCCGGCCAGCGAAGCGGCGCGCCTGTTCGAGGACCTGACCCCGCCGGCTCAGCGCCGGGCGGACGATCGGGACCTCAGCGATCTCGTCGACGCCGAGGACGAGGCGGCCGGCGAGGAGAACTGACGGCAGTTTCGGTCTGGAAACTTGGGATAAAGCCTCCCGGGGTCGATCGGGCGCGTCCCTTGTCGGGTTACTTCGTCGTGAGCGCTTAAGCTAAGCCGCCCGCCTCGACTGCACTTCACCCCCGTGAGGCGGATCAAGTCTTTCTCTCGCATCCTTGCTCGCAGGTTTTGTTTCGCGTTCCTAGCTGGCGCTCTCGCCCGTCCGTTCACCCCAGCACATCCGGTATTGATGGAGCCGAGCGGTTGCGAGCCATGTCGCCTTCCGTCCAACCCCCTGCGGCGCTTCGTCAGGGCGAGGACGATCCTTCCCGCATTGGCGGCAATTAGAGCAAGGAGTCCCTTGCCAGCGGGGCTGCGAGGGGCTACCTCCGCGATCAACCGGGCGCGGCCGATCCTCGCGCCCTCGCGAAGCGTCCCCGATTTCGGCGTGGCGTCTCGCCATCTCCTCAAGAGAGCGTTCTTTCCGGGCCAGGGTCCGTCCGGCACGGATTGGGCGCTCAGTTTCGGGAACATGCCATGACCTATGTCGTCACCGACAACTGCATTCGCTGCAAGTACATGGACTGCGTGGAAGTCTGTCCGGTGGACTGCTTCTACGAAGGCGAGAACATGCTGGTCATCCATCCCGACGAATGCATCGACTGCGGCGTCTGCGAGCCGGAATGCCCGGCCGAGGCGATCAAGCCCGACACCGAGCCCAATCTCGACCAGTGGCTGAAGCTGAATGCCGATTATGCCACGCAGTGGCCCAACATCACTGTGAAGCGCGACGCACCGGCGGACGCCAAGGAGATGGACGGCGTCGACGGCAAGCTTGAGAAGTTCTTCTCCACTGCTCCGGGGCAGGGCGACTGAGGACACCAGGGTCTCGCCCTCCCGAACGGACGGGTGAGACTTTTGACGGACACCCTTTGGCGGTAAGGCGTTCGCCTCCGCGAGGGTGGGGCGGCGCGCGGGGACCTGCACGGTCCGGTCCGATGGCTTGGTTGACCGAGCAAACCGCCTGCCGGTCTGTGTCTCGCAGACCCGGTCTCGAAGTCCAAGATTGCCGCCCATGTTCCTCAAGCGTTGCGCGCGAGCAGGCGGCACGTCTATGGGCTCAAGGCCTCGTTCCGGTTTCGAGACCGGGACGCAAGCTTCGGGACAGGGGAGGCGACTTGCCGCTTGATCCCGGCGTCGCCTGCTTCTAACGTCGGTTTCGTGTGCCGCCATGGGCGGGCCGCCTCGGTCGAGCCCGAGCGGCCTGGGCGGATCACCAGCGGTCGTTCAACCCGGCCCGTCACCCCTCGAATGCCCTCCGGTCGGCCGGCGGCGACGCATTCTCTTTCGCACACGCGAAAGATGCGCGCGTGCGTGCGTCTAGAGGTGCGCATTTTGGTTGAATTTTTGATCGGAAGAGGGTATTATTTCTGCAACAGTCGAACGTTGCCGCCGAATGCTCGCATCCGGCCGACGCTCACGGCGCTTCCGAAAGGTCTTCCCGAACGTCCGCGTCCTGCGACCGCCACCGCTCAGGCGGGCTGTCGCTTGGTCGTCGTGAAGGTCGGTCCCGGAGGTCCAGACTGCACCGGCTCATTCGGGTCGGCACGCTCAGTCCGCGGCCTTGCGGTCGTGCCGTGCATAGCGGCCTTCGTCGCTCTGCACAACAGGGAGTTTACCAGCGTATGAGCAATCAGAAGAAGACCTCCCAGCGTCAGGGTTTCAAGACAGGCGAGAGCATCGTCTACCCCGCTCACGGCGTGGGCCAGATCGTGGCGATCGAAGAGCAGGTGGTCGCGGGCATGAAGCTCGAACTCTTCGTGATCGACTTCGAGAAGGACAAGATGCGTCTCAAGGTGCCGGTCGCCAAGGCCGAGCAGGTCGGGATGCGCAAGCTGTCCGAAACGGATTTCGTGGAACGCGCCCTGAAGGTCGTCCAGGGCCGGGCCCGCGTGAAGCGCACCATGTGGAGCCGTCGTGCGCAGGAATACGACGCCAAGATCAATTCCGGCGATCTGATCGCCATCGCCGAGGTGGTGCGCGATCTCTACCGCGCCGAATCGCAGCCCGAGCAGTCCTATTCCGAACGCCAGCTTTATGAAGCGGCGCTCGGCCGCATGGCGCGCGAACTCGCCGCCGTGAACGAGGTCAGCGAGACCGAGGCGGTTCGCCTGATCGAGACCAACCTCAACAAGAACCCCAAGCGCAACGCCAAGGTTCTGGACGAGGACGAGTCGGAAGGCGAAGGCGAAGGCGAGGACGATCTCGTCGCCGAAGCCGAGCAGGAAGAAGCCGCCTAAGGCCCTTTCGCTTCTGCGCTTCCCTTGAAAAAGCCGGCCAGACCCCTGGCCGGCTTTTCTTATGCGTCAAGACCTGATACGACCGAAACATGGGTCGAGCCATGACTCCCCATGCTTTTCCCCCTTCTCCTTGACCTTGAAAATAATGCGCTATCTTGTGCAAAAAAGTTTCCGGTTGCCGGAACCTTCCATCGAGACACGCATTTTAACTCATGAAGGACGGCGTGTGCCCCGGGCTGGCGCTGTCCCATGTGATCTGTGTTTTCGACGTCCTCGGAAGGTTCCCGCCATGAAGTCCCAGTCCACGCGTCGCCACCTCATCCAGGCCGCCATGGCTGCTCCCTATCTGGCGAGGGAGGAGGAATACGAGTTGGCCGTGCGCTGGAAGGAGAACCAGGATCAGGAGGCGCTCCACAAGATCACCTCGTCGCATATGCGGCTCGTGATCTCCATGGCGTCGAAGTTCCGCCATTTCGGTCTGGCGATGAACGACCTGATCCAGGAGGGTCATGTCGGCCTGCTGGAAGCCGCCGCCCGGTTCGAGCCGGAGCGGGAAGTGCGCTTCTCCACCTACGCGACCTGGTGGATCCGCGCCTCGATCCAGGACTATATCCTGCGCAACTGGTCTATCGTTCGCGGCGGCACCTCGTCCGCCCAGAAGGCGCTGTTCTTCAACCTGCGTCGTCTGCGCGCCCGTCTCAGCCAGGGCAGCGAGAGCCTGTCGGGCACGGAGATGTACAAGGAAATCGCGACGGCGCTGAAAGTGTCCGAGGGCGACGTGGCATTGATGGACTCGCGCTTGTCCGGCCCCGACTCCTCGCTCAACGCCCCGCTGATGGAAGACGAGTCCGGCTCGGCCGACCGTCAGGATTTCCTCGTCTCCAACGAGCCACTGCCGGACGAGATGGTGTCCGCCTCGATCGACGACGAGCGCCGCGTCATCTGGCTGCGCTCCGCGCTGGATGTTCTCAGCGAGCGCGAGTTGAAAATCATCCGCGAACGCCGCCTGCAGGACGAGGGCGCGACGCTGGAAGCGCTCGGCTCCAAGCTCGGCATCTCCAAGGAGCGCGTGCGCCAGATCGAGACCCGCGCTCTGGAAAAGCTCCGCGCCGCGCTTCTCAAGGCCAACCCGGACGAGGCCGCCTTCATCAGCTAGAAGGCAGGTTCGCTCCGGTCTTGAAATGAGAAAGGCCGCCGAAAGGCGGCCTTTTCGTTGGGCAGGTTCGGCTCGTCGAAGTCGGCCCTACTCCGCGACGATCTTGTAGCGCTCGCCCGGTTCCACTTCGCTGTCGGCGGTCATGTCGTTCAGCAGACGGAACATGTCCACCTTGCGATCCACGCCCTGGATGCGATTGGCGATCGAGGCTTCTGTGTCGCCGGCCTTGGCGGTGACGATGCGGATGCGCAAGGGTTTCAGATTGTCGCGCTCGGCCGGCGAGAGAAGCCGGAACGACTGGGCGATGCCACCGGAAATGCCGGCGAGCCGGCTGGACGAGTCCGCCGGCAGGGCGGTCAGGAAGCGATAGACCTGCCCGCCGATGCGGATCACCGTGACGTTGAACACATAGGACCCGCCGGCGGCCTGCGCCGTCACGGCCGGCAACCCGTTCACCTGAATGGTGCGGATCGACGTCTTGTCGAGACCGCCGACCCAACCGCTCTGGATATAGTCGGTCAAACTGGTCGATTCCGGCACGGCGATGCCATCGAAGCGCACGGCCGTGTCGCCTGGGCCAGTGGCCAGAACCGCTTCGGCCGTGTTGTCGATCACGAAGCCTTCGGGCACCGAGAAGGTGATGCCGAGGCCGGGATGGTAGAAGGTGCGGGCGCGCACATAGCCTTCCGACGCCGTGTCGCCGAACAGCATGCCGTCGATGCCGTTGAGATAGCGGTTCCGGTCGGTGACGCCCGTGCCTTCCGGGCCGAAGACGGCCGCGTGCCGGCGTGCCAGCTCCATGCGCTGCGGCGCGGCCGGGTGCGAGGCGAGGAAGTCGAGCTGCGGATTGGTGGCCTGGAAGGCGTTGCGGAAATTGGAGAAACTGTCCATCGCCTTCAGGAAGCGGGCAGCGGCGTAAGGGTCGTAGCCTGCATCGCCCGTCTGCTTGATGCCCATCGCGTCGGCCTGGAGCTCCTGATTGCGCGAGAAGCTGGCAAGGTTCAGCCGCCCGCGCGCCAGGGCCGCGCGCGCCGCCGTGTCGCTCGACAGGACCTCGGACACGACACGCCCGGCCAGCTCCGCCGCCTCCTCGCGCTGCTGGCGCTCGATGCCGTGATTGGCGCGGACATGGCCCATCTCGTGGGCGAGCACGGCCGCCACTTCGGCCGAGTCGTTGGCAAGCGCGAGCAGGCCGCGCGTCACGTAGAGAAAGCCGCCGGGCAGGGCGAAGGCGTTGATGTTGGGCGAGTTGAGGACGGTGATGCGATAGGCGCGGTTCGGGTCCTCCGACACGGCAGCGAGTTTGCCGACGATGCCGGCCAGCATCAGCTCGAGCTTGGGGTCGGAATAGGCGCCGCCATAGGCTGTCAGGATCTTGGGATGCTGGGACTTGCCGATGGTCGACTGCGGGTCGGAGGCCTGCACCGCGTCGAACGACACGGGCTGCCGGCTCTGCCCCGGCAGATAGCCCGATTGCACGTCGGGGCTGACGGCCGCCTCCTCCAGCCCGGCACCCAGAGTGGTGCAGCCGGCGAGAAACCAGAGCGGTCCCGCGACGATCGCCCCCTTGAGCGCGCGGCGAACCATCGAGCTGGTTCGTGCGACGCCGAGCGGCGAAACCTCATGCACCATGTCCGACGATTCCCTGCGGTAACGTTCCTGCGAGATCGACCTGATCTATCCCAGACCCGCCGCACCGCGAAAGGGTTGGCGCGTCACACAGAATTTCAAAACGACACATGGGTCGTTTCTTTTCGCGATGCCTTGGGAAAAGGACCAAATTACGGTTTCCAGCGCCGGGCAGTCCGGATGCCTCGGGCTTTCGAAGGCGAGTGCATCGCCGCTGAGCCCTCGTACCGAAGCTGGGCCTTGCAGAATGCCTCCCATCGTCTCCGCCTTGAGGTTGCATCAGAGGCCTTCGCGTGGCGGAGCGCGCTCGCCGAGATAGGCGCGAAGTCGAGAGTCGGCGCTCCGGTCGAGAAGCTCGGCCACCGGCCCGGTCAGGCGGATATGCCCGTCTTCCAGAAAGGCGAGCCGATCGGCAAAGCCGCGCGCGTCGTCCGGGTGGTGCGTCACCATGACGATGGTCGGCGGCCGGGGGCTTCGGGTGCGCAGGGACGCGACGAGCGCCAGCATCTCGGCCCGCAGCGCCGGCCCGAGCGCGGCGAAGGGTTCGTCCAGAAGCAGAATGGGGCGCTCGCGCAGGATGACGCGGGCGAGCGCGACGCGCTGGCGCTCGCCGCCCGACATGTCCGACGGCCGCCGCTTGGCGAAGCCTTCCAGCCCGACCTCGGCCAGTGCCGATCTGGCGCGCTCGCGCGCGGCGCGGCCGAGCCGGGCGCGAGGTTCGATGCCGATCGCGACATTTTCCTCGGCCGTCAGATGGGCGAAAAGGTTGTTGTCCTGAAACATCATGCTGATCGGCCGCGTGGCGGGCTCGTCCCGCGTCCGGTCCACTCCTTGAAGTCGGACCGTGCCCGATTCCGGCCGCAGGAACCCCGCGACGAGATCGAGCAGCGTCGACTTGCCGGCACCCGAGGGGCCGATCAGAGCCAGCCATTCGCCTGCTCCCACTGCGAGGTCGAACCGCATTTCGACGCCCTCGTAACGATGCGTCACGCCGCGCAGTTCGATCGCCGTCATGCGGCCGGCCTTTCCTGAAACCCGCGCTCAGCGAGTAAGATGAGACCGAGGCAGAGCGCGCCCAGGAGCAGCGCCAGACCTTCCGCGTCGGTGGAGCGGTAGGACCCCATGCGCTGAAGAAGCAGGGTCGGCAGCGTCACGAAATCCTGGCTCCCGAACAGCGCGACCGAGCCGAGATCGCCCAGCGCCGTCGCAAGGCCCAAGGACGCGGCGAGCGCCAGCGGCCGGCGCAGCGCGGCGAGTTCCACATGCCGCAGCCGCGCCCAGCCGCGAAGGCCGAGGCTGGAGGCCAGACGCCCGGCCCCAACGGCCGCCGCCTCGGCCTCCGGTGCCAGAATGCGCGTGGCATAGGGCAGGATCACCATGGCGTTGGAGAGCACCGCGACGAAGGGCGCAAAGCGCGTGACGTCCCCGAGCAGGCGGAGCGCCAGAAACCAGCCCGCACCGATGACGATCGAGGGCACCACGAGCCCGAGCGCCGGCACGAGGCGCAGGACCAGCCCAAGCCCGCCCGACAGGCCGGAGGACAGGACGAGGGCCAGCGACAAGGTGAGACCCAGCACCGTCGCGCTGCCGGCGATGGCGAGGCTGGTCAGCGCAGCACGCTGGAACTGTGGATCGGCGACGAGCCTGCCGAGATCGGCCTGCAACCCGCTCCAGACGATCGCGGCGAAGGGCGCCAGTAGGAACAGAAGGCCGAGGGTCAGCACCAGCCAGTCGGCGGCGCGTTTGAGCGGGGCGGGCGGGTCGAAGCGGCGCTGCGGTGCGCCGAGCCCGAAGCCACCGAGGGCCCCGCCCGCGCGCGCTACGATGGTCGGCAGCAGGAACAGCGCGACGAGGGCGACCTGCGCCAAGGCCAGCGCCAGCGCGCGGCCGGGCGCGAAGTCATAGCGCAGTGCCTGATAGATCGCGACCTGAAGCGTCGTCCCCGCCGGCCCACCGCCGAGCACCAGAACCAGGGTGAAGCTCGTGAAGCAGAGCATGAAGACGAGGGCGGCCGCGCCCGGCAGCACGGCGCGGAGCGCGGGCGCTTCCACGAGGCGAAAGGTCGCGAGCGGCGACAGCGCCAATTGGCCCGCGAGCCTCCAGCTTTCCGCCGGCACCGCCTGCAACCCGCCCATCGCCATGCGCGTCACCAGCGGCATGTTGAAGAAGACATGGGCGATGAGAATGCCGGGCAGGCCGTAGATCGAGGGGCGGGGAAGCCCGGCCCAGACCATGAGATCGGCCACCACGCCGTTTCGCCCGAACACCGTGACGAGCCCCAGCGCGCCGACCAGCACGGGCAGCGCCTGCGGCAGGAGCAGAAGCTTCAGGAGAAGCGCGCGGCCGGGCAGGCGGTTGCGATGCAGCGCCAGGGCGAAGGGAACGCCGAACAGGAGGGACAGCAGCGTCGAAAGGATCGCCTGGGTCAGCGTGAAGCGGATGACGCCGAGGAGATAGGGATCGGTGAGGCTCGCCAGCGCCGGCGCCAGCCCCTCCGTCCCGGTGCCCAGGATCAGGAAGGGCGCGAACAGGAAGGCCAGAACAAGCGCAAGCGCACCCAATGCCGCCCCGCGCCGAAAGCGCCGGTCGGCAGCGGACAGAAACAGGCGATCCTGCTCGGCGCTTCGGTTCAAACGCTTCGACCGCCCGTGCGCAAAAGGCGGTCCGCCGACAAGCCTGCGGCCGGCTGCGTCCCGCTCAACGCCCCAGCGCGCGAAGCCATTCGGCCGTCCAGGCTTCGCGATGGGTGGCCACCGTCTCGGCATCGATCGCCAGCGGCTTGGCCGGCTGCACCAGCGTTTCGAAGGCCGGCGGCAGCGGCTCGGCGGGTTTGGTGGCGGGCAGGGCCCAATTGCCGGTCGGGATCAGCTTCTGGAAAGCAGGCGTCAGGGTGAAGGCGAGGAAGCGCTGCGCGAGCTCGGGCTGTTTCGACGTGCGCAGCCGGCCCGCAAGCTCCACCTGGAGATAGTGCCCCTCCGAGAAGGCCGCCGCCTTGTAGCGCTCGGTGCCTTCCTCGATCTGATGATAGGCGGGGGAGGTGGTGTAGGAGAGTACCATCGGCACCTCGCCCTTGGTGAAGAGCCCGTAGGCCTCGCTCCAGCCGGGCGTCACGGTCAGGATGCGGCGCGAAAGCGTGCGCCACTTTTCCTCGGCACCATCGCCATAGACCGCCTTCATCCAAAGAAGAAAGCCGAGACCGGGCGTCGAGGTGCGCGGATCTTGGATCGCGATCTTCTGCTCGGGATCGCCGTTCACCAGCTCGTCCAGGCTGGCGGGCGGGGTCTTCACCACCTCCGTGTCGTAGACGAAGGCGAGATAGGAATAGTCGAAGGGCACGAACACATCGTCCGAGAAGCCGCCGGGAATGGCGAGCGGCGACAGATCGACCCCTGAGGGCGCGAAAAGCCCGGTCTTCTTGAACTCCGGCACCAGCTCTGCGGTGAGGCCAAGCGCGATGTCGGCCTGTGTACTCTCGCCCTCCAGCTTCAGCCGGTTGAGAATGGCGACGCCATCCTCCAGCCCGACGAAGCGCAGGTCGCAGCCGCATTCGGCCTCGAAGGCCGCCTCGACCTTGGGGCCGGGACCCCAATCCGGTACGAAGCTCTCGTAGGTATAGACAGTGAGAACCGGCTTGCCGCCGTCCTGCGCCAGTGCAGGGGAAAGACCCGCGAGGGAGGCCAGAAGTCCGGCGGCGAGGGCAGGGCGAAGCATCCCGTTCTCCATGGTTTCAGATGAACGAAAACGCCTTCGGGCCAGTGCCGCGACGCTCTCCATCCCTCCGCCGGTGCGAGCCGGATCAGGTTCGTCGGGTTGGGCCGTAGCGCCTCTCAGCCCCGAAGGGCACCCCGTGTGAGCGGGATCTTAACTAGCGGGGCAGAGGAAACGCGGCAAGGGCGTTTGGGGCGCGGGGCCGAGGAGGGGCAGGCGCCTGTCGATCGTCACTTGCTAGCCGGCGCTGACCAAACCTTGCGGAGCATTGAGCCGCATCGCGTTCAGCCAGGTTCAGGCAGCGGACGGCACCATCGGACCCCAGCGCGGGGGCCGGCCTGCCCCCTGGCATTCGGCCTGGCTCCACCCTATGAGGCGTTGATCGAAACCCTTGCAAGGCGGGCTGCCCTCGCGGCTTTCCGGTCGGGCGTGATACCGCTCGGGTCGGTCTTGCATGCCGCAACCGAACTGGCCCCATCTCGCGGGTGGGGGCCGACGGAGGTTCGGAGGAATTCACATGAGCCGTTTTGCCATCCTTCTGGCCGGGCCGATCGACCCGACGCCCGCGCTGCGCCAAGCCGTTGCCGGCCGTCGCGTGATCGCGGCGGATGGCGGCATTGCGCATGCCGTGGCGCTGGGTCTCTGCCCCGAACTCTGGATCGGCGATTTCGACTCCGCCCCGCCCGAGCCGCCGGCTGCGCTGCGCGACTGCGCGATGGCGCGCGAGGCCTTTCCGCGCGACAAGGATCGCACCGACGGCGAACTCGCGATCGAAGCCGCGAAGCTTCGCGGCGGATGCGACCTTCTCCTTGTCGGTGCGCTAGGCGGGCGCAGCGACCACGCCTTTTCCCATCTGGTCATCGCTTTGCGGGAGGTAGAGGCAGACCCCGCCCTGAGGCTTGCGCTGTTCGACGGGATCGAGCACGCCCTGCCGCTGCGCCCCGGCTGGATGGAGATCGAGGCCGCGCCGGGCGCGCAATTCTCGCTGCTCAAGTTCACCGACCTCACAGGCCTGACGGTCGAGGGCGCGCGCTTTCCGCTCGCCCGCGTGGACATTCCCTTCCCCTCGATCCTGACCCAGTCCAACGAAGCGACCGGCCCGATCCGCCTCGGCCTGGAAACCGGCCGCGCGATCCTTCTTCTCCAAGCCGACCCGGCGCGCCGCTGACCCAGCGAATGCAGCGCCCACCCTTGGCCAACCCCGCCGCGTCCGCTATAAGTCTCTGAGGGTCCCATAGCTCAGCAGGATAGAGCACCAGATTCCTAATCTGGGGGTCATAGGTTCGAATCCTATTGGGATCACCAACGAACTCAGTGCTCTAGCCTACGTACTGGGTCGCACATTGCGACCATGTTGCGACGGCGTTGTTACCCTGCCGTTTTCGGTCTGTTCCGAGCGGCAATCCGGGCTGCTGCCACGCCTCTCGTTTTCTCCAAGGTTTTGCGGCTGTAAAGGGCAGTGGTCGCGGCTTGGCTGTGATTTGCGTGATGCCGCATCGCCTCCAAATCCACGCCTGCGTCGGTGCCCTCCGTGACGCCCCCGGCCCGGCTGTCTCGGCTCCAGACCGTTTTTGGAACTCCGGCTTTGGTAGCGATGGCGCGCCACATCTGCATGAAGTTCCGGTAGCGATAGGGTAGTCCAGTTGTCTCGTTCACGATGATAGGGCCGACGCGCTTCTCTGCCGGCACGAGGGCGAGCACCTGGGCCACAAGCGGATAGGCATTCGTATCATGGACGGCTTGCTGGCCGGTCTTGGTGGTGCGCTTGCGTAGGATGCCGGTCGAATCGATCTCGCTCCAGAGAAGCCCGCCGGACCAACGTCGGCCGAGATGAACGATCCCTGCCTTGCTGCCGTCCTCCACGATCGTCCAGATTCCGATGACATCGATCTGGCGGAGCGTCAGTTCGAACTGGAGGGCCTGGGCGATGGCAATGCTCGGTCGCTTCATCTCGATAGCCCTGGCGATGATCGCGGCCGACTGTTCGAAGCTGAGGAAGGTCTCCCGCGCTGGCGGCGCTTCGAATCGCATAGCCTCAAGGACGGTCGCAAGCCGAACGCATTCGGCTAGGTTCTCCGTGACGCCAAACTTGATGCTGATACGCAGAAGCTGGATCGCCTTGAACGCACGGCGAACGCGCTCGGGGCCGGGCAGCTCTCCTTCCTTCTTCGGCGGGGCGGGCTCGCGCAGCTTTTTGTACCAGCGGCGGAAGTCCGATCCGCTAAGACGGGCGAGCTGCCGATCGCCAACGGTTCGCTCCAGAAGGTCGAGCGATTCGTCATACATCGCGCGCGAGTTCGGTTTCAGGTCGTGATACGGGCTGTCCTTGCTCTTGCGATAGAGCGTGGTCAAACCCTTTATCGTGCCATCAAAACGCTTGGGGCGCGGATTGGTCTGTTCGCTTAGCCATTCCAAGAACTCAGCCGAGTAGCGTCGGCATAGAGCCGCGATTTCCGTCTCGTCGGTTGAGTGGATGCGGATGGTCGGCGTTGGATAGCCCTCAGACCTCTTCGAGATCGCGCGGGCCACCCAATAAAGTGCATATCCATCCGCCCTTTTCCTGCGCTGCAGGCCGGGAGTTTCGGTCTTCACCAGTTTTCCTTTCCATCAGGGTTGAGAGGCATGGCCCCCTGGTCATCCTGACGGACCCCATGCCGCCGGTCGAGGTAGGAGCGGCAGGCAGGCCAATAGCGCTTGTCCTCGAACATCGGATCGGGACGGGGAAAGCCGTCTTTTTCAAGTGTGCGGGCGATGGCAGGAAATAGCTTTGTATTGACGCCGAGCCGAGACGCGATCTCCTTATCGTCGAGGAAGAGCTTGTCCTGAGCCCTCTCACTCATAGGGCATGCTCCGATTTTTCGAGATGCGATCAAGCCTTTCGATCTCGGCAAGGATCAACGCTCCAGCGGCGACGAGGCTGGCGCGGTCGTCCTGGTGCTTGAAGCTCTCGGGTTCGAACGGCCAAAGGGACATGGCACGGTCGAGATCGCCCACGCGGCGAAGCCCGGTGCAGACCGCATAGGCCGCGCCGGCACGGGCAAGCTCGCCGAGGCGGTGCGTGTCGTCGTGCTCGGGCGTATAGCCTTCGGCTTCGATCTGCCGGCGGCGCTCCGCGAGGACGTCGCGAGCGGCGCGCGTCAGGCTGGGGGTGTCGGCGAGCGGGCTCAAAACGGAAGCTCCTCGACGTAGCCGATCTTGGCGCTGGTGCGATCGAACTTGTCGCGAACGGCCTTCGGCAGGTCGACGCCGGCGGCTTGGGCCATCAGGTCGAGATAGATGAAGGCGTCGGCGAGCTCGTCGGAGAGATCCTGCCGCAGCTGCGCCTCGGTGCGATCGTTGCCCGGAATGCCGTCGCGCACGCGGTTGAGCTTCTTCACGACGTTCGCCGCCTCGCCGAGTTCGCCGAGGGTCGCGGTCATCCAGTCGGAGAGCGACCATGCGTCAAGCGGCTGGTTGAAGCCGTTCTTTGCCTCGCAGCGGGTCCGGTTCTCGCGGCTGAAGGACTCGAGGTGGAAACCGAGCGTGTGGAAGGCCGGACCGAACAGCGCGCTGCAGGTATCCGCCATCACCATGGCGGCCGCAGCGAGTTCGGCGGCGCTACGTGCGACGTGCTGTTTGGCGACGGGATCGATCGGCGCCCGTACGTCGGCCTCATCGACGGGATTTGCACATTGAAGGTTCTTGGCCTTCGCCGCTTTGTAGGCCGCAACCTGGGCGCTGTAGCAGGTCTCGGCCGCGCGTCGAAGATCGGCTGACTTCTGCATCATCGCGGGCGCGAAGTAGGAGGGAGCCGGCCCCTTCCATCCACCGCGCGGATACTGGGCACGCAGCGCGAGTTCCATGTGGACCGCGAAGGCAAGGACCTCCGCGCGGGGAAAGATATGCGTCATGGGGCGGTCCTTTCGGAGATCTCGCGACGGCCTTTGGCCGTGATCAGAAGGCGGGGATTGCGGCCTCGGTAGCTGACGCGGGCGAGGCCTTGATGGGTGAGGAGGGGTGCGTCGCGCAGGCCGACGCGCCCGGCCGTGCCGAACCATCCGTTCCGGGCGCGGGTGCAGCCGATCGGCATGGACGCCTCGATGACCGTCAGCTGCCGGCACATCGCGTCCGTGATGCCGGGCGGCAGGTCGAACAGCGTCGGCGCTGGCTCGCGGCGCATGGGGTCAGGCCTCGCGCTCGGGCAAGCCGAGGAAGTAGCCCTGCGTCCGCAGGTCCGCCTCGATCTCGCGCGCGGAGGTTTCGGCCTCGTCCATCGCGCCGGGCTCGTCAGCACGCGACTGGAGTGCGCGCAGGATCGGGCCGGTCGCATGGTCGAAGGCCGAGCCCTCGACGATCGCGAGATAGCCGGTGTCGATCAGGCGCCGCAGGAGGCAGTAGAGCGCCAGACCCTCGTCGGCGAGTTCCGCGCCTTCGTTCCGCCGGGGCGCGAAGACGGCGGTGTCCAGCCGCTCCAGGCGGCTTTGCGCCTTGCGAAACGTTTGGGCCCTGCAGAGCGCGACGGTTTCGAGCCGTGACTGGGTCAGAAGACGCAGCGTTTCCGCCGTCTCGGGTTCCTGAACATCGCGCGCGCCGATGGTGATGACGTGGCGCAACTGATCGATGAAGAGGAGCTGCTCGACGCGCTGCCGATCGGTGACGAAGGGCATCATGCGGCACCTGTCGGAAAGCCATCATGCGTTTGGCCATCCAAGTTGCGACCGGCGGCCTTCTTGCCGACGCGTTCCATGCGTGACCGGGCGCCAAACAGATCGATTTGGCGCGGATAGGCATCGACCTGATGCATGGTCGTTCTGTCGAAATCATAATCACCGAAGGCGAAACGACCGGGTTTGCCCGAGGGAATGAAACGGGCCGGTGGCGCCCATTCACCCCACTGCTTGAACAGGAATGCCACGCCTGCCTCGGCGCACTGATCGCGGAGTTCCCGCACCCATTGGATGCTCATCGGGCGCGCTCCGGAGCCGCTCTCGCCACCGGCGATGATCCAATCGAATGTCAGCGCCGATTTGCGGAGATCAAGCGGGCTCAGGAGTGGCTCGGCGCTGGCGAAAAGGACGGCTGGATAGAACCGCTCCGCGAACACGTCGCGAACTGCTCTGGAGCGGCGTTCCAATTCCTCTTGGTTCTCTGTCGAGATGCCAAGCCAGACAGACCGGCGAACATCGCCCCAGAAGGCGGGGAGCATCTTGGCAATGTTCTGGGGGCGCTTTGTGAGGAGCAGCCAATCGAGGTCCGGGCACTCGCGGATCAGCGCCCACAAGTCCTCGCGTGCGCCTTCCGGTGCCTGATTATCGAAGACGTCCGCCAGGGATGCGCAAAAGACGCGCTGGCGTCGGCCGTGCTCTTTTTGAAAGGCGTCGGCCTGCCGCTGCCAGCGACGCGGGAGCGCCCAATTGGCGGGCGAAGTCCGAATTCGGGCGCCATGAGGCCCCCATTCCACCCTTCCGTAGCGCTTATCCATGAGTGTTTCGGCGTAGCAATTGTCGCACGCCGACGAGATCTTGGTGCAGCCGATCCAAGGATTGAACGTGGAGTCGCACCATTCGATTGCGGATACCTCGGCCATCATCAGTGCCTTTCGGCCTGCGCCGGCGCGAAGCGCTGGGCGATGACGGATCTGCAATCGCCCGTATGGGCTTCCAATCCCTTGAGGGCGTCGGCTTCATCGCCCGACCAGTCTGCGATGGTGTTGGCCGATACGGTTCCCAGTGCGCCCATGACATCGACCGGATGCATGCCCCGAAGAGCTTCGAGGATTCGCTCGACGGCGCGGGTCTGCGCGCGTTTGTCGCCAGCCCATTCAGCCATCGTTCCGCACCTCTGCTTCGAGCGCCGAGAAGATGATCTGAACCATCGTCACACCCTCATCGGCATCAGGACGACGAGGCGGTGCTCGTCGTTGGGGTTTCGGATGACGGCCGGGGAGCCGGGCTCGCCCAGCGCGAACTCGACCCTGGCGAATGGGAAGGTGCCGAGAGCGTCGTTGACGTATTTGGCGTTGAAGCCGAGCTCGAGATCGAACGGCTGCGCCATCTCGACGGCGATCTCGTCCGTGCCGATCCCGGCGTCCGGGGACTGGACGGTCAGCGTCATGGTGCCATCCGCCAGGGTGAGCTTCACCGCGCGGCCGCGCTCGGAGGATACGGTGGCAACGCGATCGACCGCGCCCTGCATGGCTTCGGGGTCGACCATCATGCGGTTCGGGTTGCCGGTCGGAATGACGCGCTGATAGTCGGGAAAGGTGCCGTCGATCAGCTTCGACAAGAGGCGGAAGCCGGTGGCCGAGAACTCGATCTTGGACGTGTCGACGCGGATGGCGATGTCCTCGCCCTCCGGCGTCCAGTCCGTCATCTCCTTGAACAGGCGGACGGCCTTGGTCGGGACGATGACGCCGGGCATCTCGCCAATGCTGCCGATCGCCTCCTGCTCGAGCTTGGCGAGGCGATGCCCGTCCGTCGCCACGCTGACGAGGCGACCGTCCACCGCGTGCAGGAAGACGCCGTTCAGGTAGTAGCGCGTCTCCTCGCTAGAGATCGCGAAGCCGCAATCGTTCAGGATGCGCCGCAGGCGCGCCTTGGGGAGCGCGAATTCGACCGCGTCCTTGTCATGGACGCCCTTGATCTCGGGATAGTCCGCGTCCGGCAGGGTCAGCAGCTTGAACGAGGAGCGACCGGCCGAAACGGTCGCGTTCGTCTCGTCGGCCTTGAACCGCACCTGGTTCTTGCCGAGCTTGCGCAGGATGTCGGCCAGAAGCTTCTGGGGAACCGTGGTCGCGCCGGCGGTCTGGACCTCGGCGGCGATCTCCGTCGTCGTGTGCATTTCGAGATCAAGGTCGGTGCCCTTGATCAGGAGGGTGCCGTCGACCTCGGCCTGCACGTGGACGTTCGACAGGATCGGGATCGTGTTGCGGCGCTCCACGACCTTATCGATCTTGGCGACGAGCCCCGCGAAGACGTCCGCTGCGATGGTGAAGTCGACGGCCATGGGTCAGGCTCCGCCGACGCCGGAGACGATCGCGCCGTCCGAGCGCATCTCGGGCGTGCCTTCGAAGACCTGAAGTTCCGTCTTCGCGGCCACGTCCTGCATGGCGGCGCGCACGGCCTCGGTGATCGAGGCGTCGGGCCGGTAGATCTGGTAGAACCACATGATCTTGCCGGAGCGGACGCGGTAACGCAGACGGACCGGGATCAGAATCGGATCACCCATGAAGAAAGGCGAGACGCGGATCACGAAGACGCCGGGCACCGCCAGGGGCTGGCCGTCCGCGCCCGTGTGCGTTTCCTCGAACACGACCTGGCTGGCGCCGCTCTGCAGCGTGCGCATGTCCTTGACCTTGGACTCGACATTAATCTGCAGCCCGCGCGAGAGCGTGATCAGCTGCGAGGGCGTCGCCACGGTGGTCTGGAAGTCGCGTTCGACCATGATGCGCAGGCCATCGTCCGGCGCGGCGAGTTCCGTCATGCGATCTTCGATCATGGCGGCGAACTCGGCCTGCTCCATCGGCTGGCCGTCGTCCTTGATCCAGCGCTTCCATTCTTCGGAGAGCGGGAACGGATAGTGGACGCGGTGCTTGCCCCAGCCGGGGGCGTCGGTGTCCGCAGCGTTTTCGGTCTGGTGATAGTCGATCACCGCCGTCAGGCTCGGCGCCTTCCAGTTCGAATCCGCGAAGACGACCGAGGTGTCCGGCACCTTGTGGCGGTTCACGAGGGCGATGAAGCTGTCGAGCGTCAGCGCCTTGGCCTGGCCGCGACGGAACTCGGGCGTGTCGCGCCATTCCTCGGCGAAGGACTTGAGGCTCTGCAGCTTCGGGTTCTCGCCGTGGACGAGGGCCAGCGGGAAGGACATCAGCCCGATCGAGCGCAGGCTGGCCGGAAGATCGTCGATCTTGAGGATCTCGACGCCGGTCGCGCGCGAGCCGAGTTCGGCCAGCTTGTCGACGGCGTCGCCGTCGAGGCGTAGCGTCTCGTTGAGGTGCAGGTTGCTGGGCAGCAGGACGCCTTCGGCGTTCTCGGTGGTCTGAGACATGGATTGCTCCTTGGGGTTGGGGAGGGGTTAGGCTTCGTCGCCGGCGCGGCGGCGCTCGCCGTCGATGTCGCGGGGGCCGCCGAACATGCTCATCTGGCGGGGGTGCTCGGTGGACAGCGAGCCGTCGTCGAGGACGAAGAGGACCGACGCCGCGCGGCCGGACTTCGGCGTCTTGGCGGCGATGTCGGAATTGATGGTGACAGTGCCGCCCTCGGCGGTCAGGTCCATCTTCAGGGTCACGGACCCCTTCGCCTTGCCCTTGGGGCCGGCGAGTTCCTTGAGGTCGGCGAGCGTCTTCTGCAGGAGATCGGAGAAGTCCTGGGCGAGCTGGCCGTCCTCGAGGAGGCCGATGACGGTTTGAACGTCGCGAATCTTCTTCATGGGTTGGGCTCCTGTCAGGCGGTCGCCAGCGCGGGCGTTCGGGGGGGGGAGAGAAGCGGGCAGAAGCTGCGCAGCGCGGACTGGTAGCGTTCCTCGGCTTCGGGCCATGCCCAGCACTTCAAGCGGGCCGGGCGGAGGAGGAAGGGCTTGGCGGCCTCGACGCGCGCGTCCCAAAGCTCGGTCTGGCGCGGCAGAAGCGCGTCGCGCTCCGTGCGCAGCATGCGAATGTCCGCGACCTCGATATCGGGCGTCCTCGCCTCGAAGCGCGGGAAGCTGAAACCGGCCGCCGTGAGGACGGCCTTGTCGATGCGACGCTTGAGGAGCGACAGACCGCGCCGGACGCGGGTCGGGAACACGCGAGCGACCTTTGCCGCCACCCCGGCCTCGACCGCGTCGGACTCCATGATCTCGCAGAGGGCTTCGACGGCCGGGCGCGTCCAGTCTCCGAGCCAGGCCTCGTGCCCGTCATGGAGCAGGAAGAAAGCCGCGAGCTCGACGTCGCCGGTCTCGCGAAGGATGGCCTCGGCGCCCATGACGCAGTGCTGCGCCACCGAATAGGGCATCGGCGTCTGGCCTGCGAAGCGGTTCGCCGTGGCGAGGCCGTGTGCCATGTCCTGAAACAGGGCATCGCGATCGACCTCGGGCTCGGCGAAGCGCAGGACGCGGCCCGAAACGGTGGGCATGAAGGCGCTCATGCGTCGGCCGTCTCCGGCTCGCGCGAAGCGTCGGCCTCGACCTCTTCGGCCGCTTCCGGCTCGTCCACGATCTGGCGGAAGCCGAGCGTCCCGTCCTGGCTGATCGCCAGAACGAAGGGCACGTCCTCCGACCAGTGGAAGAGTTCGACGGTCACCATCTCGGGTTCGGAGAGGATGGTGTTGTTGGCGAAGTTCTGGGCGAGTTCGTCGAGCGAGTAGGCCAGTGTCTCGCCGTCGCCTTCCTCGCAGAACATGGTGGCGCTGGGTGCGATCGGCAGCGTGTCGGCGCTGGACCATGTGCCGTCCGGCGAGACGAGAATGTCCGTGGTGCCGAGATCGAAATAGGCGAGGAACGTCACGATCTCGCCGGCGGCGATCTTCGTGCGCCCGGTCGGATGGCCTTCGCCCTCGTTCGGGCCAGCCAGAAGAGCCTGAGCGATCTCGGCATGCGAGTTGCTCCGCGCCAAGATCCAGGCATTCGGCGTGTCGCGGGGCGGGGGGCTCCATTCGTCGCTGTGGTCGGACGGAACCCAGCCGGTCGGCGGCGAGAAGGGAAAGTCGGCGCGCATCAGATCGACCGAACCGAAGCGGCGTTGGCGATCTCGCGGGCCTTGACGCCGTGGCGCCGGAGGGCGTCCGGCGTCCAGCCGCGTCCGAGCAGATCCTCCTCCTCGCAGCAGCCGCGCACGGCGGCGACGTCGAGCATGTCGTCGGCGATCTGGCGCGCGACGACGTGGACCGCCGCTTCCTGCGGCTTGGGGCGCGCGGGGCGGCTGGCGGCGGTCCGGTGCTGCGCGGCCCAGGCGGCGGCCCGGGCGAGGATCTGTTGACCCTGGGTCTGCATGGTTCGATCCTTTCGAAAGGATGGGTTAGTGCGCCGCGATGGGCGGGAAATCTTCGAGGTCGAGCTTCTCGGGAGCTTCGAGCGCAGCGTCCGCGCCGGCGCGCGTCAGGGCGAAGTAGTCGAGCCGACTGCCGTTCGGGGCGGCCTTGCCTTGATCGACGCAGGCAAGGCCCTGCGTGACCATTGACGTCCAGAGGTCATGGTCGGGACCGCCAGTGAAGGCGTGGAACCGGTTGCGGTAGGAGCGGCGCTTGCGGTTGGGCAGGCCCAGCGCATGGCGCGCCAGGTGCTTCTGTTCGGGTGTCAGCGACATGGCGGGGCTCCCTTCGTGTCGTGGGACTTGCGGGTGATGCGCGGGCGGCGATCGGTGGCGCCGAGGCGGTCCCGGTCGAGCTTGACCTTGACGACAGGCCCCTGCTTCTCGCCCTGCTTGCGGGCGTCGGACGGGCTGCTGGCGGCGAGGACGCCGGACGTGCCGTCCGCGAAGAAGACGCGGAAGAAGGCCATCAGGCGTGGCCGATCTGCGCCAGGATGGCGGGCACGCCGGTCGGGGTGTCGTCCCGCTCGAAGGCGTCGACGACCTCTTCGACATGCGCCAGGAAGAGCGCGACGGTCTCGGGGAAGGTGCGACCGATCACGGGCGCCGTGTTCCAGAGCGCCGACGCTACCGTGGAAGCCAGCGCCGCGAGCGGCATGTCGACGGGGAGGCCCTCGTTCTGGCCGCGCATAGCCTCGACCACCGGCAGGATGGCGGTGTCCCGCAGCCGGTTCTGCATGAGACTGAAGGCGCGATCTTCGGCGTCCGCCGACTTGGCCATAGCGTTCGCGAAGGCTTCGATCTCCTCCCGGCGCATCTGCGTTTCGTTGGCGGCGATATCGTAGTG
Organism: Aureimonas sp. AU40; assembly: GCF_001463785.1. Classification (NCBI taxonomy): domain Bacteria; kingdom Pseudomonadati; phylum Pseudomonadota; class Alphaproteobacteria; order Hyphomicrobiales; family Aurantimonadaceae; genus Aureimonas; species Aureimonas sp. AU40. The sequence goes on from NZ_BBWL01000003.1 coordinate 20,361, forward strand.
GCGGCTCATCTCCGCACCTCCGCCAGAACGGAGGGGTTCGGGGTGGCCCGCTCGTCGTGGAGCGTCACCAGTCCGGCGCTCATCGCGGCGACGAAGCCGATCACGCAGGCCAAGGCGGCGAGTTCGCGGACGAGGGCGCCGATCACGACCGGCCTCCGAAGGCGAACAGGGAAAAGGCGAAAAGGATGGCGACGAAACCGCCACCCGCCAGGAAGAGACCGGCATCGACGATCAGCTCGGCGCGTCCGAGAACGGCCGGGCTGCGCGCCAGATGGACCTCGCCGCCGGCGACGAGGCTGGCGCAAAAGCTCGGATCGTGCCGCACGATCTCGGCCGCGCGCTCAGTGTCGGCCTCGGTCTCGCGGTAGGCCCGGCGCGCGAGGGCGATGGGGGCGCGGCCCGCTGCACCGAGGGAGGTTTCGGGCGCGGGCCGCTTATCGCCCGGTGCGCAACGCATCCGGGCGGGATGGGAATGGGCTGTGGAGGACAACACGGAGTGCTCCGATCTGAGGTGATGGGAGCAAGGTAGGTAAAACAGACCTGACATGTCAAGCGCCTGGGTATGAAATGCCTACCCAAGTTATGCACAGGTGTCAGAACACCTGTTGATATCGGCCCAAATGTTCTTGTTGTGTTCTCATTTAGGCGACACGTTCAGGGGGTGTTTTTGGATAGGAGTGCAAGTCTATGGCGACCTTCCACGTCGTTCAAACCTTCAGCCGTGGCAAACGAGGGGTGATTGTTCCGGACCTGCCCCGACAGGTTCATAGCGCCGAATTGGCGAAAGGGGCCGCTAGGCGCGCATTGGCAACGAGTGGGAAGGTGGGTGCAGTCGCGTTCTCGCGGTCTGGCGACCCGGTCACGGGCGACTGGGATGAAGCCGTCGTTCTAAGCGCTGAGGGCGATCTGCCCGCAGAAATCTACGAGCAGCTTGAGGGCTAGCGGCTTGCGTACTTCCCCACGCAACGGTGGCAGATGGGCCATTCCTTCACGAATTCAGTGAAGGTCGTGTCAGGATTGTACTGACGAAGGGTCCATTCGCGATCGTTGAAGCCGACCAGCGTTTTGATGATTGCCTCGGCCGAGTCGTCGGGCGGGGTATGGTAGAGGACGACTTCCGTATCTCGCATGGGCGGGAGATGCGGATTGATCAGGGCAATGTCTCCTGATCGGTAGGCGGGATACATCGAATCGCCGGTTATCAGCAGGCCGTAGCCGCCTTTGACGTTGCGCAACGGCTCCGGGCGTTTCACCCAGTCGATGGCATCGAACGTCACGATAACATGGCCGTCGCCGCCCCGCGCAGCAGCGAAAACGGGAAGATCGGCAGTTGGCGACACCAAGTCCGAGCCCGGGATGGCCGCCACGCGAGGCAGGTTGGCGGTCGTGACGCCGGGTGTCGTCTCAGACTCGGCGTTAGGGCGCTTGTATTCGAGATTGACCGGTTCAGGCCCGTCGCCGCTTATCAGCCAGCTGACATCGACGCCGAGCAAGCGAGCCAAAGGCTCAAGCTTGGATCTGTCCGGTCCGTTATCATCGTTTTCCCAGGCACTGAGATTGGTCCGCGCAATACCGAAGTGCTGCGCAATGTCAGATTGCTTGAGCCCTTTCTCTTTGCGGGCCTTACGGATGCGGGAGCCGAGCGTGTCCATGACGAATTGGTAGGCGGAACCTACCGATAAGTCACTTACCTGACCTTGACATGAAAAGGAGGTTTCGCCTACCTTTCTTGACATGTCAGAGATCCTCAAAGAAGCGGCTGAGATTGTTGGCGGGTTCAAGCGGCTCGCTGCTCTCCTCGGCATCCGCCACAACAGCATGTATTCCTGGCGGCAAATTCCGCCGGCTCGCGTGCTCGACATCGAGCGTCTGACGGGCATATCCCGCCATCGTCAACGTCCTGATGTCTTCGGCGACTGTTCCGAGCATGATCATCCGTCCCCCGTCTTCGCTGGTAAGCAATGCGGCGAAGATGAGGCGATCTGCGTTCGTCGTCACGTAAACGCGAGCCCCTCGGCTTTACCGAGTGGGGGGCGGCACTGATGCGCCCGACGACGCCGCAGATGCTGAAGGCCCTGAAGCTCGCGACGCGCGCCGCTATCGCAAATGCGGGCGGGGCTGCCGCTCTCGTCCGCGATCAGTATGTGCGGATCAAGGAAACGGCACTGTCCTTCGCGGCCTCGGCCGAGAAGGAACACGCCGAGCGCTTCGTGACGATCGACACGGCGCTGGATCTCGACTTCGCGGCAGGCGCCCCGCACCACGCCCGGGCGCTGGCGAATGCGCAGGACTATGAACTCGTGCCGATGCGTCGGCCGAAGGGCGTCGGCGCCATCTGCTACCGCGACATCCGCGCTTTCAAGAACGGCGCGCATGGTGTCTTCGGCGAGATGTTCACCGCGCTCGAGGACGAGATCGTCGATGCCGACGAGGCAAAGGCGATCCTGCGCGCTCTCGACGATCACGACGAGCAGAGCCGGCTTCTGCGGGCCAAGTGCGAGGCGGTGCTTTGAGTGACCGCTCGCCCGAAATGGATGCCTTCGTCGCGGAGGCGAAGGGTGTCGGCATTCTCGACGCCTTCTCGCGGTGCGGCCACTCGGTCTCGCGCCTTCGCGGCTCGCGAGACGAATATGTCGGCCCGTGCCCGGCCTGCGGCGGCAAGGATCGGTTCTCGCTCAACAGCCGCAAGAACGTGTTCAACTGCCGGGGCTTCGGTGGCGGCGACGCGATCGGCCTCGCGCAGCATCTGACCGGCGCCGACTTTCTGGACGCCTGCGAGATCCTGACCGGCGAGAGACGCCCCGATCGCGAGGCCGACGACGAACGCGATCGTGCGGCGCGGCGGCGGGACGCCGAGCGGCGGCTGGCCGAGCAACGGGCCAAGGCCGAGGCCGAGGAGGCACGGGCGCAGGCTCAGGAGAACCATTATCGCGCCCGCGAGATGGATCGCTGCCTTCAGTTCTGGCGCGAGGGCGCGGTGTTCGCGCCCGGCGATCTCGCGAGCCGCTATCTCGAGGCACGCGGCCTCGGCGCCGCCGCCGCGCTGGTCGACCGCGCGTATTTGCGCGTCCATCCGCGCCTCGGCTTCTTCGCCAAGCCGGAGCGCGGGCCATCCGTTCAAATCCATTCCGGCCCGGCCATGCTCGCGCGCTTCGTCGCGTTGGGCGAGGGATGCTGGCGGCCCATCGGCCTGCATCAGACATGGCTCGACCTCGACGCCGCGCCTAAGTTCCGGCCGACGCTGGCGCACCCGGAAACGGGCGAGCTTCTGCCATCCAAGAAGATGCGCGGCTCGAAGATGGGCGGCCTTCTGCCGCTGATCGGCAAGCTTTCCCAGGTGACGCGCATGGTGGCGGGCGAGGGGATCGAGACGGTTCTCGGCTTCGCACGCTTCGACGGCTTCCGGCCCGACACGTTCTATTGCGCCGCCGGGGACCTCGGCAATCTCTGCGGCAAGGCCACGGCCGAGAGCCGGTTCCGCCATCCGACGCTCCGCCGTGCCGTGAAGGGCGGGCGCTCGCTGCCGGCCATGGTGCCCGGCTTCGAGCCGGACATGGACGCCGTCTGCATGCCGGTGCCCGACCATATCCGAGAGCTGGTGCTCCTCGGCGACGGCGATTCCGATCCGGTCATGACACGCGCCGCCCTTCGGCGCGGCGTGACGCGGCATCAGAGGGACAGTCGCGTCGTGCGCTCGCTCTTCGCGCCGGCGGGCGGCGATTGGGCCGATCTCAAGTTCGAACAGGAGGACGCGGCGTGAGCGCGCAAGAGTTTCTCGATGGGCGCGTGACGCTTCATGGCGGCGACTGCCTCGCCATCCTCAAGACGCTGCCGTCCGCCTCGGTCGATAGCGTCGTGACCGATCCGCCGTATCACCTCACTTCGATCGTCAAGCGCTTTGGCTCGCCGACCGCCACCAGCAAGGCCACTGGCGCGCTGGGCCGCTCCACCAAAGGCTTCATGGGTAAGACATGGGACGGCGGCGATATCGCGTTTCAGGTCGAGCTTTGGGAGGAGGTGCTGCGGGTGCTCAAGCCCGGCGGTCATCTCGCGGCCTTCAGTGGCACGCGGACCTATCACCGCATGGCCGTGGCGATCGAAGATGCCGGATTCGAGATCCGGGACCAGCTGGCCTGGACCTATGGATCGGGTTTTCCGAAAAGCCATGACGTGTCCAAGGCCATCGACCGCATGGCGGGTGCTGAACGTGAGATCGTGAGCGCTGGCAAGCCGGTGAAGCGCATGATCCCGGGTGCGGATCAGAACGCCAACGGTTCGTGGATCAAGGATAATGGGCGCGAGTTCGTGCCAACCGTGACCGCGCCCGCAACGGACGACGCACGGGAATGGGAAGGATGGGGCACGGCGCTAAAGCCTGCCTGGGAGCAGATCTGCCTCGCTCGGAAGGCACTGCATGGAACGGTCGCTGAGAATGTACTGGAGCATGGCGTTGGCGCTCTGAACATTACTGGGTGCAGGGTCGAGACCGACGAAACAATCGTGGCGACACGGAATGTGGCGTTGGGATCCAGTGGCAGCGGCGTTTTCGGTGGCGCTGATAAGCCTGGAGTCTACGAACAAAAACCCGGCGGACGCTTTCCTGCGAACCTGATCCATGACGGCTCGCCGGAAGTGTTGGCCGCATTCCCGAATGCGCCCGGCCAACAGCGTTCGGTTGGCCCCGAACATGGCGAGAAAGCCAGTGTTCGTGTCTTTGGAGACTACGGGGCACGGGAGACCTTTTCGCCCCGCGGCGATGCGGGCTCCGCTGCCCGTTTCTTCTACACCGCGAAAGCGGATGCCGACGACCGCATTGGTTCCAAACATCCGACCGTCAAGCCGGTCGATCTCATGCAATGGCTGGTGCGCCTCATCACGCCGAAGGGCGGATTGGTGCTCGACTGTTTCGCCGGAACGGGAACGACCGGCGAGGCGGCATGGCGCGAAGGGATGCGCGCGCTCCTGATCGAGCGCGAGGCCGAGTATCAGGCCGATATCGCCCGCCGGATGGCCCTGGCGACCGAGGGGCAAGCGACGCGCCGGGCGGCTATGGCAAAACTGAAGCCTGCCGACGATTTTGGCCCCTTGTTTGCGCTGGGGTTGGCCGAATGAGCGTCATGGAGATCGGCTCGACGCGGCGCGCCCAGGCAATGGCCATCGCGGCGGAAGTCGCGGCCGAATTCGGGGTCAGCCTGGCCGATATCCTCGGCCCTCGACGGTGGCGCCGTATCAGCATGGCGCGCCATGTCGCGATCGGCGTTCTTCTTCGCCACCCGACCGTCTGGGGGCGCCATCCCGCAACCCTCCCTCGCCTCGGCAAGCTTCTCGGGCGCGATCACACGACGATCCTGTGGGCGCGAGACCGCTACGAATCGTGGTGCCGGGAGGCGAACCTCGACCCGGCGGACGTGTCGTCGCCGATGAAGCGGGCGCGCGTTCTGCGGACGCATCTCGGCTTGCCCGAGCTCGCGCCTCCTCCCGCGCCGGAAGCGCCGGTGCCTGCCGAGCCGCCGAAAACGCCCGCGCCCAAGCCGCCCTCCATTCCCGTTCCCGTTCCGGAGCCTTCCATGACGGCCTTGCCCGTGTCCCTGCCTCCCTTGATCTCGGGCGACCTGTTCGGGCCGATCGAACCCGGCACGTTGGAGGCGCTGTCGCCCTTCCATCGCCGCGAAGCGATGTTGCTCCTCGAGGACCGGATTTCGGCCGAGGACCCGAAGCTGCCGGCCTATGCGCTCCACGCGCGGATCGGAAACGCCTTCGGGATCGAGGCGGACGAGGTCGTCGCCATTCTCGCCTCGGCGCCGGAGATGCAGAAACCGGCGGGCGTGGGCGACGAGGACGAGCCGCGATTCCACGCCGGCCCGACGATCGCCGATGCCGGCGAGCGCACCTTCCTGGTCTTCGCGCAGATCTACCTGACGGCCGATGCCGGAGGCGGTTTCGTGGTGGCCGAGGCCTATGACCAGTACGTGGCCTTCTGCCGCTCTCGCCTGGACATGCCGATGCCGAGGGCGAATTTCGGCGCGTCGTTGCGCCGGCTGGGCGGCCGACGCGAGGGCGCGCGCATCGCGGGGCTCCGCCTGCGCGCGCCGGTGGTCAATGCCGCCTGTGAGGCGGCCGAATGAGCCCGTCAGGCCGCTTCCAGCACCTCCAGCGCCGCCCGCTTGCCGAGCACGGCCAAGGCGCGCGTGAGATTGCCCGCCTTGGTCGTGTGGTCGGGATCGAGCAGGCGGTGCATCTCGCTATCGGGCTTCCCAAGCCGGCGGCCGAGTTCGGTCTTGGAGATGCCCGCCGCGCGAAACGCCTCAATGACGGCGAGCTTCAGGGCATCCTCCAGTTCGAGCTCAACCGGAACGAGGTCCGGCCCCGCCGGCGTCGCCGGCAGGGGGATCGGCTCGCCCTCCTTGGCCAGAAAGAGCAGGGCCGTCGCGAGCGCGTCGACCGCCGCTTGCCGCGCCTCGGCTTCGGTCTCGCCGAAGGTCGTCACCATGGGCACGTCCGGCATGGTGACGAGGATCGGGCCGTCCTCCTGCGGCGTGAGCTTGGCCTGGTAGATGTATCGCATGGGTCTCTTCCTCTCGTTCGGGTCTTTCGGCGCGATGGCTGGGGATCAATCGATCCCCAGCTGTCCTTTGATCAGAGCGACGTAAGTCGGGTGGAGTTCACCGCTTTTCACGATGGTTCTGCGGGACCCGTAGGTCAGGACGCCGTGGCCTCCCTTTCCGCTGGAAGGGTCCCATTCGAAGTGGACCCCTTCCTTTCTCGCCCGTTTCCGAAGCTCCCGTATCAGGGCTTCGCGCTTCATTTCGACCTCCTTTCCATGACCCCAATATCTATCATTTTTGCTAGGAACGCAAGCGCGTTCTAACAAAAATGCTAGGATTTTTGACGGCTCTCTTTCAGGACTGCCCCCATGCTTGACCGCGCCAAGGACGGTGTTTCGCTGATCGCGCTCTGCGCTGCGGAGCCGGAGACCGATATCGGAAACGGACGCCGCTTCATTCATCGCTTCGGGAAGGACGTGTTTCATATCGCCAAGATCGGCTGGCACGGCTTCGACGGGCTGCGCTGGCGCGAGGACGATGACGGGTCCGTGGTGCGGCCGCTTGCGCAGAAGTCGGCCGAGGCGATCGTCTTCGAATGCGCCGAGATCACGATAGACGAAGGTGAGGAGCTTCTCGTTGAGGCCGGCAACGATGCAGAGCGCGACCTGCCGGCCCTTCAGAAGGCGAAGGATGCGGGGCGCGTTCGCGAAGCCGAGCAGGCCATTCGCGCTCGCGACAGGATCGTCGAGCGCCTAGAGAAGCGCACGGCGCGCCGGGCGGCGCACGCCAAGAGCACGGCCGGATCGGGCAAGATGGACAACATGTTGAACGAGGCCGCTCCGCACCTCAAGAAGAGGCTGGAGGACCTTAACGCCGACGCTCTGGCGCTAAACTGCCGGAACGGGACGCTCCGCTTCGTGCGTGTCGAGGACGAGGAATCGGACCCCGACGACCCGCGCTTCCGTTGGATGGCCCGGCTCGACCCTCACCGCCGGGAGGACTGGATCACGAAGCTCTGCGAGGCAGACGTGCTGGGGCCGGACGGGAAGCCGCTCCATCCGTCCGACCGGCTGTATGGGCAGGACGACTTCTCGCTCGCCGCGTCGAAAACGACGCCCGTGTTCACCCCCTTCATCCAAGAGGTGCAGCCGGAACTGCCGGAGCGCCAGTATCTCCAGCGGCTCTCGGGCTACATGCTGACCAAGCTGACGTCGGAACAGATGATCGGCTTCTGGTACGGCATCGGAGCGAACGGCAAGTCGACCTTCGCGGACGCGGTGAACCGCATCCTGTCGGACCTTTCCGTCACGCTCTCGATCGACAGCTTCACGGGCGACGCCAAGCGGGACGGGGCCTCCGCCACTCCCGACCTCGTGCGCCTGAATGGCGCCAACGTCTGCTTCGCCAACGAAGGCGACGAAGGGGTGGCGCTGAAGGAGGGCCTCATCAAGACGCTGACCGGCGGCGACACGCTGCCCGTGCGCAAGATGCGCGAGGAGTTCGTCGAGATCCGGGTGCAGGCGAAGTTCGTCATCATCGGCAACCACAAGCCGCGCATCCGCAACGATGACGACGGCATCTGGCGGCGGCTCCAGTTTCTGGAATGGCGCATCCAGATCCCGCCCGAGAAGCGCGACAAGAGCCTGCCCGACAAGCTATGGCTGGAGCGGGACGGCATCCTCGCCTGGATGATTGCCGGGGCGCTGGAATTCCTATCCCTTGGAGGGCTCTCGCCGCCGGCGTCGGTCGTGGCCGCCGTGCAGGAACATCGCGAGGAAAGCGATTCGATCGGCGCCTTCATTCGCGGGGCCTGCGAGGTGACGGGTGAGCAATCCGACTACGAATCGCCTGGCGCTCTGCATCCGGCCTATGTTGAATACTGCAAGGCCGAGGGGCTCTTCGCGCACAACCAGTCGACCTTCAATCGGCGCATGCCTGAGATGACGCGGCGCACCTTCAAGGCGCCGGACGGAAAGCATATGACGCAGTTCGCCAAGTCCAAAACGGGCGGGCAGACCGTCTATCGCGGCATCCAGATCAAGGAGCGCTGGCGACCGGGTGCGAACGGCTATGCTGCCGATCGCGAGGTGCCGGAACAGCGCGGATGATGTCGTTCCGCGACGGATTTGGGGACGCTAGGGACGCAAGCCGGCTTGCGAAGCGCTTCCTTCCCTGCCGAAAGGGTGTGGGAAATCAACGGTTTCGGACGCTAGGGCGGCTGGGGACGCAAGGTCCCCGCGCCACGCACGTGAACTGACGATGGATTAAGGGGACAGGCTTCTTCGAAGCCTCTTATGTGGTGACGGGAATTATCTTCCCTAGCCTCCCTTCCTTCCTAATCTACTGAAATCATTTGAAAATTAACGAGGGACGCAAGAAAATGACGAAGAGTGCTTCTGCCCTAGCGTCCGAAACCATTGAAAAGAATGGGAAAAAGCTGATTGGCGTCGAGAAGTTCTTGGGCTGGGCGTATCGCAACGAACTCCCCAAGACGCTTCGCAACGCGACGGTTCAGACGGTCTCTTCCATGCCCGACGCCTGGGGGGCGATCGAGCGCTATGGCGAGCTTCTGACGATCGTCGATGTGTCGCCGAACGGATTCGGCTGTATCCCCGATGTCTGGTCCGAGGACGAGATGGCGCCGCATGCGGACGCCCTCGTCGCAGCCGGTGCCGTCGCCGAGCTGGCGGCGACCGAGATGGAGTGGGAGGAGGGGCTCGACGTGCTGGCCGACCTGCCGGAACTCACCGACGCCGAGCGCGCCGACTGCAACCGCCGGGGCTATGCCATCGCCCGCGCGCGCGGCCAGCAACTCGCCGCCCTGGTGATGCGCCGGGCGATGATCGGCGGCGCGCCGGACTGGACGGATCATGGCCCGGTGGATCGGCAGTTCGTGCGCAACGGACCGCGAGGTGTGGCCTGGTTTCGGATCGTATCGCAGACCTTCGGCAAGAACATGCCGGCACATGAGGTCGAAGTGGACGGCTATGACGCGGTCGCCAAGCGTCCGTTTTCAGACGCCTACCGCAAGACCTTCCTCAATCCGGATCCGGCGCTGCTTGCGGCCGAGCGGATTGACTACCAGGCTTGGGTGATGGCCTTGGAGCACGTGGCATGGCGTGTCATGGAAATGGGACTGGTCGCCCATCAGGTGCTCGGGCCGAACAAGGCCATGTTCCCATGGGAAGGCGAGGCGGTGCCTTATCCAAGACCGCGCGTCCTCCTCGCCGCGACGAAGAAAATTGCGGAGCCCGCTTAAGCCGCTTGACTTGCGGACTAAACTTGACTTAAGCATTGGACACTGAAAAAGGTTAGAGACGCTCCGAAGCGACCGCTTCCGGGGCGTTTTTCGTTTGGGCACGCTGCCATGGCATTGCGGATCACCTGGGCGAATGTCGAAGGGCTCAAGCGCTTCGAGCATGCCATCGATAACCTTGGCTCGGGGAAGTTGGCGGATGCTGCTAACAAGGCGGTCAATCGTGCCGGCGATATGGCTCGCACCAAAGTTCGCCAGACCTTGCCAAGGCAGACCGGCTTGAAGCGGGCAGTGATCCTGAAGGCGGTACGATCTACGGCATCCAGCGCCGGGGCGCTAACCTACCGGATGAAGTCCGAGGGTGGCGACATCGCGCTGAAGTTCTTCGGGGCTCGTGAAACGCGGAGAGGTGTCGCTGCCGCACCATTCGGCAAAAGGAAGGTCTTCGCCGGCGACTTCATGAAGGGTGGCCGTTTCCCGAACCGTCAGGACATCGGGATGGGCGGGCAGGTCTTTCATCGCGCCGGGGGATCACGGTTTCCGCTCGTCAAAGAGAAGTCCGGCGTCATCATCCCGAAGGAGATGGTGTCAGGCGAGACAGCGAAGGCTTTCGAGGCGACGGTGCAGGACGTGCTGCCGCGCCGCATGGAGCACGAGCTTCGGCGTCTGACAAAGGGCGTCGTCGGCTAGGCCGCCTCTGCGCCCTGTCCCCGGGGTCGGGGGGGTGTTGCAATCATGTCACAGACCCCGGGGACCCCCCCATTCAGGGACCGTACCCAGCCCAAACCAGCCTCACGGGCGGGAAACGCCCGATAGGTCGCCAGTCTGAGAGCATTTGTGAAGCCTTAAGACGGGGCTTAAGGGCGACTTGAAGGGGGTTAAGTCGCTGTTTTTGTGAACAATCGCGGGATGGAAGCCATGTCGGAAACGCTGGCAGCCGATGCGGTCATGACTAAAGGCGATTTCGCCAAGCATATCGGCGTATCGGCCGCCCGCGTTTCTCAGTATCTCACCGAAGGCAAGATCGGCAGCGACGCCCTAGTCGGAGAAGGTCGCTCGGCTCGCATTCGCGTTGCCCTAGCACTTGGGCAGATCCGCGATCGACGCGACGTGTCGCAGGCACTGGGCAACGGGCTCTTCACTCGCCTGGAGGGACCAGCTGCCTCGGCGTCTGCTCCGGTGGAGAGCGCCGCTCCGGTGCCCCGGCCTGACTCGATCGAGGAGCAGATCAAGCGAGAGAAGCTGCGCGCCTCCCAGATGGCGAACCGCAAGGCCGCTGAAGAGGAGGAGGAACGCAAAGGCCGGTACATCGAAGCCGTCGCCGTGCGGGCACAGATGGCGCGCCTTGCTTCGTCTATGATGCAGACCGTGGAAGCCGGTTTGTCCGACATGGCCACCGTGCTCGCGGGGCAGTTTGGGCTGCCGCAGCGGGACGTCGAGCATGCGCTGCAGATGGGCTTCCGAAAGATCCGCGATAAGGCCGCCGAGCGCCATCGCAGCCGGGCCGAAACGCTGCCGGGTGTCCTCGAGAGTGTAATAGTGGCGGAAGAGGACGAACTCGCATGACGGCGATGATCGTCCAGACGGCTAATGCCGAGCGCCTAGCCGAAGAGGTGATGGCCGAGGTCTGGCAACCGCCGCCACCCGTCGATTATCTCGCCTGGGCGGTCGATAACATCGTCTTCACCGAACAGGAAAGCCGCTTCCACGGCGAATATAACCGGGAGCGCTTCCCTTACTTCGACGAGATCCTTCGCGCCCTCTCGCCAGATGACCCTTGCCGCGAGGTAACGCTGGCCAAGTCGGCGCAGATCGGCGGCACGGTGCTCGCCAACATTTTCACCGGCGGGTCCATGGAGATGGACCCCTGCTATTTCCTCTACGTCCATCCCACGGCCGACAACGCCATGCGATGGTCGAAGATGAAGTTGGCACCAATGCTCAAGGGCACGGCGTCGCTTGCGGCGCTCTTTCCCATGAGGTCTCGCGACGGGCTCGACTCGGTCCTCTATAAGGAGCGTGTCGATGGCCGGGGCGCGATCCAGATCTCCGGTGCGAACTCGCCTGCGTCGCTCTCCCAAGTGACGATGAAGCGCCAAGTGCAGGACGACTTGGCGAAGTGGGAAATGAACAGCGCCGGTGATCCGGAGACGCAGGCGAATAGCCGGTCGCGCGGAAGGCCGGACGCGAAGATATTCAAGATTTCGACGCCGTTGATCGAGCCGGGATGTCGGATCACGGCAAACTTCGAGGCCGGAAGTCAGGAACATTTCTACGTTCCATGCCCGCACTGCGAGCACTTTCAGGTTTTCGAATGGGAGAACATGCTCGCCGACCTCGACGAAGATGCGCCCGAGAAGGCGCATTTCACCTGCGTCGAATGCGGCTGCGAGATCGAGGACCATCATCGCGGGGCGATCCTGCCGCGCGGCGAGTGGCGCGCGCACAACGCTTCGGCCCGCCGGCATCACCGTTCATTCCACATCTGGTCGGCCTATTCATTCCTCCAGAGCTTCGAGCAGATTGCCCGCGAGTTCCTGGCGGCGAAGGGCGTCCCTTCGAAGGAACAAGTCTTCTTCAATGACACGGTTGGCCGGGCCTACAAGACGCTTGGCGAAGCGCCGCCGTGGGAAGCGCTGCGCGATCGGGGCGGCGTCTCCTTCTATGCGCGAGGCTTCATCCCTGCCGGCGGGCTCGTCGTAACGATCGGGGTCGACTGCCAGGGCGATCGCGTCGAATGGCAGGCCGTTGCGTTCGGCCGGGACTATCAACGCTTCATCGTCGATGCGGGCGTCATCCCCGGTCACATCTCGACAAAGGGATGCCAGGAGCGGCTCGACGCCTTGCTTCTGCAAGCCTGGCCCAACGCGGTTGGCAATCGGATCAAGGCCGACCGCCTTGCCATCGACGGCAACGCGTACACTGAAGAAGTCTGGGCTTGGGTGAAGGGTAAGCCGTCGAGCCAAGTCATCATGGTTCGCGGCGTGCCGAGCGAAAGCGCGGCGCTGATCGCGCCCGTCAAGAAGGAGCGCAACGCCAAGGGCAAGCTGCTTCGATACTCGAAGCGGTTCTTCAACTTCGCGACCTCGGTCCTGAAGATGGCGCTCTACCGCAACATCATTCGCGACGACGTGGCGGCACGTGGTTTCGTTGGGCTGCCCTCGGGCATGGACGACGAGTTCTATCGACAGCTGACGTCCGAAAGCCGCCGCGCTCGCCAGAACAAGCAGGGCTTCACCGTCTACGAATGGGTGAAAGACCCTAACGTGCCGAACGAAATGCTCGACACGCATCTCCAGGCGGAAGCGGCTGCGATCCACTACGGCATTCGCGGTTTGCCGGATGCCATATGGGACCGTCTTGAAGCCGAGCGGGAGACCCCGCCGAAAGAAGCTCAACTCGATTTTGAGGATGGGTTGTTCGGTCACCTCCCTTCCAGTCCCGCTCCTGGCCAAGCGTCTGCAATGGTCGTGGTCCAATTGAGCGAACCCGCCCCGAAACCGGCCAAGGCTCGTCGCCGCTGGGAGGGCTATACGTAAGGACGTGACCGATGAGCGAAGCCAAGCCGAGGATTCGAGTTCCTGCGGGAAGTTCTCAAGGTGCTATTCGAACCCAGCAAGGCAAGGCTACGAGTGGACGTTACCTGCGGTCGGACAATGCCCGACTGCTTCCCATGCGCCAGGCCGTATTGCGCGATGCCAGCCTCGACGTTCGCGAGGCTGCCGGGCGAGCGTCGGCCCTAGCGCTGGATTTCCTTCACAATTCCGGTTGGCTCGCCGGGGCGGCTGATCAAGTCGTGGCCGATACGATCGGTACGGAACTGAAGCTGAATGCCCGTCCCGATATGACCGGCCTCGGCTACACCGATCGGCAGCGCTCGGGTTGGTGTCAGTTCGTTGAGGCGGAGTGGCGGCGCTGGGCTTGGACCCCCAGCGAATGCGACCTCGCAGGCCGGGCAACGGTCCCCGAAATGCTGGATTCCGTCGTTCGCTCCTATCTCGCTCAGGGTGAGGCCTTCGGCGTCTTCGACTTCCTTCCACGCGCCGAGCGTCCGGCATTGGGCATCCGAACGGGAACCAAGGTCACGCTTGTTTCACCGCATCGGCTGCCCCGCGAGACTCGCGAGTTCGAGGGGATTGATCAGGGCATTCGGCTCGGCGGGCAAAATCGCGCCATTGCTTATCGGTTCCGACGAAAGCTGCGGGGCATCGAGGCGGATCATGAGGTTTCTGCTCGCGACGTCGTCCATGTCATGGATCGGAGCGAGAACCCTGGAAGCCTGCGCGGCATCTCAGTCATGGCGCCGATCCTGAAGGTTTCAGCTCAGTGGGACCAATTGGCGGACGCCACACTCTCGACTGCGCTTATCCAGACCATATTCGCGGCGACCATCAAGAGCCCGGAGCCGAGTGCCAGCGCCTTCGAGGCACTTCAAACATTGCGAGACGACTTCAAGGACGTCGAAGGCGTCACGAACATCGTTGAAGATCTGATCGACGTATGGGGCGCTCGGCTCGATGCTTTGAAAAGCAAGGGCCTCTCGATCACTGGCCCCTCTCAGGTCAATCATCTAGGGCCGGGCGAAGAACTGGAGATGCACACGGCGGCCACGCCTGGCTCGCAGTATCTCCCGTTCTCGCAGAGCCTCCAGCGGGAAATGGCGCGGCGCATCGGTGTAACCTTCGAGAGCTTCTCGATGGATCATTCGAACGCCAACTATTCCTCTACCCGCATGGGAATCGCTTCCATCTGGCCAATCGTAATCCGGCGCCGGGAGCGCATCGCAGCACCCTTCGCACAAGCGATCTACGAACGCTGGTTGGAAGAGGGGATTGCGGAAGGTCGCATCCCGTTTCGTGGCGGGTACGCCGCTTTCTTGGCAAATCGGGAGCGGATCGTCTGGGCTGAATGGCAGGGTCCAGCCCAGCCCAGCGCGGATGACTACAAGAGTGCGATGGCGGCCAAGGTCCGACTTGAACTTGGTGTCTCGTCGCTTTCGGACGAAGCCGCATTGCTCGGCCGCGACTGGGAGGAGAATGCCCAGCAGATCGGCCGAGAGATTTCCATGCTGACGAGTCTCGGCATTCCGCATCCGTTCGGGCGTTCGACCGGCGGCGCGGGCCAGAACGGCATGGCAGCAGACGGCAACCGGGACCCTTCAAAACAGGACGCATGATGGCGGACGGAATAGATTGGTGCGCCCGCGCCTTGGCGCTGCGTGGGGTCGAGATGGCCTTGCTGAAAGGCGAGATGGTGACCGAAGCTCGCTTCGGCTCCGATATGACCCGGTTCGCTGACACCGCGAATCTTCCCGATGTCCGCAAGGCGATTGCCGAAGCGGATCGCAACTGCGCGATTTCGCGCGGCGAGACGCCGGCGCGCACGCGCTTCGCCATGGCAGCGACTGCTCGCCCATACTGAGGTTCCCATGGAAATTTACCGGGACGGCGCGCTGTATCTCTACGGCGTGGTTGGTGAGTCGTATTGGGACGAGGGTTTCACCGCCTCTCAGGTCCTGATGGCCCTCGCCGAACATGGACGCGACCAGGACGTCGTCGTTCATATCAACAGTGGTGGCGGGTTCGTCGATGACGGAATTGCCATTTACAACGCCCTCGCGGCGCACAAGGGCAATGTCCGGGTCGAGGTGGATGCGGTCGCGCTGTCGAGCGCATCGCTGATCGCGATGGCCGGCGACGAGATCGTCATGCGTGCTGGCGCGCTGATGATGATCCATGATCCGGCGACTGTGACGTTCGGCTCTGCCGCCGAGCATGTTCGGACGATCGAGCAGCTCGAAGCCTATGCCACACAGATGGCGGCCATCTACGCCGAGCGATCCGGAAAGTCACCCGACGAGGCTCGAGCCGAGATGAAGGCCGAGATCTGGCTGACATCAACTGAGGCCGTCGAACAGGGCTACGCCGACCAAGCAGAGGCCGCCAAGGCCAAGGCCGTCGCCTCATTCGATTACCGGGTCTACGCCAAGGCCCCCAAAGAACTTCGCGCGACGGCCCGCAGGAAGGGCTGGTCGATGGGCGAAGCCCATTCCAGTCCGGACGCGTCGGCGTCCTCTTCTCCGAGCAAACAGGAGCCTCTCATGGCCGATAAGCCGAACGGGGCAGATGCCCCCGACCATTCCGCTGCGGTCGCTGCCGCAGTGAAAGCGGACCGCGACCGTCGCCGCACGATCCTCGGCCTCGATGAGGCCAAGGGGCGCGAAGGTCTCGCTGCCCATTTCGCTGATGAGACCGATGACTCGGTCGAGAAGGTCAAAGCCGCTCTCGCCGCTGCGCCGAAGGCTTCGGCCGAGCCTTCCAAACCGCAAGGCACTGAGGTGTCGGCGGCTCTGCACGAGCAGCGCCGTCTCAACGGGGACGGCCTTGCCGGTGGCGACGGGCCGAAGGCCAGGGGCGACAAGTCCATTCTGGCCGCCGCAGTCGAGCGCGGCAACAAGCGTCGATAAGGAGGTCTGACCATGCCGAATGTTTTGACGGAAGACCGCTTCTCGGGCGCGGGGCATTACATCGTCTCGGAAGCTAACGGCTATCGATCGCGCGAGCAGGGCGTGGTCGCGTCTGGCTCCGGTAAGATCCGGGCAGGCACCGTTATGGGGCGGCTCACCGCCACCAAGAAGCTGAAACCCTACACGCCGGGAGCCTCGGACGGCTCGGAGAAGGCGATCGCGATCCTTTACGAAGGTTGTGACGCGACATCCGCCGACGTGCGACGCACCTACACAGCCCGCGACTCCGAAGTTCAAGCCGGCGTTCTTCAGTGGGCCGCCGGCGTCACCGATTCTCAGAAGACTGCCGCGCTGGTCGATCTCGCCGCGCTCGGCATTGTCGGCCGCTAAGGAGGGCCGCATCCATGGCGCTTGTCACCGACGTCTTCAATCAGAACGCCTGGGGCGTGGTCGAGCTTCAGGAGGAAGTTGTCGAACGGACGGAATTCCGCCCGAACCTTCTTGGCTCGCTCGGTTTGTTCGAACCCATCTATTCACGTTCGCGCACGATCGCGATCGCCTCGCGGAAGGGGACGCTTTCCCTTATCCCGACTTCCGAAATGGGGGCGCCGCCGGAAGAGCTGATCCCCGAAGGTTCGGACGTTCGACCGTTCAACACTTCGCGCCTTGCGAAGGGCTCAACGATCTATGCGTCCGAACTCGCAAGCACCGTTGCGCTTCCGTTCGATGTTCAGACGAAGGAGGTCAGCGCGGAAGTCGCCGACCGCACGCGACAGATTCTTGAGGACTTGGAACTCACCTGGGAGCACATGCGCTTCGGCGCAATTCAGGGAAAGGTTCTCGACGCTGGCGGCGGCGAGATCATCGATTGGTTCGCGTTCTGGGGCATCTCCCGCCCGACCGTCGTCAATTTCGAGCTCGACAAGCCCGAAACGGACGTTCGCAAGAAGTGCCGCGACATCAAGCGGCAGATGCAGACGGCGGCACAGGGCGTCTGGACACCGTCGACGCGGGTCGGGGCGTTGGTCGGCGACGAGTTCTTCGATCTTCTCGTCAACCATCCGCAGATCAAGGAGACCAAGCTCGGGACCGAAAAGGCTCCTCTCTTGGAGGACGTTGAAGGCTACTCCTCGATCGAGATTGAGGGCATTACCTTCATCAATTATCGCGGCACAGACGATAAGTCGAAGATCGCCATCGGCTCGACCGAGGCTCGCTTCTTTCCGATCGGCGCACGCGGTGCCTTCAAGGTTGGCTTCTCGCCGGCCAACGAGTTCAAGCCCTTCTTGAACCAGCGCGCACGCGAGTATTACGGTTTGCTTCTCGCCGATCCTTCCGGCCGTGACGCTTGGGATCGCGTCGAGATCTACAGCTACCCGCTCTTTGTAGCGACCCGGCCGGAGATGCTGATCCCGGGCAAGGCTAAGTAGGATGGGTATCGTCACCACTCCAGGCTTCTATGGTGGCTCCTTTCTCAAGGCTGGTCAGCACATCGAAACGGCCACGTTGCCCCCATCTGACAAGGCGGCGGTGGATGGCTTCTCTGCGCTGACACGTTCCGAGCTGCTTAAGCTGGCGGAGGAGCGAGGAATGTCACCTCCATCCAACGCATCCAAGCTCGATCTCGTCGCGTTGTTGGAAGCGCCCTAAAATGCCAGTCCTCGGGAAGGCGGGCGATCTCCGGTCAAGCGTCGTCCGTTGCGCCGATCGCATCTTCGCCGAGCAGGTCCGCTTCTCCTTTCTTCGGAAGGGAGAAATAGATCCTGCTCGGCTTCCAATAGAGATCGCCGCCGTTCTCCGGGCCGGGCGCGGCGATGAACGGAACATGTCCGGCGGAATGGCGCAGGAGTGGAGCGCCCGGATTGCAGCCGGGAAGGCCGAGCTTCACGTCGATCGCGGCGCCTATCCCGACTTGATCGTTCGAAACGACGATCGCGTCTGTGCCTTGGAACGTCCCGGCCAGCCCTGGTTTCAGGTGCTGCGCGTGGACGATCGGGGCGATACACGCCTCGTCCTGGCCTTGGGGGAAATATGAGCCTTGCGCGCATTGCCCTTCGCACCGCTGCCGTCGAGGCCATCAAGGGTCGGACTATGGTGGGAGAGAACGTCCTCGACAGTCCGAACGGCGCGCTCGATATCCAGTCGGACGGCACGCTTCGGACGGAAGAGGACAAGCCGTTCGTCGCGATCTACACCGACGAGGGCGTGGCCGACGATGTTGCCGAGCGCGATCTGACCGAGAACGGCTCCTGCGTCCTCGTGATCGAGATCGGCATTTCCATGGCGATGACCGAACTCGACCGCGAGACCGGGCAATCGACGATCGTCGGCGTTTCCGTGCCTGCCAGCGATCGGGCCTTCGAGTTCTTTCTGGAGCTCGTACAGCGTCAGGTTCTCGACGCCCTCAGCGATCCCGACAGCGTCTGGGCTGATATTTTCCGCGCGCTCCACACGCGCGTGGAAAAGATGGAGGTTGGGGCGCGTCGCACCAGCGATAACGGTCAGAAGCTCGCCGGGCATCAGACGAGGCTTCAGCTGGCTCTCATGCCCGACCCCGTTCGCGGCGCTCCATTGGACCCGCGTTCCGCCATGGCTCGATTTCTGACGGCCCTCGAGGCCGAGGGCGAGGCGACCTACGTTGCCCAGGCCGTTGCCATGCGCAGCGTGCTGGGTGGCATCGCTCCGGACTGGAAGCTGCACCAGGCTCGTCGTGGGCTGACCCGGATGGAACTCCATGCCTTGGGGCTCGGTCCGCTGGAGGCGGACACCGACCGCACGACGCCGCCCTTCGCTGGCGCGCGCGTCGATGCGGGCGGCGCCGGCGTCCGCGAGGTGCCCTGATGTCGGTTCACAAGACGATCGCCGAGCTGCGGCAGACCGTCGAGGAACTGCGCACGACGGTCGCCAATCTGCTTCGGCCCGGCGCGGTTGCGCAGGTCGACGCCGAGAAGGGCTATCGCCTGAAGCTCGGGCAGGACGGCGAGGGCGGGGACTGGCTCTCACCCTGGCTGCCGCATCCCGACACCGGCAAGACGAGCGTTCCGCTGAAGGTCGGCCAGGTGGTCGGCCTGATCAGCCCGAACGGCGACATGCGGCAGGGCTTCCTCCTGCGCGGCGGCTACGGCGGCAACCACAAGAGCCCGAACGGGAACATGGACGCCAACGTCTTCGAGGACGCCGGCGTCCGGTTCGAGGTGGCAGACGGCGCGCTCGTCATCACGGCGGGCGGAACGACGATCAAGGTTTCCGGGGAGGGGCTCTCCATCACCGGCGGCCGGGTCGAGCACGACGGCCAAAACATCGGCTCCAGCCATGTCCATCCCGGCATCCGGCGCGGGGATTCGAGGACGGACCCGCCCGAGTAGGAACCACACCCATGGACTTCGACCGACGCACCGGCGCGCGCCTGACCAACTATCAGAGCGCCCTGCAGTCGGTGGAGATCCTGTTCTTCTCGCGCATCGGCTCGCATGTGCTCTTGCGCGAGTTCGGGGCGGGGCTGGTCGAGTTGCTCGGCCGCAAGCTCAATGCCCGTCTCTTCTCCGCCTACATGCTCCTGATGGCCGCCGCGATCGACCTTTGGGAGCCGCGCTTCCGGGTGCGCCGGATCATTCCCGGCGGAACGGTCGACGAGCTGCGCCAGGGCGCGGCCAAATTCTCCATCGAGGTGGAGTTCCGGCCCCGCGCGCACTTGGGCGACCCTTCAGTCGAGGGCGTCCGGACATTCGGGCTTCGCTTCGGGCGGACGGCAGGGGTGACGGAATGAGGGCACCGACCGCGATCGACCTGTCCGCCGTGCCGCTACCGGCGGCGATCGAAACCTTCACGCCGGCGGCGATGCGCGCCGCCTTCAAGGAACGGTTCCTTCTGGCATGGGCCGAAGAGCGCCAGCGCGACCCGACCCTGCCAGAGTTCACCATCGGCGAACTGGAGGCGAACCCGGTCGCCATTCAAGGCCGCGTCTTCTCTTTCCTCCGCCTTCTCGACCGCCAGCGCGTCAACGACGTGGTGCGCTCGGTCTTCGCGACGACGGCGACGGGCGCTGATCTCGACGCGCTGGTCGCGCGCCAGAATGTGCAACGCCTCGTTCTTCAGGCTGCCACGCCGACCAGCGCGGTGGTGATGGAGAGCGACGCCGCGCTGCTGCGGCGCTATCTCCTATCCTTCGATCGCGGCTCGGCCGGGTCGGCTGACCGCTTCCTCTACGAGGCTTGGACCGCATGGCCTCTAATGGGCGATGCGCGGGTCAACGGCTATGCCGTCCACAAGCGCCGTGGCGACACCCATATCGTGGTCGCCGGGCCGGGCGGGCGCGAGCCGACCAAACCCGAGCGCAAGCTCGTCGAGGCCGCCTGTCTCGCGCCGCATGTCGCGCCCGAGGCGATTGCGGTGTCGGTCCTGCCGGCAACGCCGGCAACCTATCGCGTGCGGTTGCGCCTCGACCTCCGGCCCGGTCCCGATCAGGCGCTGGTCGAGGCAGACGTTGCCGCGCGCATCAAGGCCGCTGCGGAGACGCGCTGCGTCATCGGCGGCGAGGTGCCCGCGGGCTTCTTTCGCGGCATCGCCTTCGGCAACGTCAATGTGCTGGCGGCCGAAGATCTGGCGCCGGTCGAGATCGTGCCGGACCCCTACGTGATCCCGTCGTTCCTCGGTTTGGCCGTTGAAGCGAGGGTGCGCTCGTGAGCTCCGGCAGCGAGGTCATCTACTCCGAGGCCGGACCCTTCGAGCGAGCGTTGGCGAAGGCCTTCACCGACAGGCTGCCGATCCCGATCCGCGACCTGCTCGACCCCGCTCTGACGCCCGAGGCGTTCCTGGCGTTCCTCGGCTCCAGCGAATCCGCTGACCTGTGGTTCGGGGACTGGCCGCTCGTGCGCAAGCGAGAAATGGTCCAAGCCGCGCGCGATGGGCTGGCCGCGCTCAAGGGCACGCGGGACGGGCCGGACGCCTTCATCCGCTTCGTAGGCGGCGCGATCCTCGATCGCATCTCCTACCCCACGCGCTTCGTGCTGGGGCGGGCCCGGGTCGGCCGCACGCCGATCGGGCATCCGCCCTTCGCGGCGCGCTACCTCGTGAAGGTCGCCACAACGCGCCCGCCTCGCGCCCTGGTGCTGGGGCGCGGGATGCTGGGGCGCGCCACGCTTCGCACGCCGACCCGCGAACCGCTTCGCCGATGCCTTGTGGCGCTCGCCGCGTCGAAAGGCGAGGCCACCGAATATCGCGTCGACTTCTCCCATCGTCGGACGCTCCGCCTCGACGATGCCCCTTCGCTGGATGGCGGCTTTCGCCTGGGCCAGTTCGTCGATCGCGTCCGCTTGTAAGGAACGCCATGAGCAAGCTCATTCTCTTCTCGGAAGCCGAGACCGCCGAGCCCTCGGATTTCGAGGCCATCTCGAAGGCGGCACGCGAAGGCGGCGAGAACATCGTGGGCGGTGCCATCGCCTATCCGCACCACTGGGCGCGCTTCTCGATCGCCACCCCATCCTCGGCCCGCATCCGGGTCGGCGCCGGCACGGTCTGGCAGGACCAAATCCTCTACGATCTGGACCAGGCGGTCGATATCGACCTGACGCCGCACATGCCGCTCATCATCGGCGACCAGCGCTATGTCGCGATCCTTGCCAGCGGCGCGACGGTCACGGACCAGGAGCAGCGCTTCGTCGAAACCGACGTCGAGACCGGCGCTTCCGTTCCGGTCAACGTGCCCAAGGTCGAGCGGCGCACCGTCGAGTTCCGTGTCCAGCAGGGGCTCAACTCGCCGACGCCGCTTCGTCCGGTGATCGCGGCGACGGATTGCTGCATCGGCTTCGTGCTGCTTTCCAACACCAAGATCGAGGCGATCGAGAGCGCTCAGGATTGGCGCGTCAAGACGCTCTACGAGGTCGAGGGACGCGTCACCGTGCTCGAAGGCCAGATGGCCGTGTCCTTCGCGCGCACCCAGACCCTCGCGACGGATCTCGCCAACCTGCAGGCCATGCTGAAGGACTTCCCCCGCAAGGAGATCGTCCAGCAGCTGCAGCGCGACACCGCGCAGCTCCGCCGCCTGGCGAACCTACCCGATGCGGCGCGCGGCTATTTCTACGACGCCGCGCTGGTGAAGGACCAATGGGCCGTCACGAACGCGCAGTTCCTCGCGCGGATCGCGGAAGGCGTTCGCTTCGGTTGGGCGGCCGAGCGCGACGAGCGTCTGGAGATCCTGAACCCTGCCCAGGCCGGCATCCGCATCGAGGGCGATATCCTCATGCCGGCATGGACCGAGAAGACCAAGATCGAGGTCGACGGGACCGGATCGACGAAGAACATCTCCCAGCAGGTCCACACCGTGACGACGCCGGTCGAGCGGACGGTCTCCCGCTCCTCGGTCTCCTACGGCCCGACCGTCGCCATGTGCGACAACTATAAGGAATGGGCGCAGATCGGCACGGCGCGCGAAGGCGCGGTGTTTCAGGCGAACGGCGAGAGCTTCGTGAAGCTCGGGCTGATCGACGCCTCCTATGCTGGCCAGTCGCTTGACGTCTCGATCTTCAACCAGACCCACGGGTCGAACATCACGGCGGCGGACGTCATCGTCCACAACAGCCAGGTGGCGCAGACCGGCTATCGCCAGATCTACGCGGCCAAGTCGATCGAATATAACTACTGGACCGAGACCTATTGGGACTACGTGACCGAGACGTTCGGGATCAACGGTTCGGTCTACGGCCAGACGTTCCTTCTCACCCAGCCGATCATCCTGACGTCGATCGAGGTGAAACTCGACCGCGTCGCGACGGACGGCGAGGTCACGCTCCTGCTCTGCGAGGTCTCGGCGACGGGCGAGCCGCTCTTCGACGCGGTGCTCGCCCGCTCGACGCTGGCCGCGAAAGACCTGGCGCGCGGATGGGTCCGCTTCCCGTTCAAGCCGCGTTTCATGCCGCCCGGCAAGCGCTATGCGTGGGTGACGGTCACGACGGGCAATCACTCCCTCGTCACCGTCACCGGCGCGAAATACGCTCAAGGGACTCTGTTCTGGTCGACCGATCAGGGCTGGTTCCAGGGTGCGCCCGAGGAGGACTTCGTCTTCCGCGTCAACGGAGCCGAGTTCACCACGACGCGCGCCGTTGTCGAGTTCGATCCGCTCGAGCTCGAAAACGGCATGACCGAGCTCAAGCTCCTTTACGAGAGCTGGTGCCCGGACGGCACCTCGATGATGTGGGAGGTCAAGCCGAGCGGTCGGGAGGAATGGGAGCCGCTTCGCGCCGAGACGGCCGAGGCGCCCAATCCGCTTCGCGGCCTTCCGGCGCTCTGCCGCCTCCGCCTGACGATGATCGGCACGACCGGCCTCGCGCCCGCGATCGTCCTCAACGCCAAGGCGCGGGCCATGACGCGGCGTCCGCGCGGCGACATGCGGGCGCTGACGAAGGAGCTGCGCTTCGGCTATTCCACGACACGGATCGACGTCGAGATCTCGCTCGACCAGTTCGACCCCGCGCTGCACGATCTCGATCCCAAGATCGTCGCCGGCGGGGTGGTCTACACGCCGACCGTCGAGAGCCTGTCGCGCGATCTGTCCAAGGCGACGCGGCGACTCCTGACCGCATCCTTCTCGATCCCGGCGAGCTCGGCGGCCGTGCTCCGGCTCGATGCGATGACGACGGCGGTCCAGTCCGTCCCCTTCGTCGAGAACGTCTCTCTCTACGCCCTCTGAGGATGCCATGAAGCCTTTCGAGATCGACGAGGGCGCGACGTATCGCGTCCTCATCACCAAGCCCGTCACGCTCGAGACGATGCGGCTTCTGCCGCGTGACCAGCACAAGATGCAGGGATCCGTTCTCGCCGGCATCGTCCGGACGGACGGTTGGGAGGCGATCCATGAAGCCAACCCCATCGCCTGAGACGGACTATAAAGCCCCACCCGGGATGGATCTAAACCGGGAGATTTGGGACGCCGTGTTCGGCGACCTCTCCAAGCGGGTTCGCCGAATCGAAGGCAAGGCCATCGAATACGACGACACCATCGACCGCCTGACCGATCAGGCGCTCGCGCTGATCAGCCAGAACGTTACGACCGAGATCATCGCGCGCCGGGCTGAGCTCGTTGAGCTGCAGGCCCTGTCCGACGTTCTCGAGGGGCGCATCAATACGCTCCTCACGAACGGCGTCTCGACCGATGACGTGCGGATCCAGACGGCCATCGCCGGTCTCACCGCCAATCGTCTCCACCCCGCTTTGGCGGAGCTCCTCGCGAAGATTGCTGCCAACGCGACCGGTCTCTCTGACCTGAAAACCGCATTCGAAGGTCGGCGCCGGATCACGGTCGCCAGCCTCTATCTCGGGGGGGCGTGATGCCGTCGCCAACCAACTCGAAGCTGACAACGACTGATTGGTCGGCGGTTCTGACCGTGCCGCCCAACAAGCGCGGCGTCTACACCGTCAACGTCGCCCCGCTCGGCGCCTGCAAGGTCAAGCTCGCCGTGACCGGGGGCGCGGCGCCAGGCGATGCCGACATCGTCGAGAACGACGTCGCGCTCGCGATCGGCGCCGGCCCGCTCGCGCGTGACGGGATCGTTCTGGATGCCGGCTCGAAAATCTACGTGAAGACCGACACGGCCAACATGGCCGCCGTGCAAGTATGGTTTGTCGAGGAGGCCGCATAATGGGCCGCATTGCGCCTGGCTCCAATGGGGGGCCGCTGAAGAATCCAACCAAGAAAATCCGCATCGCCTTCCAGGCCAACGACACGATAACGCCGACCGATAAGTGGGCCGAGGTCTACGCCATCGTCTTGGGGGGTGGGGAAGGTGGTGAAGGCGGTCGTTCTGCCATAGACGCTAACAAGCATGCTTCCGGCTCTGGTCGGGGCGGCAGCGCAGGTGGTTATGCGGAAGGACCGATCGCATTCACTCCAGGCGTTGCTATTCCGATCACGGTTGGCGTGGCCGGTGTAGGGGGTGCCGGCGGTGGACCTAATACAGGCAACAATACTTGGAGTAGCACACCGGACGCCGCCGGCGGCCTCGGAACGGCTGGCGGCACATCGAGCGTTGGAACTCAAATTTCTGCAACCGGCGGTTCGGCCAGTGGCCCGGGCGTTGGATATGGAGGGATTGTCAACCGAACTGGGGGGCTTGGGGGAATTCGAGCGCTATACGCATCCACAGCCTTGAGTAACGGGGGTGGCCCTGGCGGCGGTGGCGGCGGCAGCGCCGGTAACCGACACACCAACGGGTATCGAGGCGGCAACGGCGCACAAAGGAGCAGTTCTGGTCAAGCCTCAACTAATCCGACATCAGGTGGCGGCGGAGCTGGAAACGGTGGGCCGGGAGTGGATGCTACACCGGGAGGAACATTGATCAACCTCGGCGGACCTTCGCTCGTAAATCAGGCGACTGTCGCGAGAACTTACTTTGACGAGTTTTTCGATCCGAACGCTTCTTTCTCAGTTGCGGTTACCACCGCAGACGCAAACACCGTCTATGGAGAGGGGCAGGGTTCCGCCGGTCTATATGGGAACGTGGCCTCGTCCAGCGACTTGGCAGGCGTCGCAAAGCCCGCCGGGAAGTTTGCAGGCGGTGGTGGTGGAGCGGGGGCGGCAAATACTGCGAACGGTAGCACTGGTCCTTCAGGTCAGAAGGGGTCCGATGGCTCGTTTGGATGCGGCGGCGGTGGTGGCGGTGGTGGCGGCTCCAACGCTAGCCAAGGCTATTACGGCCAAGGCGGTCGTGGTGGAAACGGTGGTCCCGGTCTCGTTCTTCTCGAAATCACGATGGGCGTCTAAGCCATGAAGGTGCGTTTGATTGGCGGCGTCGTCGTAGAGCTTTCCGACGATCCCGCGAGCAAGTTTCACCCTGACATCGCGAAGGAGTTTGTCGCCGTTCCCAAGGGCGTTCCTGAGGGTTTCGGCGTCGGATATCGGCTTGAGGGCAAGAACTGGATTGCCCCTTTGGCATCCGCCTCGGCCGATCAAGCGGAACCCGAGCCGGCCTTCCGCCTCAAGCTCACGCCGAGCGAGTTCCGCAACGCCTTCTCGGCTTTCGAGGAGGTTGCGATCGTCGAGTTCTCCGCCGGCCAGAGCGAGAGCGACAGCGCCGAACAGAAGACGCTGCGCAAGGTGATCGGTGTCTTCTTCGACCGCATCAAGGATCCCCACCTGACGACGGTCGACCTCACCGACCCGCGCAACCTTGCCGGCCTCGATATCCTCGTCTCGGTCGGCATCCTCACGCCGGAGCGTCGCGAGGTGATCGCGCGCGGCTTGCCGGGGTGACCGACCATTGCACCGGCTGGTTCGAAGGGGCCTGGGGGCACTGCTGCGCCGCCCATGACCTCGCCTATTCGAGCCTTGCCGCCTCGAAACTCGGTGCTGATCTCGACTTGGTGCGCTGCGTCTCCGATGCCGCCGGCTGGCCTATGGCTCTGGCCATGGGAGCCGGCGTCGTTCTCCTCGGCCTTCCGTTCTGGATTCGGGCGCGCCTCAAGCGCTGACGGTCCCCCTTCGATTGCCTTTCCCAAGCCCGGCCCTCGCGCCGGGCTTTCGTTTTTCCGACCTTCAGGAGACCCCCGATGTCGAACCCGATCTTCGGCATGTCCGTTGCGCGCCCGAACGACGAGCCCGTGCCGACTGCCGGTGCCGACTTCTCCAAAATGCTCCTCATCGAGACGAGCTCGGACGCCAACGCCACGGCCTTTCCCGTGATGACGCCCAAGCGCTTCTCGACCAGCGACACTGCCACCGTTGCCAAGCTCGGCACCGGGCCGCTGCGCGACGCCGTCGCCGGCATCAACGCACAGCTGACCGGCTTGAACGTCGGCGCCGACGTCACGGTGCTCCGCGTTCAGGAAGGCGCCAGCGTCGCCCAGACCGTCGCCAACATCGCCGCTGCACTGTCGCAGGTCGGCTATATCGCCTCGGCCGTGAACGCCACGCCGCGCCTTGTCTGGGCCGGGCGCACCGCCTGGCGTGCCGACGCGGACACGGCGAACCCGATCGTCGCCGCGCTGCCCGAGGCGCTGGAGAAGCTGCTGGCCATCGCGCCGGTGGACGTCGACGACACCTCGGCCGCGAACGCGATCGACGCGCGTGAGACGATGAACTCGCAACGCCTCATGCCGATCGGCGTTGCCGGCCGTGTCTACGAGGGCGCGAACCTCGTCACGCGCCCGATGGGTCCGCGCGTGCTGGGCCTCTTCGCTCGCGTCGACAACGAAAACGAGGGCAAGCCCTTCGACCCGATCGCCAACCGCGCGATCTATGGGCTCGCTGGCCTGTCCCGGCCGATCGCCTTCTCGCTCTTCGACGGCTCGACCGAAGGGCAGCAGATGCTCGATGGCGAGGTGTCGATCGTCGTGCCAGGCGAGGTGAACGTCGACGGCGCCATCGCAGAGGGCGGCTTCACCTTCATCGGCACGGACAACACCGACACGGGCGAGCTCTGGAAACAGATCCACCAGGTGCGCGGCGCCGACTACATCACGGTCAAGCTGATCGAGATCACGCGCCGCTTCCTGGGTCAGAAGATCACGGTCGACATGGCCGAGGCCTACGTCAATTCGATCCTCTTCATGCTGCGCGACCACAAAGCGGCCGGCGACATCCTCGGCTACGACCGCAAGGTCTTCATCCCCGACCAGAACTCGCCGGAGAACATTCGGCTGGGGCGCATCAAGCTCGATCTCGGCATCGAACCCGCGCCCGTCTTCAAACAGGCGGCGATCGACCTGCGCCGCTATCGCCCGGCCGTCGAGGCCCTGGTCGCCGACATCGTCGCCCGTCTCAACACCGTCGCCTGATCGGCGCGCGCCAGAGGAACCCCATCATGGCCCAGACGCCTCTTCTAATCCTCACCGCCGTCGACGTGCGCCGGGCGACCCAGACCGGCCTTAGCCGCGCCAACACGATCTCGACCCTTACCATCCCGCCGATCAAGCGCGTGGTCGCCCCTCACAATCCGGGCGGCGGCATCATGGAGGTGGACTTCACGCTGCCCCGGATCGAGAAGCTGGAGCCCGCCTTCAAAGCGATGGGTCTCGACGAGGACGTGTTCCGTGGCATGGGCGAGCGGGACAAGTGGACCTTCGCGTCCTCCTATGTCGACAAGCAGGCCGGGGTGACCCGCGCGGCGCGCGGCATCATCGAAGGCTGCATCACCAGCTGGGAGCCGGACGAGAGCGACCCCAAGGAGTTCAAGGGCTGCAACCACGCCTTCGCCGAGGTGGTGCATTTCGAGTTCACCGTCGACGGGATCGAGTGGTGCTACTTCGACTTCTGGGAGCGCGAGGCCCGCTTCATGGGCAAGTCCATCTTCGAAAGCCAGCGACGTGGGCTGGGGGCCTAAGCCATGGTCGAGGATCGCGATAGCGAATTCGAACGGCTCCGAGTGGTCCCGTTCGAGGAATTGCGGGCAGAGATCGCGGAGCCGGTGGCCGCTCCGGTGCCCGTGTCTGTGCCCACGCCGCCTCCCGAAGTGACCGCCGCCGCTGTTCGCAGCGGCGCGGTCTACGATGAGAATCCGACCGATCGGCCGTTTCTGCTGCGCTATCCCTTCAAGATCGGCATCGTGCGGTACGACAATCTCCTGTTCCGCCCACCGGCCTTCGAGGATGTGGAGGCGGTCGTGCGGGGCGAGACCACCGAGCAGGAGATGCACGCGCGCATGGCGGACGTGCCGGTTGAGGCACTTCGCGCGCTGCGCTGGGTCGATAGCGAGATCGCGACCTTCATTGCCCGAAGCCTCTGCCCGGAATTCAATCGGAGATAACGCATGGCCCGGCTGTCAAGCGAACTGATCCTCAGCCTGACCGATCGCGTATCCGGTCCGGCTCGAGGCGTCGACCGGTCGCTTGACCAGTTGGAGCGACGAGAGCGCTCGCTGGCACGACAATCCCGCCAAACAGCCGAAGACGCAGCCGATATGGGGCGGTCGCAAGATGTCGTCGCAGCGGGGATGGCTCGCGTTATCGCTCCACTCGCTGGCGCCTTTTCAGCGCAGCAAATCATTGCGTCTGCCGCCGACTTCGAATCGTCTATGACGGGCATCCAGAAGAAGGCCGGCACCACGGCGGAACAGACCAAAGCCTTGGGCGAAGAAATCAAGGCGCTCGCGGCCTCGGGCGAGCTTGCCGTGCCGATCGAAGAGATCCTCGGCGCCTACGAGCGCGGCGCGGCGGCCGGCATTCCGATCGCCGAGCTGAAGGAGTTCGCGCGGCTTTCGGTTAAGGCAGCCGATGCCTTCGAGATGCCGGCCGAGGAAGTCGGCAACTTCGCCTCCAAGCTCAAAACGAGCATGGGCCTGTCGGAGACAGCCATCAAGCGTGTCTTCGACCTAACGAACTCGCTCGCCGACAGCGGCATTTCGGACGAGAAGGACATCGTCAACTTCGTGGATCGCTCGGCCGCGTCGCTCAAAACGCTCGGCCTGACAATGGATCAGACCCTGTCGCTTGGATCGACCCTTCTCAATCTGGGCATGCCGGCCGAGGTCGCCTCGACGGCCATGGAAGCGCTGTCGACCAAGATGCTGACGGCCACGACGCTGACCGGTGAGAGCCGTAAGACGTTCGAAAAGTACATGGGGCCAGTCAAGAAGTTCTCGAAGGCTGTAAAAAAGGACGCCAACGGCGCTCTGCTTCAGATGCTCGATCGGCTTCAGGCCTTGAACTCCGAACAGCGGATGGATTTCCTGTCCTCGTTCGTCGGCCAGGAGCACGCCGGCAAGATCCTACGCCTTGCGGAAGCGGCCGACGAATATCGGCGCAACCTCGCGCTCGCGGCCGACGAGGCCAAGTGGACCAATTCGCTCGACACGGCTTACAAGCTGAAGCTCGACGACTTCTGGTCGCAGTGGCAACTGGTGAAGAACGCCTTCCGCAACCTGACGATCGACGCTGGCTCTATGGGACTTCCCGCGCTGACGGATGGTCTCTCCGGCATCAAGACGCTGATCGCCGAGATCGGGCAGGGGTTGAAGACGCTCGAAGCCAAGGTCGACTGGACCGACATCGACCGCGCGAAAGCAGCCGTTGTCGATCTGGGCGGGTCGATCGCCGACCTTCTCCAGATGGACACGTCGAAGTCGCCGATCGGCGACTTCTTCTCCGATATCGCGAAGGGCATCAACGAGGTCTCGCGGGCCACGAAATACGTTTCCGACGAGCTGAAGGACGTCGCCGACTTCATCAAGGATCCGGTCGGGTTCATGAACGACCCGGCACGGCGCCAAGCCTCCGGAGAGCGGAACGGCTTCAAGGCTTGGACGCCCGAGGAAAAGGCGGAGGCAATCCGCCAGCACCAGGCGGCTGAGCAACAGCAGGTCACCGATCGCGAGGCGCGGTCGCGGTCCGCCAATCCGCTCGAAGCCGTTCAGGCTCGAACCGAGATCGGCGCGCTGGGCGGCACGCTGCCGCCGTCACCGCAGCAGCGCCGGCCGGATCCTGTGCGCCGCGCGATCGGTGCTGCCGAGACGGTCGGCGAGGAACAGGCCAACCTCAATCAGGCGACCGGCTTGCGGCGCAGCTATTTCGGCAAGCGTCTCGCGACGGCGAAGGCAGAGTTGGCGGACCTGAGCGCCGGCTTGCCGGAGGCCGCGCGCGCCTCGCTGGATGCCTACGCTGCGGCAGTGGCTGCTGGTGGCGGGCAGGTAACCGACCAGGCGCGTCTAATCGGCGAGAACATCCGCTCGGCTCTGTCGGTGACGGCGACGCCTCAGGTGGACACGTCCGGCATTGATGCGGCGCAGCTGAAGGTCGACCAGCTGCACCGATCGCTGACAGCGCTCCCGGGCGCCGTCGAGGGAGCAGCCCTGAACGCGCGGCGCGCGGCCGAGGACTACGAAGACGTCAACGCCGATATCGGGAACTGACCATGCTCTACAATCTCGGCGCGGTCGCGATCGACACGACGCCATTCTCGATTGACGAGGTCGAGCGGGTCGCCTCGGCGGACTTCGCCGTGAAGGCGCTGCTCGGCACCGCGCCGCAGCGCGAGTTCATGGGCGAGGGCGACGACACGCTGACGCTCTCGGGCCAGCTGCTGCCCGAGCGCATCGGAGGATTGACCGAGCTCGAAGCCCTGCACGGCTTCCGCCGCGCCGGGCAGCGCATCCCGGTCATGCGGGGCGACGGCAAGATGGAAGGATGGTTCGTCATCACCGAGATCCGCGAAGCCCATGCAGAACTCGGCCGGCGGGGCGTCGGCGGCACCCTCAATCACACGCTGACCCTGGTGAAGGTCGAGCCGGACGGAACGAACCCCAGCATCCTCGGCAGCCTCATCTCGCTCTTCGGATTGCTCTGATGCCGACCCGGATCACGACACGCGGCCGGCCGCTCGTCCTCGACGAAATCCTCGCGGCGGAGTTCGGGGCCGAGCTCGCGCGCACGCTGCTCACCGCGACGCTCGACTTGAACCCTGGACTGGCCCAGCTCGGCGC
Organism: Aureimonas sp. AU40; assembly: GCF_001463785.1. NCBI lineage: Bacteria > Pseudomonadati > Pseudomonadota > Alphaproteobacteria > Hyphomicrobiales > Aurantimonadaceae > Aureimonas > Aureimonas sp. AU40. The sequence goes on from NZ_BBWL01000003.1 coordinate 52,032, forward strand.
GTTCATTCCGCCCGGCACGGATCTGCTACTGCCTGACCGACCAACGGTTTCCGCCACCCGCACGGTGGTCTCGCTCTACGGGTGATGCATGGCATGGACGGTGGATTGGGCCGTGACGATCGACGGCCGGGACGCCAGCAGCGCCATGCGCCCGTACCTGATCTCGATCGACATCTCGGACAAGGATGGGACGTCCTCCGACAACTGCCGTCTCACCTTCGACGATCGCGGTGGGCAGGCGCTCCTGCCGAAAGAAGGGGCCTCCGTTCGTGTGACCATGAACGGCGTGGTCGCCTTCGAGGGCATCGTGGATTCGACGCCCTGGACACTGACCCGGGGCGGCGGCCGTCTGCTCGAGATATCCGCCAAAGGGCGCGATCCGCGCGGGAAGACGAAGCAGGGCCAGCGCTGGCATCTCGACGATGCGACGCTTGGTGAGGCGCTAGAGAAGGGTGCGAGCGAGGCGGGCCTTTCCGGTATCGTCGTCGCGCCCGATCTGGCGGCGATCCGTCGGAGCTACTGGTCGCCGGATGGAGCCTCGTTCCTCGGCTGGGCAACGCGCCTAGCGCGCGATCTAGGCGCCACGTTCAAGGTTCGCGGCGACCGCGGCGTGTTCGCAGCTCGGGGAGAAGGCCTCGCCGCCACCGGGGCGGCGATGCCGACCATCCGGGCCACCATTCCCGGCAATGTCATCTCCGTTCGCCTCGACCCCCTGAAAGGGCGCTCTCGCTACAAGAAGGCCCGCGTGCGCTCGTTCGATCGCGATAAGGCCGAGTTCAAAGTCTCCGACTTCGAGTTCGACACGGGCGAAGATGAGCCGGCGAGCGAGGAGCGTCGGTTCGACGCGGCGGACGAAGACGACGCCAAGGCGATCGGGAAGGGCCGCAAAAGCGAAGCGGCCCGCGAGAGCGGCGACGGCACGATCGAGATGCTGCTGCAGCCCGAGGCGCAGGCGGAAGGGACCCTTGTCCTCACCGGTGCCCGGGACGGCATCGACGGAACGTTTCGGATCGTCTCGGTCAACCACAAGGCCGATCGAGCCGGAGGCGCGCTGACCTCGCTGGAGATCAAGCAACCGGGCGGCGGGGCAGGGCGTGACAGCCGGGCCCCGAAGAAAAAGAAGGCGGCGGCCTCGCCGGTCGCCGCGCCTTTCACCTGAACAAGCGCAGGACGGCGGAGGCGCCACCCTGAGGATAGATCAGCGGCAGGCGCCGGCGGCTTCTTCGACCAGAAGGCCCAGGACGCGATAGTCGTCACCGAGCGGCGATCTCCCCTCGTTCGTATCCTGAACGGGTAGCTTGCCCCGGCTGGTTTCGACGAAGGCGCCCGGCCGGCGCGACTTTCCGTTCAGAGTGTAAAACTTCCCATCGATCTGCATGAAGCGCGGGCCTGGGCTCGCGGCGCAGTAGAGCTCGATGGTCGTGACGCTCGGTGCGATCGTCTTGAGATCCGCGAGCGTCGACGGGCTGACCTGGGTCGCGCCGATCGAGCTCATCGTTTCGAAGGTGCCTGGGCGGTTGACCGGGGCATAGCCGAACGCTTCGACCTTCGCCATGTCGGCGCCCGTCGCGGCACTGGAAACCAGCAGAACCGCGGCGACCGTCATCTGCAGCTGCCTGAAACCACGCATATTCCACCCCCGCAAGTGCTCTGGCCGAGCTCGGCCGACCGCAATCTCAGCGAGTGGTAGCGGCATTCCGTGCCGGTCGGCAAGCGGCGCTCCGTTTCCTGCGACGCGACCGGTGCTTGGCCGGCCGGCCGCACATCGTCACCCACTGCAAACGAAGGACGTTTTCGTGACCACGAAGCGATATACCGTCATGCCCGGCGTCGTCTGGGTGGCCGGCCGGCCGGCACCCGCCGACCGCTCTATCCTGCTGACCGACGAAGAGGCACTGTTCGATCTGCTGCTCGGGCGGATCGTGCTCGCGGGATCGGGCACGATCGCGCCCGTCGACCCGGCCATCGAGGAGTCCGACGCGCTGCTGATGCGCCGGGGCGGCCTCGAGCGACGTCTGCTGGTCGAAGAACTGATGGCCTTCCTTCGCACCAAGGGCGTCGGCGGAGCGTCGCTGCAGCTCTCGTCCACCACGTTCGCCACGGGCGCCGCGAAGGATGCCATTCTGGCCGCGATCTCGGCGCCGGAGGGGTGGCGAGTCGAGGCCGAGACCACGTTCGGCGGTCGCGCGAAGGTTTCGGGCCGGCAGCTGTTGGCCGCGCAGGGTCTCAATGCGCCGGCAACGGGCTCGATCCGACTTCGGGCGACGAGCCCGGACGATGCGACTTCCGTGGTGCAGAGCTTCGCCGTTTCCGTGGTCGGTGCGCCGGTCGCCGACACGGTCGCTCCGATCGTGACCAGTCCCAAAACTTTCACTGTCGCGGAAAACACCTCCTTCGAAACGACGCTTGTGGCGGACGAGACGGTCACCTGGGCGAAGGTGGCCGGCGCCGATGCCGCGCTCTTCACGCTCGACGGCGCGAAGCTCTCCCTGGCTGCGCGCGACTACGAGGCTCCGAGCGACGCGGACGCGAACAACGTCTATCGCGTGAACCTGACGGCCACGGACGCGGCCGGTAACGTTACGCCCTTCACCATCGACGTGACCGTCGCCAATGTTCTGGAGGGCGCCCTTCCCACGATCACGCCGACCAGCGCGACGATCGCGCCGACCCTCGCCGCCGGTTCGCTCGTTCTCGACCTTCCCGCCAAGGTGGAAGGCGAGGCGCGCTCGTTCCTGACTGGCAGCCCTCTTGCAACCGATAATCGCTTCACCTTCTCCACCGCTGGCAAGCTCATCGTCGGCGCCGAAGCTCTGGCCGGAGGAACCATCAACGGCACGGTTCGCCAGACGCGGGAAGGCCAGACCTTCGATACGGCTGTGACGATCACTGTTGCCTTGCCGATGGGCCGCCCGATGCTGGCGTCTTCGCGTCTCCAGGCTTTGTCATCGCGTGTTCAGGTCACCTCGTCCGACACCTACAAGATGCGCTACATCGCCGAGTGGACATCCCTCTGGACTGAATATGGTCGGTCCTTCGCGCTTGCTGCGTGGTATGGCAACGAGCAGCCGCTGGGCAACGACTGGCCGATCAAGGCCATGGTGCTGGAAGTCAACGACGTGAAATACAACCTGACCTACAATGGTCAGGAGGCCTTCACGATTTCGGACGGCACCGCCATCTGGACGGACGAGCTTCCCGTTGTGATCCCGGCCAACTCGGTGATCCGGGTTGGCGTGGCGGACGAACTCGCTGTCGGCCAGTACCGTCCCTCGCAGGGGCCCGTCTTCCTGCCCCGCTCGGTGGTCCAGACCTCGAGCGGGCGCGGCGACGCGATCCTCTCCAGCGGCACGGCCTCGCAGGTCTCCGCGCTCAAGTCGAACACGGGCGAGGGCTTCACCAACACGCCGGGCATCGTCATCATGGACGGCCTGCCGATCATGTCCACGGCTCGCCCCTACGGCACGGCTTCGATCGCGCAGGCGACGGCGGGTCTGAAGGTCGGTGACAGCATCGGCTGGGGCGACCGGACGCAGGGCATGCCTTTCGGAATTTTGGCCGAGGATCTGGGTGCCTCCGGCTTTTTGGGACATGCCTTCAACACGCTTCCAGGCGGGCGCATTCCGTTCGCGAACCTCTGCGTTCCCGGCACCCGGCTGCCGGACCTTACGCTTTCGCCCACGCCGGTCGGCGTCCAGATCAAAGGCTTCGACAAGCGCCGCGCGCTGCTGGAGGCCAAGGGCTGGCCATACGATTTCATCCTCTGCGAGATGGGCTTGAACTCGGCCACCAACGGCACCGCCACCAGCGTCGTCGCGGATGCCAAGGCGGCCCACGCCCAACTTAAGAGCATGGGCAGCAAGCGAGTGATCCAGACGCTTCTTCTGCCATGCTCGGTCAGCAAGGATGAGGGCACAAACGCCGACAATGCCTTCCTCTACAGCAGCCCCGACGCATCGAAGCAGGTTCGCCAGGCAGGCGCCTCGATCGACGCGTTTAACGCATACATTAAGGGCACGCCGAGCGACGTCGACGGCTACATTGAACTGGCTTCGGCGATCGAAAGCTCGCCCGGATCCGGTAAGTTCGCAGCGGTCGCCAATCAGCAGGGCCGACTGACCGCCGATGCGGCGTCCGGGCAGAAGGTCGTCACCGTCAATTTCGCGGTGCAGCCAGGTGACGGCATCATCCTGAACCCTGGCGACACCACTCAAGCCGAGGCGAAGGACATTCAGTCCGTCGTCAACAATGGCAACGGCACCTGGACGCTCACTTTCCGCCAGAACCTCGCCAAGGCGCACACGGCCAACACCGACACCGGCGTCGTCACTGCAGCCGGCATCTATACGTTCGACGGCATCCATGTTGTGACGCAGGCGGCGCGCCGGCTGAAAGAGCGGATGCGAGCGAACGCACTTCAGTTCGACCCGCGACGGGCGCCTGTTCCGCCCTCCGGCTCTGCCCTCGTCACCATCAATAGCTTCGAGCCCGTCACCGTTGGTGGCGAGGCAATTTTCGTGAAGGCATCCTGACCATGGCCGACCTCGACACGCTTCTCGCCGATCGCAACCTTGGCGCTGACCTGCCGCTGAAGGTGGCCCGCAACGCCATCCGCCAGTGCCGGTTAGCGACCTATTCGCACTCCTTCGAGGCGTTCGGGCAGAACCGCATCGTCTCCGGCGCTGGCTTCGTGAACATCGCGGAGCCGCGCGGTTCGCATTTCTGGCTTCAGGCCATGATGGGTCCGCGCTTCATCGCCCCGCGAATGACCACGGGCAAGCACGGCGGTAAGTCCACGACCTTCATGGCCGACGATGCGCAGCTCCTTCCCTTCGTCGCGGAGTGCAAGGCCAACAAGATCAACACGGTTCTGTTCTTCGGCATCGTCAACGACAGCATCTCCACGCTGGCGGACACCGACCGGCTGATCGCCAACATCACCAAGATCAGCAAGGCCATCACGGATGCCGGCATCCTGTTCATCATCACGGATGACCTGCCGGCGGGACCGGGCAGCGGCACGAACTACACGCGGGATGCCTCCAAGCTCGCGGGGCTTAACCGTTACCAGCGTTGGGCGATGTTCGACCTTCCGAACCAGAACCCCCTTGTCTTGGCTGTGCCGGTCTACAACCGCTTCGTGGCCCGCAACGGAACCACGGGTGTCCCGGCCGACAACTCTCTGTTCGACGCCGCTGACCTGATGCACCCCAACGTGAAGGGCCACGCCCGCTACGCGCTGGAGATCTACAAGGTCCTGGACAAGCTGTTCTCACAGCGGGTCAACCTGTCCAACATCGACAACGCTAGCGTCTACAACGCCACGCTCAACAAGCGTGGTTCACTCATCGGCAACGGGATGATGGACGGCGACAACGGCTCGGGTCGCGCCACCAACTGGGGATCGGGTGGCCCGGCCGGTGGCCTCACGGCGGTCATGTCTAAGTTCGCGGACCTTGACGGCACGCCCGTCCAGCAGGTTGCCATCACTGGCACGGCTACTGGCGTAGGCGACTTCCAGTTCACCCGCACATCCGGCACCGGGAACTTCGAGCCCGGCGATACTCACTATGCGGAAGCGTTCATCCTCATCAAGAAGAGCGATGCGGCGGTCGGCTATCAGAACCTCCGGGGTGTGCTCGTCCAAGCATCGTGCTCCCACGCCTCACCTTCCGCCAACTACAACGGGCAGGCGGGCAACGTGATCGCCAACGATCCCTTTCCGACCGACCTGGACTGGTCGCAGTTCAACGAGGGCAAGGGCCTCTACTTCCGCACGCCGGAAGAAGTCATCGGCGCGGCTTGGCCTGCAACGAGCGCTTTCGCACAGTTGACGATCAAGCTCACAAACGACGCGGCCGCGGCCACTGACATCGTGATGCAGGTGCGACAGGCCGATTGGCGGAAGGCGTCGGCGGCTAGCGGCTTCTGAAGCTCACCACGCCTGGCGCTCCATGTGATCGAAGGCCTCTTCGGCCGTTGGACGCCGATACTGCCATTTGCCGTCAACGAAGCGCCGCATGAGCAGGCCTTTGGCCGTTTCGCCTGTGACGAGGGCTTTGGGGGAATATTCCTTCCACGGCTCCCATTCGAAAGACGGGCGAGGGCGAAAGAGAGACCACAACCTTTGAAGCATGCGGTGCCTTAGATTGCACGGCGTGGTTGATCAAGGGCCTTCTCGTCCGACCCCGTCAAGCCCGGCCCTCGCGCCGGGCTTTCTCATTTCCGGAGATCCCATGAGCCTCGTCCCCAACTGGCGGGCGGTGATCAAGCACGCCTGGTCGCTGCAGCTGATCGCGCTCGCATTCTTCTTTTCCATGGCGGAGATCGCGCTCCCCGCCTTCGACGGCGTCCTGCCGATCCCGCCGCGCGCCTTCGCCATCCTGTCCGGGTTTACGACCGCTGCCGCCTACGTGGCGCGCCTCCTCGCGCAGTCCAAGCTTTCGGAGACCACCGATGCCGGTGAATAAAATCGTCGCCACCAAGCGCGGCCGCGCGGCCATCGCCGGCGCGCTGGCGCTCGCCCTCACCAGCGGCTACGCCGCCTTTATGGGTGGGGTGCCGGCGGTGACGCCGGCGACCACCCGCGCGGCGATCGAGCAGGGCATCACGCCGCCGGCCGTATCGCTGGCCGTGGACCGGCTCATCAAGCCCTGGGAGGGCCTGGTCCTCCGATCGCATTGGGACCCCTTCGCGAAGATCTGGGACATCTGCTACGGCGAGACCCGGATCAACGGGAAGCCGGTCACCGCCGGCATGAGCTTCACGCCGGCCGAGTGCGACGCGATGCTCCAGCGACGTGTCACTCGCGACTATTATCTGCCGCTCGTCGACGGCGCGAAGGGCTTCCTCGACGCGCCCGTCAGCGTCCAGGCGGCGCTCATCTCCGGCGCCTATAATTTCGGGGTCGGCGCGGCCCTGAAATCGACGGCGGCGCGGCGCATCACCGAACGCCGCTATCGCGAGGCCTGCGAGGCGCAGACCGCCTTCAACAAGGCGGGCGGGCGAGTCGTCAACGGCTTGGTCAAGCGGCGCGAGATGGGCGACACCCAGCGCCTCGGAGAGGCCGAGCTCTGCGTCTCGGGGCTGCAGTGATGGGAGCTCGCGGCGTGCTTCGAACAGTCAGTGATGGGGGCTACCTACTTCACTGCCCGGGCTGCAATCAGCGCCATCGCGTCGGACCCGGCTGGTCCTTCAACGACGACTATGACGCTCCGACCTTCCGGCCCTCCATTCTGGTCACCGGCGTGCAACCCCTGACGGACGCCGAATACGACCGGGCGATGGGTGGCGAGGCTATCGAGCCCCGGCCGCTCGTCTGCCACTCCTTCGTGACGGACGGGCAAATCCAGTTCCTCGACGACTGCACGCACGCGCTCGCCGGGCGGACCGTTCCCCTCGGCCCAAGCGAAGGGGAAAGCCCATGACCATCCTCGGCACTCTGAAACTCGCCGGCGCGGCCGTCGTCGGCCTGGCGATCGGCTTGGCGGCGGCCATCCTCTACGGCTGCTTCTTTGCGCTTCCGGACGCTCGCGAGGCCGGCCGGCTGGAACAGCGCGCCATCCACGACGCCGATCGGGAGAAGGCCGAGGCCGTCGCGGTCGCGCAGGCCCGCGCCACTCAAAGCCGGATCGAGGCGATCGAGGCCGGCTATCTCCAGCGCGAAGCCGACCGGTCGGCGCAGCTCGTTGCTCTCGAACAGGCCCTGCAGGACAAGCCCGATGATCCTCCCCCGACTGGCAGCGCTGCTTGCCGCGTCCTTATCCCTCGCCGCGTGTCGGACCAGCTCGACCGTATCGGTCGCGCCGCCGGCCCCGCGCTTCCCGCAAAGCCTGATGCTGGCGTGCCAGCAGGTCGCTGACGTGCCGGTCCGCGACCTTACCATGCCCGAAGCCGTCCGCCTCTGGGGGCAGGACCGGCAGGCCCTGGGTGAGTGCGGTGCGCGGCATGAAGCGCTGACCAGTGCAGTGCGGGCGGCCGGCGGCTGACCCGTCCGTCCGATGCCCGTCGACCCCAGCCCCAAGAAGAAGGACGGGCAGCATGGAATGGACCCTATGGGTTTGGACAGACGCACGCCTTGCCCTTGCCGGAGCGCTCGGGGGCTGCGTGAGCTGGCTGACGCGCAAGGGCTCCTTCTCGGACGGGGCAGTGCAGATCGTCGTCGGCGCGATCTCGGCCGTCTATCTCTCGCCGATCGCCATTCCCGTTATGGGCTCCGTCTTCGGGAAGATCGTCGCGACGCCCGAAGAACTGTCGCGTCTCTCCGGCTTCGTGATCGGCATCGGTGGCGTGACGGTCTCGGGCTTCATCCTCGACCTCTGGCATCGTCGGCGAGCTGCCCTCGCGCCGCCTGATGGGAGTGACAAATGAGCGATATCCTTCATGCGTTCCGCCGAGTCGTCCTTACCGTCGGCGCGGCATGCCTCCTGCTGAGCGGCTACTTTACCTTCCAGGGTCTACGTCACATGATCGGCGCGCTCGAAGTCGAGCGCTGGCCGGTGCTCGCCGGCGTCCAGGTCTGCGATGGCCGGATCGCGCCGGACACGGGGAAATGCCAGGGCAATGTCCTGGTGTTCGCGGCCTTCGAGCAAACCGGCGCTCGCTGCGAGGGGCGCGACGCGATCGTGACAGGCACCATGAGCAAGGTGCGGACGGACGCGGTCTATGTGGATGGGCGGCAGCAAATCTACTACGGCGATCCCGCCGGACGCTTTCGGCCGACGTTCTTCGAGTTTGAGGACGCGCAGGAGGGGACGCCGACGAACCGCTTGCGTGGCGTCCAAGACTGGGGGCCATGGCGCCTTCTCGGAGGGTGCGTGACGGAATACACGACATGGTTCTCGACCGTCGAGCATAGGCCATGGCATGGATTCTGGAACCTGCCGACGACGATCGGCCCGTTCCCGCTACCCCGTGCCAAGATCGATTAGAGGACGAGGATCATCATGAGCGCGACGGCGGACCATCCGTAAAGGGTCTTCGGCATTTCGCTTCAACTCCTTTCCTGTGCCATCATTGTATACGGCTTCGGCCCCGCCTCGGTTTCACGCCGGGGCGGGGTCCTTTCGCATTTTTAAAGGCGAAAGCGCACGTGGAGGCGGCCTTAACTGTCGCTCGATACGGTTCACCGATGAAAAGTCCGAGCAATGCAATCCGAAAATGGGCAAACTGGCTGCGTCTCGTCGGAAGGAACCGCAGGCGGAACGACCTCGACCGGGCTGGTGACTATGTCGACCGTCTGGAGTCGCGCCTGGTGACCCTGCAGTCCGACCTCGATGCGGATCGGAAGAACTTGGCCGGGCAGGCCTCGCATGCGGCTTGGATGGCAGCGAAGGCCGGGAAAACGCCGGACGAGATCGCGGACGCCGTCCGGCGATCGGTGGTCAGTGATGGATTGCCACCCTTGTCGAATCGCTAAGCCTGTTCTCTATCCGTTCCCATGCCGCGTCGGGACGCCATAGGGATGAAGCTGAGCCAGACCCACGACCTGGGCATGCTGATCCGCGTTCGCTGCAACTACTGCCGGCGGACCCGCCACTACCAACCGCACGACATGATCATGCTCCTGGGTAACGTCGAGGTCGACAGCCTCATGGGCAATCTGCGGTGCGAGGAATGCGGGCTGCGGGATGCGACCGAAGTCGCTGGTGTCCATGTTTCAGCCGGGGAACGGCAGTCGCTGAATGTTAGAACGCTCGTGCGAATCAACGTGATCCGGCGTCCTGTTTGGCGGGAGAATTGACAGGCGAGAGGTGGCGTCCGCAAATCGCCTATTCAGAATGCGCCGGAAACGCTTTTTCAGAATGCCGAACGGGCCACTTGCGCAAAGCCAATCAAACCAGTAGGTAGCCGCTCGTTGGGGCCTCGTGGCGGAGTGGTTACGCAGAGGACTGCAAAGCCTTGCACTCAACAAGTTGACGCTCTCGAACGAAGCCGGTCTCAGCCATGCCGCTGGTCGGGCTTTCTGATTTCAGGGCCCCTTTTCGCCTCGCTGACCGGCTAGCTAACGCAGTGGCGAACAGCCCTAGAAGTCTCTGTTTCAGTTAGATTCCGGCGAGTCCGGCAGAGCTCTAGCCACCAATCACGGGTTAGCTCGCCGGTAGGACAATCTCGAGACATTCTAACCGGCAATCTTTGCAGCCATACACTGCTTGAAAGTACCCGGGACTCGTGTTGAATCAGCTTGCGCACTGCGGACATAGAAACGCGAAACGCCGGCTCTCGCCGGCGCTTCGCTGCAGTAGGGACTGCCTTCGAATGAATCTACATCACCAATCTCCGACCGCGCTTGAGCACGCTAGAGGGATAACGGTGACAGCCTTAGGCCAATCCATGCGCAATTTCAATCCCCCCTATACAAAACTCCAGTTTGACGTCATCTAAACTGGGCTGAAACCCTCACGTTCCGGACAGCCTGATGACGAGAAAAGCCTTCTACGCCTACCCCGGTGGACACCGTGACGTCGAGGACTCGATCGGCGCAGCAGTCAGTCGCGTCACGAATTTTAAGATCAAACCATGGCCGAAGATGGACATTTTCGGCTTCCGCATCGACGAGCTTATCCGTGAAGAGATCGTAGAAGCAGAGATCCTGTTTGCTGATATAACGTACCCAAACTTCAACGTTTATTACGAGATTGGGTACAGTATCGGACGTCTCAAGCCCGTAGTTCCCACAATGAATTACGCTGTGACAACAGCGAATGCAAACGCATCACTCACGGGCATTTTCGACGTCACCGGTCAAATCCGCTACCAGAATGCGCAAGAATTAGAAGAAAAGATCCGCGACACAAACGCAGATGCATGGGCAAACCACTACATAAAAGAAAAAAATCACAACGAACCACTTTTTATTCTTGACACGCTACGCAAGATTGATTTCAGGCAATACATTTTCAACGCGGTTTCCAACTCCGGTGTTGAAAAAAATACCTTCGATCCTGATGAAACTCCTCGCTTATCGCTAAGCACATCTGTGGCAGACATATCCGCTTCAACGGGCGTTATTATTCCGCTTCTCAGTAGCAATATTGAAGACTCGTTTCGACATAACCTCCGAGCGGCCTTTCTTTTGGGGCTTGCGCATGGTTTTGATGTAGAACCCTTGGTTCTGCAATATGAGAACGAGCCTGCTCCTCTGGATTTCCGTGATTTTATCACGACGGTAAGAAGCCGACGAGAGGTAGACCAGAAAGTCGAAGAGTACTGTCAAAAAACGCTCATTAAAAACCAGAAGCGCAGTGTCATTGCGCAGATACCAAATAGGTCTCTCCTCGAAAAAATCGATCTTGGTGCATCTGCCGCTGAGAAAGAGGCGCAGAGGCTTGGATCGTATTTCTTGAGGACCGCGGAGTACTCCCGATCTTTGCGTGCTGACGGTGCGCTTGTAGTTGGCCGGAAGGGGTCTGGAAAATCTGCTATATTCTATAGCGTCATAGATCGGAAGGCAGACGATAAGACGGCGCTGACAGTGGAGTTGAAGCCTGAGTCGCACAGCCTGAGTGAGTTGCGTGAGAAGCTGTTGGAAGTAATGAGCGTAGGTGTTTTTGATCACACCATTGCTGCGTTCTGGCAGTATATCATATACATAGAAATACTTCTGCAACTACGAGATAAAGCTCTACTAAAAGCTAAGTACAACTTCAAAAAACTGAAAGAAATCGAGGAAATCGAGAGTGAGTTTTCTCTCACCGAAGAAATGGTTTCTGGTGATTTCACGGCACGATTAGAGGGCGCTGTTAAGGCAGTCGTGGGTGCTATCGATCCAAAAGATCGCGGTGAGCAAGTTCGCAATAAGCTGACAAACCTGCTGTTCGAGAGACAGATTGGTCAATTGAGAAACGCGGTTGTCAAGCTCGCCGGAGATTTTGAAAGCATAATCGTACTGTTTGATAACATCGATAAGGGGTGGCCAGCGCGACAAGTGGAGGCCCATGATGTGCGTATGGTTCAGCATCTGGCTAATGTACTCACGCAGCTGCAAAGGGATCTTCGCCGACGCGAAATCACCCTGGAGTACCTATTGTTTATACGCAGCGATGTGTATGAGCAGCTTGTCGAGGAGACATCCGATCGTGGGAAATACAACGCGATCCGCGTTGATTGGTCGGATGCTGAGCAGCTGCGTTTTTTGTTAAAGCAACGAGTCGTATCGAATGTTCCAGCAGATCAGGCAAACGCGGCCTGGGTAGCAATTGATCCAATGCTTGATGATGGAACATCTGGCGTTACGGCTATGATCCAAGCATCGTTGATGCGACCTAGGTTCCTCATTGATCTTGCCGAGCGTGCGGTATCGTTTGCGATCAATCGTGGACATGAGTTCGTTAGCTCGAAGGACGTTACGGACGCACTCGCAAGCCACTCATTGTACCTCGTAACCGATTTTGGTTACGAGCTTCGCGATGTATCAGGCATAAGTGAGAAAATATTTTATGCGTTCCTTGGGTATGGGGACGTTGTTGACGAGAATCAAGCCATAGAGATCATCGATAAGCAGAATATCGGTATCGATACGGGGAGAGTTATCAATCTTCTACTTTGGTACGGATTTTTTGGGATCATAGATAGGCGTGGTAAGAAAGCGTTTATCTATGATCGTGAGTACGACATTTCACGGCTTGAGGCGGAGCGAGATCAACAGGCTCCGAAAATTGAGTATGTGATCAATCCAGCTTTCCTTAGGGGGTTGTGAGCGCGTGGGCTGAAGAATGGCTGATCATTGGATTCGGGTACTTGTCATCGACGAAACGACCCCCAGTCGGAACAATACCTTGGCTAAGATTCCTAATCTGGGGGTCATAGGTTCGAATCCTATTGGGATCACCATCCTCCCTAAATCCGTATGTTCATAAGGCATTGCTTGGCGTCCGGCGGCGGCCCGCTTTGCGCTGCCCTTAAGGAGCCGGCGCGATCTCGATGGGGAGGATGGGGGCGAGGGGGCGGGGGCGGAGCTTGGTGCGGATGAGGCGGGTG
>NZ_BBWL01000004.1:0-93577 GCF_001463785.1 Aureimonas sp. AU40
CGCGTTCGATCCAGCGCTGGCTGAGATGGCCGACCAGAATGGACGGGGGCAACGCCGCTAGGAAGAAAAGGAGCTGCGAGAGGTTCCCCGCCAGGGTGAACAGGCCGAGGGAGGCGAGCGTGCTCTTGACGATCGCCATCACCACGGGGTGCCAGAGGTAGAAGCTGTAGCTGATCGTGCCGAAGTAGAGCATGGCCGGCGAGCGAAGAAAGGCCGAGAGGTGGCCCTTGGACCGCACGAGCCCGTCCAGAAACAGGGCCGCCGAGGCGAAGGCGATGACGGCGTAGAGCCAGGCCGGTCCGTCCAACCACTGCGTCATCGTTCGAAACTCGGGCAGGTTGAGCAGGTGGACCGAGTTCCAGCTCCAGAGAAAGACGAGAAGCGACAGAATGGGCCGTTCCGCGAAAATGGGAAGGCGCAGGTAACGGCTGTATCCCGTCGCCACCAGAATGCCGCTCAGGAAGAAGAGCGCGCGCGGATGCGTGTCGATGATCGGCAGGCTGAGGACGAGCAGGATCGGGAAAATGTTGAGCGACAGCCGGCGCCGACAGACGAGATAGACACAGCCGAACAGGTAGAAGCAGAGCTCGTAGCTGAGCGTCCAGGCCGGCGCGAGAAAGAGCGGAAACGGCATTAGGTTGGGCAGAGCCGCCAGATTGGCCAGCGTGTGCAGTAGAAGGGGCCAGCCCGCGAAGCTCGCCGGCGCTTCCCGCCCGCTGACGAGCGACAGAAGAACCACGGTCAGAACGCCGATCCACAGGACGGGATAGATGCGTGTCGCCCGGTCGAAAAGGAAGGCGAGGGGCGTGCGGGCGCGGGCCAACGTTCCGATGATGACATAGCCGCTGAGCGCGAAGAAAAGCTCCACCCCAAATTTCAGCGGATCGAGAAGCGTGGCCATAAACTCCCATCCGAACAGCTGGGGCAGGCCGGAATTCTCGACATGGAAGACGAAGACGAGAAGCGAGAACAGCCCTCTCGCCCCGTGCAGTTCCAAACTGAAGGCCGGCCGATCCGTCGTCCCGTCATGCATGAGAATGATCCAGCCGCCGAGGACGAGGGAGCGCGGGGGAAGGATTCGTACGCCTCGTCGATCGGCTCGGCGAAGCGTCTCAAGGACCTCGGGCGCCAGAGACCGGTGCCGAAGCGACCCACCCTCCACCTTCGCGAGACCCTATCCGGGATGTCGAAAGTGTTAAAGAAATCTCAATAATATAAACCTTAAGTTATGTTGCAAAGCAATAGGACGCGTTCCATACAATGGATCGCTACTTATGCGAGTAAGAACTTGGGACGGAATAGGATTCTTCCGGCCCATTAGGCCTGTGGGGCGGGAGATGAGTGCGGCTGGCAGCGACGTGTCGTCTCGGAGTGAAGGGCGTTTTGAAACCGCAGGGTGAAAATTCGCGATTGCCTTTCGCTGGATAAAATGCAGCTGGGCCGTCAGCGCCGAAGCACGGAGATCGGTTCTGCCGCCAAAGCTGTGCAGATGGACAAACTGAGTGATCTAAAGGTGTCGGTCAGGCGCTCACGGACGTTTTGGCCGGGCCTGCCGGGCCGGGTGCGTTGCGACCGGGGCGGCGACGAGAGCTGTCAGCGCGTCGCTCGCAAAGAAGGGCGAAGCGTCGAAACTGGGGCAGCCATCCCAGGGTGCGTTGCAGGAGCCACTTGTTCTCGATCCAAGTCTTGGCAGCTTTCGGCGCTGTGTGCGCTAATGCGATGCCAGGACAAATGTGATCGCATGTCTTCGGTGTGCAGCCTGGCCCGGCGGTCCCGGCTATTGGCGGACCAAGGGTAGGGCATCGAACAAGAGTTCGAGACAAGACCTCCGCTGGAGGATCGGCAAGGGGTTTGTCCGCGTCTTGTCTTCGAGCGAGATTCCTTGATCGGCCCCTCATGAAATTTTGTTCGCGGTTCGAAGGTCTTGCCCCATGGCTGTGGCTGACCGTGGCGCCTGCTACGCTCACCGCGAACGGGACGTTTTGCGCGTCTGTGAGACCATGGTGTGCCTGGGTCTCGGCGCGACCTGTTGCGGCCGCCCGGTCGCAGATGCACACGCGGGCAGTCGGTGGATGTGGCCGCTCCCGCCGAAGAAGCGCTTCGACCGTCGCCCGAGGCCGGTTCGAGAGAAGAGGTCGCGCCCTCCCAACGCGCAAGCGGGCGTTCTACCAGGTGCTCTCGGCTGCGCTGCGGGGGAAGGGGCGAATCCCTTCCCCTGTTCCGGTCTCGATCATCGTCCCGATTCTCAGCCGAAGAGCGTGAAATCGGAGCTGGTCAGGGCGAGGCCCGGCTCCAGATGGGCAAAGCGCACGGCGGCGCCCGAACCGGAACCGTCCGCGTCGTAGAACAGATCGCCCGATTTCGTGTCGTAGAGAATCCGATCCGCGGCCGCATGGGCGACGCCGCCGGGGGCGGCGTAGAAGGCGGAGGGGGCGAGAGTGCCGGCCGGCCCGGCCTTGTCGAAGACCGAGATCGCGAGCGCGATCGTATCGTCCGCCGGGTTGAAGTCGGTGATCGTGTCGAACTCGCCGGGCTTCAGCGCGGTGGAGAAGACGAACGTGTCGCGGCCGGCGCCTCCGGTCAGCTTGTCGGAGCCATCCTCGCCGAACAGGCGGTCGTCGCCCGCGCCGCCCGACAGGACATCCTTTCCGGCCCCGCCATGCAGCTCGTTCGCGGTCTCGTTTCCATAGAGATAGTTGTTGAATTCGTTGCCGGTGAGCGTGAGATTGACCGTGCCTCCGGCCGCGTGCAGCCCTTCGATCTCCTGGCCCGGCGTCAGCGTGTAGTCGACATAGGCGATCACGGCGTCCCAGCCGCCCTTGGCGGCCTCGATCACGACATCGCCGGGATTGTCGACATGGAACGTGTCGTTGCCGCCGCCGCCGATCATCCGGTCGGCGCCCGCGCCGCCATTGATGACGTTGTCGCCGCCATCGCCCTCCAGCACGTCGGCGAACCGGCTGCCGTCCAGGCGCTCGATGGAGGAATAGGTGTCCCCGGCCGCGTCGCCCGTGTTCTTCGTGGGGTCGATGAGGCTCGCCGTCACGCCCGATCCGGCCGTGGCGTAGGAGGCGGTGTCGTTGCCGTCGCCGCCAATCAGCTCGTCGGCGCCCTTGCCGCCGCGCAGCACGTCCGGCCCGTCCAGGCCGACCAGCCGGTCCCGCCCATCGGTTCCGGTCAGAACGTCGCGCGCCGCCGTGCCGGTGATGACATTGATCGGCGTCTCCACGGGCACCGGGGCCGTGGCCGGCTTTTCCGCATAGGCGCGGATGTAGTCGATCTTCATTTCGGGCGCGGGGCCGGACGGATCGGCGCCCGCTTCCATCGCCAGATTGGCCAGGATGTACATCGGCCCGTGCATGTCGCTCGGGGTCGCCTTGGTGCCGATCAGCTGGCCGTCGTAGTAGAAACTGATCGTGTCCTTGTTCCAGTCCATGCCGTAGGTGTGGAAGCCTTGGGACTGGTTGGCGTGGTCGCTATAGACCTGAAGATCGGCGTTCGGGTCGGCATGGGGGTCGGTCGTATGCAGCCAGCGATACACGCCGTTCGGGTTGTTGCCGTAGTGCTCGACGATGTCGAGCTCCTGCCAGCCGCCGTTCTTGCCCTCGTTGATCTGCTTGGTCGGAAGCAGCCAGAAGGCGTCCCAGGCGCCCTTCACCTCCGAGAGGTCGGCGCGCATCTCGAAATAGCCGTAGGTCTGCTGAAACGAGCCGCGCGTGTGGATGAGGCCGGACTCCCAGCTGCCGGACATGCCGTAGGGCGTGCGGTCGGGTACGGCGGTGATGGTGAGGATGCCGTTCTCGACTTTGAACGGATCGTAGCCCGAGCCGGGATCGACGAAGGAGGAGCGGCCGAAGCCGATGTCGGACTGCGCGTCGAAGCGCCATTCGGGGCGAATGTCGGCCCAGACGGTTCCCGCGCCGTTCTGCGAGATGCTGCGCGTGTTGAACTCGTCGCTGAAGGTCAGCGTGTAGCCCGTCAGATCTTTCATCGCGCAATCCCTTTTATGGTGCGGCGCACGGTCGGTGACGCGGCTTAAGGCTTGCTTGCGAAACTGACGCCAATCTGACCTATCGACTCCGGCCCACCTGCGAGGCTGGAAAGTTGGGGGCATAATCTGAGGTTTTGGCTGCGTCTTCTTTCATCAAGCAGGTCTCGATCGAGCGGCCTGAGCTTGGGAGGCGAAGGCCGGTTTCTCAGCCCGTTCCGACTGGTTGGGAGTATCTCCATGAAACGGGACAGGGACACTCCGAGCCCCGCTTGGGGCAAGTTTCCCTTACAGCAACGGCATGAGGCGAAATGTCGCGGAGCGGGCGGCGACTAACGGCCGAGTGGAACGGGGAGGGAGGCCGCTTGCACGCGTGTCTTGAGCAATGGCATGTCCAGCCTTGCGAGTTGCGCCGCATCGCATGGCGTTTTGGGAAGGACGGATGGATGGCGATACGGGGCGGGCAGGTCGCCGGGCGTTCGGGCCGCCGGCCACCGCGCGGCGCGGCCCTCCTGCTCTGCGCCCTGTTTCTTTCCGGCTGCGGCGACGGCGAGCGCGAGGCGCGCCGGGCCAAGCTCGGCCCCGACCCGACGTTGGAAGCGCGGATGGCGATCGCCGACCCTTCCGCCGGCGCGTCGCTGTTCGGCCCCTGCGCGGCCTGCCACACGATCGGCCGGGGCGGGGTGGATCTCGCTGGCCCCAATCTTTACGCCGTCATGGGCGCGCCGATCGGGCGCCGGCATGATCGATACGGCTACACGGCGGCGCTGCGCGCGGTCGGCGGCGTCTGGAGCGACGAGGCCATGGACGCTTGGCTCGCCGACCCCGCCCGCTTCGCGCCCGGCACCAAGATGACCTTCCCCGGCATGCCGGACGCTTTAGCGCGCGCCGATCTCATCGCCTATCTTCATAGCCAGAACCGCTAGCTTTACCTCGCGACATCCAGGGTTCTGCCGTCCGATCCGCTCAATTTTATCGATCGGCGTGAGGAAGCGTTCAGTCTCGTTAAGGATACGGTATTGCGTCGCAGCAATGCCGCGTCGATCCTGCTTGCAATCCGGAAATGGACGATAAAGCGCAGGACGAGCCGATGGCGGCTGACACCGCACGATCTCAGAGAGACGCCCTCGTCGCCGGCAGCCGCCGCGCGATGTTGCGCGGCATTGTCTATGTCGGCCTGCTCAGCGCGGTCCTGAACCTGCTGCAGCTTCTCGTGCCGCTCTACATGATGCAGGTGCATGACCGCGTCCTGTCCAGCCGCAGCATGGACACGCTGACGCTGCTGACGCTCTTGACCGTGGGCGGCCTTCTCCTTCTCGGGCTCCTCGAGTTCCTGCGCGGTGCGGCGCTGCTGACGCTCGGCGCCCAGTTCCTGCGCCGGCTGAACCTGCCCCTGGTCGAGGCGGCGCTGCATGCCTCGCTGCGCGAAGGCTCGGCCAAGGCCTCGCAGGCGCTGCGCGATCTCACCGAAATCCGCGGCTTCTTCGCCAATGGCGCGGCCGGCGCGCCGCTGGAGGCGGCATGGTCGCCGATCTTCATGCTGGCGCTGGCGAGCTTCCACCCGCTCTACGGGCTGATCGCGCTCCTCTCCTCGCTCCTGATCCTCGCCTTCAGCCTGCTCGGCGATCTCGTCTCGAAATCCTTCATCAAGGAGTCCAACGCCGCGCAGGTGGAGGTCTATGCCTCCGTCGGCGCCAGCCTGCGCCATGCCGAGGCGATCGACTCCATGGGCATGATCGGGCCGCTGGGCCGGCGCTGGCAGGCCATGCAGGTGCGGGCCGACGGCTATTTCGCCATCGGCATGCGGCGCAACAAGATGATCTCCGCCGCCTCCAAGACCGTTCGCTACGGCATGCAGATCGCGGCGCTCGCGCTCGGCGCCATTCTGGTGATCGGCGGCAACGTGTCGCCCGGCACGATGATGGCGGCCAGCATTCTCATGGCGCGCACGTTGCAGCCCTTCGACTCCATGGTGGAGAATTGGCGCCAGTGGCGCGGAGCGCGCGCCGCCTGGGGCCGGGTGAGGGAGGCGCTGGCGACCGAGGGCGCCGAGCGCGACACGACGCCTCTGCCGAAGCCAGAGGGCGGCTTGGTGGTGGAAAAGCTGGTCTATGCCGTGCCCGGCTCTACCAGCCCGATCCTGAAATCGCTGGATTTTTCGGTCCTGCCGGGCGAGGTGCTGGGCGTCGTCGGTCCGTCCGCTGCCGGCAAGAGCACGCTGGCGCGGCTGCTGGCCGGGGTGGCCAAGCCCAATTCCGGTGGCGCCTATCTCGGCGGACACAATGTCTACACCGCCGAGCGCCAGTCCTTCGGGCGCTGGATCGGCTATCTCCCGCAATCGGTCGGCCTGCTCGACGGCACGATCCGCGACAATATCGCAAGGCTGCGCACGGAGGAGGACGATCCGGCCGACACGGTGCGCGCGGCGCGCCTCGCCGGTGTCCACGACATGATCGGCCGCATGCCGCTCGGCTATGACACGCGCATCGGCGACGCCCGGCTGAACCTTTCGGGCGGCCAGATGCAGCGCATCGGCATCGCCCGCGCGGTCTACGGCGAGCCGGCGCTGGTGGTGCTGGACGAGCCCAACGCCCATCTCGACGTCGAGGGCGAACAGGCCGTGGTGCGCGCCATCGCGCGGCTGAAGGCGGCCGGCGCCGTGGTGGTGGTGATCGCCCATCGCGCCGCCGTGCTCCAGGCGGCCGACAAGCTTCTCATGCTGGGCCGCGACGGCGCCTGGCAGTTCGGCCCGGCCGAAGCGGTGACTGCTGCCGTCGGCGGCCCGGCCGAGCGCGTCGCCTTGAACAATGCGGGAGACGCGGCATGAGCCGCGCCCTCGTTCCCGCCGCGCCCGGCCGCCGCGCCGCCGCGCCGCCGCCGCCCTTGCCCAGCCTCTGGCCCAACATGCTGGCCGCCGGGCTGGCGATCGCGCTGGGCTTCGGAGGGCTGGCCCTCTGGGGATTCACCGCGCGGCTCGACAGCGCCTCGGTCGGCCCCGGAACCGTGGTGGTGGACACGAGGCGCAAGTCCGTGACCCATCTGGAGGGCGGCCTCCTGCGCGAGATGCGGGTGCGCGACGGCGAGGAGGTCTCGGCCGGCCAGGTGCTTTTCGTGATGGAGGACAAGCGCGCCCGGGTCGAGCTCGGCCAGCTGGAAGCGCGGCGTCTCGGTCAGCTCGCGCGGCTGGCGCGGCTCGGCGCCGAGCAGTCGGGCGCGTCCGGCGTGCGCTTTCCGCCCGAGCTGACGGCGGGGGGCGATGGAACCGCCGAGGCGATCCTCTCCAACGAGGTGCGCCTGTTCGAAAGCCGGCGCGACATGCAGCGGCGCGTGGTGGAATCCCTGGAAGCGCAGATCGCGACGCAGGCCGCCGAAGGCGCCGCCTCGAGCGCGCAGCGCCGCGCCGCGGAGGCGGGCGAAGTGCTGGTGCGCGAGCAGATGGCGGCGATCTCGAAGCTGGCGACGCAGGGCTTCGCCACGCGCGCCCAGATCGCAGAGCTCGAAGCGCGCCTGTCGGTGCTGGCCGGCAATCGCGGCGAGCACGCGGCGGGCGAAGCGCGGGCGCGCCAGGCCATGGCCGGTCTCCAGGCCGAGATCGCCCGCGCCGAGATGGCGCGCCAGAGCGACATCGCCGACCAGATCCAGTCCGCGCGCATCGAGCTGAACGCCTCGCTCGACCAGCAGCGCGCGGCGGCCGACACGTTGAGCCGGGTCGAGGTGCGGGCGCCCGAGGCGGGGATCGTGGCCGATATCCGCATTCGCGCGCCGGGCACGGTGATCGGCGCGGGCATGCCCGTTCTCGACATCGTGCCGGTCAACGACGCGCGGGTGATCGAGGCGCGCATCAACCCGCGCGACATCGACGCGGTGCATCCCGGCTCGCCCGTGCGGGTGCGCCTTCCCTCCTACAACACGCGCGAGGTGCCCTATCTCGAAGGCACGCTGACCTATGTCGCGCCCGACCAGACGGTGGACGAGAAGACCTCGCTCGCCTTCTATCTCGTGCGCGCCGAGGTCGCGCCCGCCTCGCTGGAGGCCCATCCCACGGTCAAGCTCTATCCCGGCATGCCGGCGGACCTGCTCGTTCTCAACCGGCCGCGCCTCGCGATCGACTATCTCCTGTCGCCGCTCACCGACAGCGTCAACACGGCCTTCCGGGAGGAATAAGCTTTCGCGACCGAGCGACGCCGTTAACCATATCCGTTGACGATAAAAACTGTCGGTTGTCTGAACATTACTTGCATGTAATCTTCGCAAGTCAGAACAATACAGTTTTGACGCAACCTCCCAATTGTACGCGATATAGGAGGCCAGAAATGGCAACTGTAGAAGGTGGGCAGTTCGACGATACGTTGTTGGGCACTCGCTTCAGCGACTTCATCTTCGCCAAGGCGGGGAACGATTTCGTCTCTGCGGGCGATGGTGACGATTTCGTCTTCGGCGACAAGGGTGACGACATCCTGTTCGGCGGCAATGGCAGCGATCATCTCTTCGGAGGTCAGGGCTCCGACTACCTGGCGGGCGAAGCCGGCGACGATCTTCTGGACGGCGGGGTCGGTGACGACTTCCTGTTTGGCGGAGACGGGGCCGACACGCTTCTCGGCGGCGCCGGCAACGACTATCTGGACGGCGGCGCGGGTGGTGACATCCTCACCGGCGGCCTTGGAAACGACATCCTGGCCGGCGGCGCGGGCAACGACATTCTCTCCGGCGGCGCCGGGCAGGACGTCTTCGTGTTCGAGAGCGGCGGCGGCAACGACGTGGTGATCGACTTCCAGCCGGGCGACGATCTCCTGCAGATCGAGGCCGACATCAACGGCAGCGGCATCCAGTCCGCCGAGGACGTGGTGGCCAACGCCGTGCAGGTCGGCAAGAGCACGCTGATCAATCTCGGCAACGGCGACACGGTTCTCCTGAAGAATGTCAGCCTCGAAGACATTCAGGACAATCCGTCCAGCTACTTCACGGTCCACTGACCTTTCCCGGGAAGGGCGCCTTCGGGCGCCCTTTCCACCCGCGAGGTCCGTCATGGCGGATGGACGAGGCGGGTATCTGGCGGACGAGGCCTGCCAAGGCTGGCCGAGATGGCCGATCGTTCCGGCCGGTTGGGGAAGGGCGCCCCTCTCGTTCTTTGCGCCCGCCCTTTCGCGCCCAAGGCATTGCCGGTTTCGGCGGTGGCCTCGACCGGCCGATCCGAGTGCAGGCACAAGGCCCGCTCCCGTCTTGTGACAAGCTCTAACTTCAGTCCCTTCTCGGAGCGTTTTGGATGACCGATGGCGCACCGCGCTTTCTCCGTCTCGGCCACGATCTGGCGCTTCTCGTCTGGCGCGGGGAGGTCGCACGCGGCACCCGGCCCGTGCTGCGGGACGAGACGGGCGCGCCGCCCGCGCCGCTGAGCGCCCTGGCGCTGGCCGGGGGCGAGGGCGGCACACGCTTCGTCTGGGCCCTGCCGAGCCTTGTCGCGCAGAACGCCACCCTTGCACTGGATACGGGCGGGACCACTATCGCGCTGGAGCGGTTCGACGCCGCTGCCGCTCCCATCGCCGACGCCAGTCTGTTCGAAGGGCTGGCGCCCGCCGCCCGCACGCGCCTCGTCGCCGCGCTCCTGAGCGACTGGCCGCGCCTGTTTCGCCTCGCGCGCGCGCCAACCTATCTCGCCGCGATCCGCGCCCTCCTGCGCGCGCCAGACGGCGCGGCGGGCGAAGCGCGCGCGCTGGTCGGCACGGAGGGGGACGCCGTGATCGAATGCGCGCTGCCGCCGCGCTTCGGGGCGGTCCGTGCGGCCACGCTCGTTTCGCGCGCCGGCCTCGTGTCGCTGGTGCCCGACACGCTGCCCGGCGAGCGCGGGCCGCGCCGGCTTCTCCTGCCCCGCCCCGCTCTTGCGCCGGGCGAGGCCGAGTGTCTTCTCGCGCTGCGCGGGGAAGGGGGCTTCGTCCTGCGGCGCTGGCGCGAGCCGCGCCGCGTGCCGGGCTTGCGCGCCTGGTGGGAACAGACGGAAGGGCGCGACCCCGGCCTGCGGCAGGTGCTGATCGCCGCCCTGTCGCGCCGCTCGCCCGCTTCGCGCGCCGCCTGCACCGAGTTTCAGCTGCGCTGCCCGCTCACCGCCCGCGCCGAGCGCGGCGGAGGAACGCTGCCCGCCGCCGAGATCCAGATCGCGCTGGCCGGCGCATCGGGAACGCTCGCCGCCGGCTGGCTGCGCGACCCCGGCGGCTTTCTGGACGATCTCGAAATCCTCTCCGACAGCGAGGCGCCCGTCGCCTTCGGCGCGCGGCTCCATCGCTTCGCGGGCAAGGTGGCGGAGCCGGGCGGGCGCGCCGCGCCGGCCACCGGCTTTCTCGCCTTCCTGCCCGAGGTGCGCGGGCCGCTGCTGCAGCCGCGCTTCCTGCTGCGCCTCGGCTCGGGCGCCCGGCGCGCCCTGACGCCCCCGGTCCAGCCCTTCGACGGCGCGGCGCGGCGGGCGGCGGCGCTGCGCGCCGTGGCGCCCCAGGCCCTGGACGACCGGCTGATGCGCGAGGCGCTGGGGCCGGCGCTGGCCGATCTCCAGGCCGAGGCCTGCGCCGGGGTCGGCGCGCCGATCGTCAAACCGATCGGCCGGCCCGTCGACGATCCTATTGCCACCATCATCGTGCCGCTCTATCGCGTTCTCGACTTCCTGCCCTTCCAGATCGCCGCTTTCGCCTCGGACCCCGCCATCGCCGGGCGCTGCGAGATCATCTATGTGCTCGATAGTCCCGATCAGGCCGATGTCGCCGAGCATCTCCTGACCGGGCTGAATCTCGTCTACGGCCTGCCCGTGACGCTCGCCGTCATGGCGCGCAATGGCGGCTATGCGCTGGCCAACAACCGCGCCGCCGCGCTCGCCCGCGCGCCGGTTCTGGCGCTGGTCAATTCCGACGTCGTGCCCGTGCGCCCCGGCTGGCTGGAGGCTCTGGCCGCAAGGCTGGAGGACCCGGCCGTGGTTGCCAGCGGGCCGAAGCTTCTCTTCGAGGACGATTCCATCCAGCATGCCGGGCTCTACTTCGCGCCCGATCATCGCGGCCGCTGGCTGAACCATCACTACTACAAGGGCATGCCGCGTCATTACGCGCCGGCGGGGCGCGAGCGCGCCGTGCCGGGCGTGACGGGCGCCTGCCTCGTCCTGCGCCGTCGCGATTTCGAGGCCGTCGGCGGGTTCACGCAGGACTACGTGATCGGCGACTACGAGGACAGCGACCTCTGCCTCAAGCTGCGCCGGGGCGGCGGCGAGATCCGCTACGTGCCCTCGGCCGAACTCTACCATCTGGAGCGCCGCTCGATGAACGAAAACGCCGACTACACCAAGGGCGTCGCCGCCTTCTACAATTCCTGGCTGCACGAGGGGCGCTGGCGCGCCGACATGGAGGCGCTGATGCACGGGCCCTTCGCTCTCGCCAAGGCGGCCGCCGCATGAGCGCGCTGGCCCAGAGCCCGGCCGGCTCCGCCGTGCCCATCGAGCCCTCCCTGATTGAGACGATGCCGGCGGATGCGGCGCTGGAAGCGCTTCTCGCCGCGATCCGCCGCAACCGCTTCCTGCCCGCGCCGCAGCCCGGCAGCGTCTTCGTCGGCGATGGCGATTATCGCCTCATCGGCGCGGAGTTCCTCGGCCATCTCGTGCGGCTCGGCGGACTGCGGCCCGAGGCACGGGTTCTCGACATCGGCTGCGGCATCGGGCGCATCGCCGTGCCGCTGACGCAATATCTCGGTGACGAGGGCTCCTATCTCGGGCTCGACCCCGTGCGCGAGGGCATCGACTGGTGCCGGGCCGAGATCGCGCCCGTCTATCCCGCCTTCCGCTTCCGCCATCTCGACATCGCGCACGAGATCTACAACCCGCAAGGCCTGCTCACCGGCGAGACGCTGGTTCTCCCCGTGGGGGACAGGTCGGTGGATTTCGCCTTCATGGTTTCCGTCGCCACCCATCTGCGCCCGGCGGAGATCGCCCGCTATGCCCGCGAGGCGGCGCGCGTCCTCGCGCCCGGCGGCACGCTCTTCGTCACGCATTTCGAGATGGACGAGGCGGCCCGGCGCTCCTCGGTGCGCGACCCGCGCCGGGGCTTCGTGCGAACAAGCGAGGGGCCGGACTGGCACGCCGACCCCAGCGCCCCGCTCGGCGCCGTCGCCTTCGACGCCGGCTGGCTGCGCGCCTGCCTGCGCTGGGCGGGGCTCGACTGCGTCACCGAGAGCCCCGGCCATTGGCGCGGCGGCGAGGCCGCGCATTATCAGGACATTCTCGTGGCGCGAAAGCCGGACACCCGCTGATGCGCATCCTGGTCCTCGCCCACAACCATCCCGAATTTCACCCCGGCGGCACGGAGATCTTCGCGCATGACCTGTTCAAGGCCTATCAGCGCCAGGGCGCGGAAGCCTTGTTCGTCGCGGCCACCAACGCGCTGCACCGCGAGCCGCGCCCGGGCACGAGCTTCCAGACGGTCGGCCCGTCCGGCGACGAGGTCGTGGTCTGGGCCGGGCATTTCGACCGGTTCTATCTCAGCCAGACCGACAGTTTCGGCACGCTGCAGGACATGGCGCGGCTTCTGGCCGAGTTCAGGCCGGACGTGATCCACCTGCACCATCTCCTGCTGGCCGGGGCGGAGCTGCCCTTTCTCGCCCGCCGGGTTCTGCCGGAGGCGCGCATCGTGTTGACGCTGCACGACTATTACCCGATCTGCCATCATGACGGGCTGATGCTGAAGACCGGCACGCACGAGCCTTGCCGCCGCGCCTCGCCCTCCGCCTGCAAGGGCTGCTTTCCCCAGATCGGGGCGGACCGTTTTCTCCTTCGCGAGCACAAGCTGCGCACGCTGCTCGGCAGCGTCGACCAGTTCGTCGCGCCGAGCCGCTTCCTGCGCGATCGCTATGTCGACTGGGGCCTGCCGGCCGAGCGCATCGTGGTGGTGCCCAACGGCCGGCCCGCAATGCCGGCCGCGCCCCGCCCGGTGCCCGGCGGGCGCGTCACCTTCGGCTATTTCGGCAATCTCAACCCCTGGAAGGGCGTGCCGCTCCTGCTTCGCGCCGCGCGTCTCCTTGCCGAGCGCGGCCTCGACTTCACGCTGCGCCTGCATGGCGGAGCGCCGTTCCAGACGCCGGAGTTCCGCGAGCGGCTGGAGGAACTCGCCGAGCCGCTGGGTGATCGGCTGCTGCGCCTCGGCCCTTATGGGCGGGATCGGATGGGCGAGCTGATGGAGCCGGTGGACGCCGTGGTCGTGCCCTCGATCTGGTGGGAAAACGCCCCGCTCGTCATCTCCGAGGCCTTCCAGCACGGCCGGCCGGTGATTGCCAGCGGCATCGGCGGGATGGCCGAGATGGTGCGCGACGGGGTCGACGGGCTCCATGCCCGGCCCAACGATCCGCACGATCTCGCCCGCGCCATGGCGCGGCTGATCGAGGAGCCCGGCTTGCTTGCGCAACTCGCCGCCGCCGTCGCGCCGCCGCCGACCATCGACGCGACGGCGGCGGCGCATCTCAAGCTCTTCGCGCCGGCACGCGCAGCCGAAAGGGAATTGGCATGAAGGCGGTCGTCACCACCAGAAACGAGGCGCAGAGCCCCCTCCAAGGGCGCGTCGAAGGGTTGGACCGGCAGTCGCTGCTCGGCTGGGCCTGGCATGCCGAGCGCCCGGCCGAGCGGCTGCGCGTCGAGGCGCTGATCGACGGCGCGGTGGTGGCGAGCGCCACCGCCGACGGCGCGCGGGTGGACCTGCGCCGCAACGGCATCGGAGACGGCTCGCACGCCTTCACCCTGGCGCTGCCCGAGGAGGTGCCGGAAGCGGTGCTGGCCGAAGGGCGGCTGGTCGTGCGGGCAATGGCGGAGGGCGGCGAGACGCTGCTCCTGCGCATTCCCTCCACCGGCGAGCGCACCGCCGAGGCCGCCGTCGCCGCGCCCGCTGCGCGCATCATGGAGCGGCTCGACGTCATGCTCGCCGCCCAGCGCCAGCTGCATCTGGCGCAGCGCGAGGTGGCGCAAGGCTTTCGCGCCTCCGTGGAAAAGCTCGACGAGGCGGCCGGAGTAGGCCGCGAGATCGGCACGGCGCTCGAAACCGCTAAGCGGCTCGACACGGAGATGGGCGAGCGCCTGACACAGACCGAGGGCATCCTGGCGCGCATCGACGAGACGCTGGGCGGCTTCGACGCGCGGCTGCGCGCCATGGAGCGCGTCGGCCGCGACGAGGGGCGCGCCGCTCTCCTGCTTCTTGCCGTCCTGTCCGGCACGGTGATGGGCGCTGTTCTCACCTTCGTGGCAAGCTAGCCATGGCCCCGGCTCGCCCCGACCTTACGCCCGCTGCCCCCAGGCTTGCTGCGCCCGCCATGCGCCAGGCCGGCACGCTCGAACTCCTCGCCGATCTCGGCGAGGGCGCGCTTTTCGTAGGCGGCTGGTGCGACACGGCGCCCGCATCCGGCGCGGGGGCCCTGTTGCTGCTGCGCGAGGCGGGCGGCACGCGGGTGCTTCCCGGCCGCTTCCACGCCGGCTGGCGCGACCGGCCCGACACAGGCCCCGCCACCGGCTTCTACGGCATCGTGGATTGCGGCGAGGTGCCCGATCCCGGTGCGATCGAAGGGCTGCTCTTTCCCGCCGAGGCCGGCCCCTCCGCCCTTCTGCCGCGCTACGCCAGCGCGCAGCTCTTGAGTGAAGGCACCGCCTTCAATCTCCTGCGCGAGATCCTGGACGCGGGCCGCGCGGGCGAGGCGCGGGCGCGGCTGGGGCGCGCGGCGAGCCGGTTCGACGGCACCGACACGCTCGCGCGCTCCCCCCTGCCGGTGCGCGTCGGCATCGACGAATGCGCCCGCCTCGGGGCCGCCGGGCTTTATCTCAGCGGCTGGCTCTTCGATCCCGAGCGGCTGGTAGCGTCGGTTCACCTTTGCGAGGGCGAGGCGCGTCGCCGGCTCGACGGGGACTGGGCGATCCTGCCGCGCCCCGACGCGGCCGAGGCGCTGGGCGACGAGCCCCGCCTTGCCGCCTATGGCGCGCCGGGCGCGGTCCATGGCTTCGTCGCGCTGGTGCCGGAGCCTGGCGCCGGCGGCGACGAGCTGCATCTGACGCTGGACATGGCTGGCGCGTCGCCGCTGCACGTGCCCCTCGTGGTGCGGCCGGGGCGGGCGGTGCCGCTTCTGCGGGCGGCGCTGCGCCGGCTCGACCCCGACCTGCCCGCCTCGCTCGACGTGGTGGATCGTCAGGTCGCCCCCGCGCTTGCGCGGCTGCCCGGCGCGGTGCCGAGGCTGATCGGCATGCGCGGCGGCGAGGCGGCGCCGGAAGCCTTGGCGACGCTCGTCATCGGCTGCGCGGGCGACGCGGAGGGCGTGGCGCCGCTTCTGGCGCTGCTGGCGGCGGACGATCCGGCGCTGGCGCTGCTGCCCATTCTCGTCTGCGGCGAGGCGCGCGATCTGGGTGTTCAGGCGGGCGATATCGAGCGCGCGAGCGCCTTCTACGGGCTGAACCTGCGCCTCGTCTTCGCCAGCGATCTGGAGGACGCGACCGACGCGCTGATGGCCGGCGCGCAATGGGCCGAGACCGATCTCGTGTGCCTCCTCACTCCCCGCGTCGTGCCGGCGACACCGCGCTGGCTCTCAGAGCTCATCGCGGCTCGCGCGGCGGCCGGGGCGGAAGCCGTGTTGCCGGCGCTGGACGATGCGGAGCCCGGCATCACCATTCCCGCCACGCTCGGCCGGCGCGCCAGCGACCGGGGCGAGAACCGCCGGCTCGACGGCTGTCTCGTGTCCCGCGCGCGGCTTCTTTCGCTCGGCAGCGCGCAAGGCGCCTTTCTCGACCCGGACGAGAAGGAGCGCGACACGATCCGCCGCCTTCTCGCCGGTGGTCTCGGCCTTCATCGCACGCCGGCCGTGCGTCTTGCCACGACGCGCGAATCCGGCGCGGCCGGGCCTTGGATGCGGCTGGCCCGGCGGGCCGATCGGCGGGCCGGCGAGCTGCGCGCCCTGGCGCGCCCGTCGGTGAGCGTCCGGTGACGCGCCTCCACCGCGTCGCCCTTCTCGCCCATGGCCATCCCGCGCTTTCGCCGGGCGGGGCGGAGCTGGCGGCGCACACGCTGTTTCAGGCGCTTCGTCAGCGGGACGATGTGGAGGCTCTGCTCGTCGCCTGCGTGCCGGAGGGGCATGCGCTGGCCGGCGGGGAGTGCGAGCCGGGCGTCCGCTTCGTGCCCCTGCAGGCGATCGATCCGTTTCGCCTCCTGTCGCGCGACCCGGCCGAGCCGCGCGCGGTGCTGGCGGCGCTTGAACACTTCCGGCCGGATACGATCCATCTCCATCACGTTCTAGGCTTCGGCGCCGATCTCCTCTTCGCCCTGCGCCGCGCCTTTCCCCGCGCAGCCTTGGTCCTGACGCTGCACGAGTACCAGCCGATCTGCCGGCAGGACGGGCAGATGGTGCGCCCGGGCACGATGGAGCTTTGCGATCGATCCAGCCCCGCGCGCTGCGCCGGCTGCTTTCCCCAGCACACGCCCGAGCGCTTCCTCTCGCGCGCCGCCACGCTGCGCGCGCTCTTCTCGCTGGTGGACCGCTTCCTGGCGCCCAGCGCCTTTCTCGCCGCGCGCTATCGCGACTGGGGCCTGCCGGCCGAGCGCATCACCTGTCTCGAAAACGCGGTGGAAGCCCTGCCGCGCCTTCGCCCGCGCCGCGCCGGCCCCGCCGGGCGGATGCGTGGCCGCTTCGCCTTTTTCGGGCAGATCAATCCCTACAAGGGCGTCGATCTCCTGCTCGAGGCGGTGGCGCGCCTCCACGCCCGAGGCGAATGGGAGGGCTGCGAGCTCGCCATCCACGGGGCGAATCTGGAGCGCCAGCGCGAAGACTTCCAGGCGGAGATCGCCCGGCTTCTGGCGGATGCGCCGCCCGGCGTGACGCTGCACGGCGCCTATAGCCGCGACGCGCTGCCTCGGCTGATGGCGGAGGCGGATTGGGTCGTCGTGCCCTCGCGCTGGTGGGAGAACTCGCCGCTCGTGGTGCAGGAGGCGTTTGGCGCCGGGCGCCCGGTGATCGGCGCGGCGCTGGGCGGGCTCGCCGAGAAGCTGACGGCGGAGCGCGACGCGCTTCTCTTCGCCCCCGGCGATCCGCAGTCTCTGGCCGAGACGCTGATGCGAGCCAGAGATCCCAAACTCTGGCGCCGGCTGCGCGGCGGCATCCGCCCGTCCGAGCCGCCCGCCGAGGCCGCCCGACAGCATCTCGCCCTCTACCGATCCCTGGCCGTTCCCGCGCCCGTGGCGGAGCCGGTCTGACCGGCGCATTCCCCAGCATCTTGAAAACAGGAGGGCGTCCGGCGCGAACCGGGCGCCCTCTTTTCGTTGAGAGAACGATTGCACGAAAAAGGCCCGCCGCTTGGAGCGACGAGCCTTTTTGAAGGTTCGATATCTTGGAGTTAGACGACCGGCGGCGCCACCAGCGGAGCCGGGCGCGGCGGCGCGAGGCGGGCAGGCTTGGCGGCGACGGGCGGCTTGGCGCGGACCTGGATGAGGCGCGGCGCGCCCTTGGGCAGGTTGGCGAGCCGCTTGGGGAACCAGCCGTCGAGGAGCTTCAGCACGCCCTCGGTGGAGCGCTCCCAGCGCGTCTCGGCAGCTCTGGCGGCCGCGCCGTCGCGAAGGCGCGCCAGTTCCGCCCGGTCGCCCGCCAGCCGGGCCAGAGCGTCCGCGAAGGCCAGCGCCACGGCGCCTTCGCCTTCGGCCCGCACGAGAAGCCCGTCCTGCCCGTCGCTCACCAGCTCCTCCACCGCGCCGACGGCGGTCGAAAGCGGCACGCAGCCGACGCGCTGCGCCTCCAGGATGGTGAGCGGCGCGCCTTCCCAGCGGGACGGCATGACCACGACATCGGCCCAGCCAAAGGCGCGGGTGAGATCGCGCGGGTCGTAGAGTGGCGGGATGGTGGCGATGCCGATCTCGGCGAAGCGCGCCTGCCAGGACTGGCCGGCGCCCTCGTCCAGCACGTCGCGGCCGACCACGCGCCAGTCGACCGGGACGCCCCGGCGCACCAGCTCGCCGGCGCAGCCATGCAGGCGCTCGACGCCCTTCTGCGCGTCGAACCGACCGATGAAGAGCGCGCGCAGCGGCCCGGCCGGGCGCGTCGGCCGGTCGGCCAGGACCGCGAGCCGGTCCGCCTCGGCCAGCTCGTAGCTCGGCGCGTTGGGCACATGCAGGAGCTTGGCGCGCGGCACGCCCATGGCATGGAGCCAGTCCACCATGTCTTCCGAGCAGGTGAGCAGCGCGTCGTAGACATGCTCGAAGGCCAGCGCGAGATAGGGATGGCCGGCGTCGCGCCCGTGCTGTGTGCGGTCCAGCACATGGAGATAGTTCAGCACCTTGACGCCGGAGCGGCGGAGGCTCCCGAGCACCGAGTTCACCGAGGCGACCTGATTGTTCACGATCACGTCGAGCCCGGTGAGAAGGCCCATCAGCGTCGGCGCGATGGCGGCCTCGTCGCCCTCCATCAGCAGTTCGTGCCCGCTATAGACATGCGCGCCGCCCCAGATCGGATAGTCCGAGGCCAGGAAGTTCACCGAGGTGAAGAGCCCCTCGTTCTCGCGATGAAGTTCGTAGACCGGCTTGCCGAGGATGAAGAGATGCACCTCGCAGCCGGCCGCCTTGAGCACCCGCGACAGGGCGAAGGCGACCTTCTCCACCCCGCCGAAACTGGCGATCGGCAGGAGCATGCCGACGCGCAACGGCCGCTCGGGCGCCGGCAGGCGCGGCATCACCGCCTCGGTGCCGAGCGCGCGGCGCAGCAGCTCGTGATAGCGAGAGCGGTCCGGCAGATAGCTCTCGCGCCAGATCCATTTCTGGCCGCGCGCGGCGCGGAAGCCGGAATCGCGCAAGGCGCCGAGCGTCGCCAGAAGCGCGTTGGTGGGGGAGAGCACGGCCCCTTGCATCTCGCGCGGGGTGAAGGGCGCGGTGATGACGAGTTCCACCACACTCGGGCCGGGATGGGGCTGGCGCAGCGTGCGCACCCAGTCGTCGCTCTTGTCGTCCACGCAGGCCGAAAGGATGCGATGGGTCGTCATCCAGCCCGACAGCTTGGCCTCCAGCGGCTCGGTGGCGCTGACCGGGCGCACCTCCATCTCCATGCGCGAGGGCGCGGAGCGAAAGCGGATGGCGACGAAGTTGAACCGCTCCGACAGGCGCTCGCCCAGCCAAAGCACGTTGTGCAGGAGCTTCATGCGCGACAGGGCGCGCCGCTGCGCGTCGGTCATCCAGAGAAGGAAAGGCGGCGCGCCATAGGTGTCGGGCTCGTTGCGCGCGGCCCAGAAACGGCGCACGAACTCGCCGAGCTCGTAGGATTCGTGGGCCACGTCCGGGTCGGTGAAGGCGCGCACGACATAGGTGCCGATGCCGATCGAGGCATAGCGCGGCGCCTCGGCGTGTTCGCAGGCGATGAGCGTGTCCGGCTGGAACAGCGCCTTATGCTTCTGGCGGATGTAGGAGAGGATGCTTTCGCGCGTCCGGTTGCTGTCGCGCAGCATGCTCTCGGCGCGCTGGCGATATTCGAAGCCGAAATGCGGGTGGTTCGCACCCTTGAAGCCGCGCCCCATGGCCTGGAGCCAGAAGTCCCAGTCCTCGAAGCCCGAGCGCATCGTCTCGTCGAAGCGCACGCCGGCATCGATCATCCGCCGCGACACGAGACTGCCGGCCTCGCAGATATTGTCGAAGGTCAGGTGCAGGAGGCGGGAATATTCGGTCGTGTAGTTGCCGCTCCAGCTGATGCCGAACTTGTCGATATTGGGATAGACCCAGTCGATGTCCGGCCGAGACTGGAGAAAGGCGAGCAGCACCTCCAGCGCGTTGGGCGTGACGCGGTTGTCGGCGTCGAGCAGATAGATCGCCTCGAAGCCGGGAAAATGGCGTAGCGCATAATCGATGCCGGCATTGCGGGCCGAGGACAGGCCGCCATTGGGCTTTCGAAGATAGGAGACATTGGCGTGCGCCATGGCATAGGCGCGCGCGACCTCCGCCGTCTCGGGAAAGGGGCAGCCGTCGTCCACGACGATGGTCGCGATCTCGAAGGGCGCGGTCTGAGCGAGAACGGATTCGATCGCCTCGGCCAGAAGCGCGGAATGCTTGTAGACCGGGATCACCACGGCGATGCGCGGCGCGAAGCGGCGGGCGGGCGCGGGAGCCCGTTCGGTCAGAGCGTCGGTCATGGCTGCTCCAGAACGCTGAAATGGGAAAAGCGGGCCCAGGCGTAGCTGTTGTCGCCGGGCGTCGACATGCGCGTGGCGATGAAGAGATCCTGCGCGCTTTCGCCAAGGCCGGCCGAGAACGCGCTGATGCGCCGGGTCTCGCCATGCGGCACGCGGCAGAAGGGGCCCAGCGCCTCGCCCGCCTCCGGTCGGGCGCGGCCCTCGAACAGCGCCTTGGCGCGCTCCGCATCCGGGGCGGCGCAGAGTGCGAAGTCCACCGCCTGCGCTCGCTCGTTGGCGACATGCACGCTGGCGGAAACGCGCACGGCCTTGGGCGGCACGGCGCCGGGCAGGACGCCGAGCGTCAAGCCGTGGCTTGGCGGATGGCAGATCACCGAGCCCTCGCCCGGCGGCGCCTCGACGGCGGGAAACTCGAAGCGCACCATGTCCGGGTTGGCGTGGCTCGCCAGAAGAAGCCGGGCCGGGGCCACCGCGCGCTCGCGAAACCCGCCGCGCGCCGGGCGCTCGCCGGCCGGGCGGTGATGACCTTCCACCTCCGGCACCCCGGCGCCGGGCAGGCCGCGCCAGAGTTGCAGCGCGAGCGCGTTGGGCGTGATCGGGCCGAGCCCTGGGGCCTGCACCTGAAAATCGGGAATGGGCTGCTCGACGCCGAGCGAGACCTGCACCGGCAGACCCTCCGGCCCGG
Source organism: Aureimonas sp. AU40 (assembly GCF_001463785.1). Lineage (NCBI taxonomy): Bacteria > Pseudomonadati > Pseudomonadota > Alphaproteobacteria > Hyphomicrobiales > Aurantimonadaceae > Aureimonas > Aureimonas sp. AU40. The sequence goes on from NZ_BBWL01000004.1 coordinate 20,815, forward strand.
CGGAAAGATGGAGTTCCAGCGTGCGCTGCTGCCCGGACAGGGCGCGGGCCAGCGCCAGCACGGCCCAGCCGGAGGAAAGCCGCTCGCCCGGCACGGCCCAGCGGCCGACCGTCGCCCCGTCCTCCAGCGTGCGCAGCTCGGCCAGAAGCGGCGCCGCGCCGCTCTCCGGCACGCCGCTGAGATGCACCGCGACGGCGGCAAGGCCCGTGCTCGCCAGCGGCAGGATCTGGCGCAGCGCGCCGGTGCCTTCGCCGAGCGGCAGGGTCTGGGCCGGGGAGCGGGCCGGTTCGTTGGTGAGCGCCACGGCGAAGGGCAGGGCGCCGCGCCGCGTCAGGGCCTCTTCGGCGGAGGTGAAGCGCTCGCGCAGGCGGCGGTTCATGAGCGCGACGCGGCGAACGTCGGCCCGCGCCCGCTCGGCGCTGCGGTCGGCGGCGATCGCCTCGCGCCGCAGGAGGGCGGCCAGCTGGCGCAGCGCCATCTCCTCGCCGCCCTTCTGCCAAGCGAGGACGGGCGGCGGGGCAAGGCCGCGCTCACCGAGCCAAGCGACCAGCCGGCGCGGCGTGTCGCTCTCCGGTTCGCCGGCGAGGATCGCGAGCGGTAGGGCGGGCGCGTCGAGAAGCGGGCGCGCCGCGCCGCCCCAGAGGATCACCGGCACGCCGCGCTCGAAGCGCAAGAGGGTGAGCACGGGGCAGGCCGCTGGCGCGCGCGCCGCCGGGTCGGCGTCGCAGCTGAAGACGATCGGCCCCGACAGGAGCGAGGCGAGTGAGCGGGGCGCGGCGGCCACCAGGGCCGTGGAGGTCGCCTGCGGCGGCGCGGGGGGCGGAAGCGGCGAGGCGGCGCGGTGAGGAATCGAGGTGCGGCTGGGCATGGGAGAGGCGGGACCCTTCCGGTCAGGCGGCAACGGATTGGGAAGCAAGGGAGGATTGGGAGCGGCTGGGAGCGGCAAGCTCGGTGCGCGGGCGAACGGCGAGATCGCTCAACGTGCCGGAATGGAGGAGGCCGAGGATCGGCAGCGTGGCGGCACCGGACGGTGGCGGGCCGGCGAGACTGTCCTTGGGCACATGGAGAAGCGCGGGGTCGGGCGCGGCGGCCAGCCTCAGGCGATAGGTTGCCCCGTCCGGCTGGCCGGAGACCAGCGCCGTGCCATAAAGGAAATCGGCCGGCAGCAGGGCGGCGAGAAAGCGGAAGTGCCCGGCCGTGACGCCGCCCTTGGCGAGCGCGGCCTGGCGGACCGCGCCGTTTCTTTCGATCTCCAGCGTGCCGGTGGCGGCTTCCGCGACATAGAGAAGGCCGAGCAACTGCCCGCCGGAGAGGCGGAAGTGGATCTCGTGCGCCTCGGCGTCGAACCCGTCGAAGCCGAAGCGCCGGTTCTCGAAGCGGCGCAGCTTCGTGCCGGCCAGCGCCGTCAGATCGGCGGCCTCCACCACGCCGGCCGAGCCGAACTCGGCTGGATCGACCGGCTCCGGCAGGGCGCCGGCGCGCGGCGGCGCATAGGCGGCCTCCACCAGGGCGTCGGCCACGATCTCGGCCACCATGGCGGTGGCGAGCGGGCGGGCGTAATGGCCCTGGTCGGCATAGAAGCCGGGATGCTCCACCACCTCGCGCCCATGCCGGCGCAGAAGCTCGCGGCTGACATCCACCACCGAGGTTCCGTACCAGGCGGAGAGATAGTGGATGCCGGCGTCGATCGCCGGCACCGACTGGAGGAAGCTGCCCGAGCGCGCGCCGAAGACGAGAGAGACGATCTTGAGCTTCGGGTTGCGCGCCAGCGCATGGCACAGCAGCCCTTCGTAGAGCCGCGCCCAGTGCCGGGTCGGGCGCCGCTCGTCGCCATAGATGAAGGCGTCGTTGAGCGCGAACTCGATCAGGAGAACGTCGCTCTCCTCCAGCCGCGCCGCCGTCTTCAGGCGGTAAAGGCCGCAGGCGCTGGTGGTGCCGCCGATGGCGAGGTTCTCGACCTCGCCGATCTCCACGCCACGGAGCGCGGCGGCGCGAAGGGACTGGCCGAGATAGCCCGGCTCCATCACCGTGTTGGAGCCGCCGATCACCGTGACGCGGAGCGGGCGCATCAGGCGACGAGATCCAGCTCGCGCGCCGGGGCGGCGCCCAAAAGAGCGTCCTCGATGCGATCCACGAAGCGCAGCCCGCCGGCCTCGGCAATGGACTGGAAGTTGCGCACGCGCTCGCGGTAGGTCTGGTGGAAGCGCGCGATGCTCTCGGCGGAGAGATGCTTGGTCATGAAGGCCTCGAGCCCCATCGTGTGGGCTTCGTCCATCGTGGCGTTGGGAATGCCGAAGAACTCCGACATTTCCTTCACGCGCAGGTCCTTGTGCAGGATCGCGGTGGGCAGGCCCGTTTGCAGCGCGGCGACGGCGCCGTGGAAGCGATCGCCGATGAAGACGTCGTGCCAGCTATAGGACTGGCGCCAGGACTCGACGCTGTCGAAGTGGAAATAGCGGCGGAAGGGCGTGTCGGTGCCGAGCGCGGCGTCCATCAGCGGCTTCAGCGCGGCCGGGTCGAGCTGGTTGGTGGCGTCGTTGAAGAAGCGCCGGTCCGCCAACTCGCTCTTGAAGGCGAAGATCTCGTCCTGGAAGACGTAGGACACGTCCTGCCCCTCGAAGAAGCGGGCAAGCTGCAGCCCGCGCCGCGACTGCGGCGTGAGATAGCCCGCCGTCATGAAGCGCTTGCCCGCCGCCCCGCCTTCCGGCGCCTTGATGGAGAGGATGTTGCGGGGATAGAGCATCATGCTCGGGCAGCCCATGGCCACCGGCTTCTTCAGCCCCTGGCTGCGCAGCCAGGCCTCGGTGTAGAAGCCGCGCACGCCGAAGATATGCGCCTTCTCGTCGAGGAGGTGGAGCAGCTCGGCGGTGCTGGGGTCGAGCTCCGACATGTCGGGGCCGAGATCGTTCTGCATGCCCATGCCAAGAACGACGATGGGAATCTTCACCTCGGTCAGCGCGTCCACCAGCGAACGGTGGTTGAGATTGGGCCGGATCTCGTTGGCCATGGGCAGGACCAGCGCGTCGAAGTTCTTGTTGATCCAGCCGATCGCGTCGTTCGAGCCCTGATAGTGATTGTAGAGGACATGGACGCTCAGCATGGCGCTGTAGTTGCGGTCGCAGTCGAAGATGCGCGCCGCGCCTTCGCCGATCAGCATGTTGCCCTTGTTGGAGGTGAGGTAGAAATTCCGGTTGATCGCGGCATAGCTCGCGTCGTTGGAGCGCGGCAGGCCTTCCGAGAAGGGCAGGCCGGGATGGTAGCGATAGCGCGTGTCGGCCGGCTGGCGTCCGAAGCAGAGACGTTTCATGGGGTCGGTCCTTTCGCTGTCGTTCCGAAGGGGGTGAGGAACGGGGAGGAGGGTCAGGGGGCGGTCGCGGGCCCGAGAGCCTTGGAGGGAAGGGCGCGGGCCAGATCGTTGGCGAGCGTCGTGGCCACGCCGCAGCGCACCAGACTGAAGGCACCGTCGCCTTCCCAATCGTGCCAGAAGGCCGCCTTTACGCGGCTTTCCTGTTCCGGCCGCGCGAGATAGCGCAGCACCGGCTGAAGCAGCGCCCGGCGCTCCGCATCCGTCCGGTCGCAGCGCGCCTCGGCCGGCTCGGCGCTGCCGAATTCGGTGAGCCAGCAGGGGCGCCCGGCGAAGGCCGGCGTTCCGCAGGGCTTCAGGTCCTGTTCCAGAAGCGCCACGCGCTCGGCCTCGTCGCCGCGTTTCAGGCGCAGCGGCTCGTAGAGATGGACGCCCACCGCGCCCACCGTCTCGAACACGCCGGCTTCGCTCAGAAGCGCGCGAAAGGCGTCGGGGGAAAGCAGCGTCGCCCCGCGCTGGCGGACATAGGCGTCGTTCACATCCGCCAGCCCGCCGACGAGCAAGGGCGCGGCGGACTCTGACTGCGCCAGCCGGGCGGCGACGCGGCGCGCGCTGTCGGCATAGAGCGCTATGCCCGCGCGCAGGGCCTCGGCCTCGGTAGCGGACAGGGCGCCGAGATCGGCGGCGACACGGCCCTTGCCGGCGGGCTGGAGGGCGAGATCGCCATTGTAGCCCGACCAGTTCATCTCGTTGCCGAGCTCGAGCCCGAGAAGCTTCGCTCCGCTTTCCTGCACCGCCTGAAGCAACGCTGCCGCCTCGGCCTCGACGCGGGCCGGGTCTAGCGTGGAGAGGCCGTAGGCGGGAAAGAACCCATCCCGCGCCGGCCGGGCGGTCGTGCCCTCGCGCGCGGTTTCCGCCCCGGTCAGCGGCAGGGTGACGAGCACCGCGACGTCGCGCCGGGCGGCCTCGGCCAGGGCGCTGCGGGCGCCGTCATAGGGCGGCTTCCAGCCAAGGCGGATGCGCTGGAACCCGGCGCGCTCCACGGCATCCAGCGTCGCTGAGATTTCCGCTTGCTTCTCGCGGCCGAGATTGGGCGTGCCGACGCCAAGGAGCGGGGCGGCCGAAAGGGGCGAGCCGGCGACGAGCGCCAGAAGAGCGGCGCCGATTGCGAGAGGCCGCGCGCCGATCATGTTCCGATCCGCATCGCGATGTCGGCAAAGCGCGCCCAGGCGAAATCGGCCTGGCCCGGCCGCGCCATTCGCGTGGCGAGGAAGAGGCGGACAGGCTCGCTGCGCGGCGCGCGAGGCCCGGAGCGGGCGAGAACGCTGAGCGAACCCGGCGTGCGCGGCCCCGCCGCCACCCAGGATGAGGCGCCTTCGCCCGGCTCGGGCCGCGCCTTTCCCGACAGAAGCAGCTTCGCCCGCTCGGCGTCGGGCGCCAGCACGGCGGCGAATTCGACCTCGCGCGAGCGCGGATTGGCGACGCGCAACTGGGCGCGCGCTTCCAGAACCAGGCGGCCGGGCGGCAGCGGCAGCGAGGCCAGCGTCAGGCCCTCGGCCAGCGGATGGCACTCCACCGCCCGCTCGCCCGGCAGGGGGCGCACGGCGGTGAATTCGAACGGCGCGTCCTCGCGGTTCACATGCTCGGCCTGGACCAGGAGCGTCGGCGACAGCGGCAGGCCGGCGCCCGCCTCCGCGAAGAGGGGGCCGGGCGCGGCCGAGAAGGGCAGCGCGCCGCCCGGCAGAACGGGCGAGCCGGTCCAAAGACGCAGCTCCATGGCGGCCGGCAGGATCGCCTTGTCCTCGGCGCCCCCGGAGCGCAGCCGGAAGCGGCGCACCGGCATGTCCTCGCCGCCGCCCAGCGTCACGCCCGCGCCCTCCGGCCCCTCGACCGCCAGACGCAGTTCCAGAAGGCGCGGCGCGCCCGAGGGCTCGCGGTCGAGCGCGAAGGCCACCCAGCCGGGCGCCAGCCGGTCCAGCGGCAGGCTCCAGCGCGACAGGCTGCTGTGGTCGTTGAGTGCGACGAGATCGAGATGAAGCCGGGCGCCCGGCCGGGCGTCCACGGCGTGGAGCCGCAGCTCCACCGTGCCGAGACCGCTGCTGGCGGCCGGCAGGAGCTGGGCGACGCCCTCGCTCCCGGCGGACACGAAGACGCGGCGATCCTCCCGCTCGGCGCGGGAGCAGAAGACGAGGGCGGCGGCCTCCCGGGGATGGGCGAGATGGCGCTCCAGCCCGGCGAAATCGTTCTGCCCGGCCTCATTGGCGCGGCGCAGGATCGACAAGCGGCGTAGTGCCTGCGCATGGGCCGCCGCGCCCTGCCGGATGCGAGCGTCCAGCGCCTGGCAAAGGCTGGAAAGCTCTGCCAGCGGATCGCTGGGTTGTGCCGCCGGCTCCGACGAAACCGGGCGAGGCGGGTGGATTTCGGACGCGACAGCCACCGGCGCCGGGCTCGGCGCGACAAGGAGGGGCATTTGCGGAGTCGCGAGATCGCGTTCTGGCAAAGCAACCAGTGACATCGTCTGCCTCGTCGAAGCTGAATAGATCGGCTCATCGGCCGCCGTGGAATGTATTATCGCTGGAATATTGGGTTATTATCAATACGTTTATCAGTAAAAAATGCAGTCGCTTTTTCTTGTTGCAACGCAGTGAGTTAGCTCCTGCAAATTACCATTCGCGCCGGCGTGATTAACCTTGGTTAACCATGCGAGTGGCAAGGGTTGGGGAGGCGCCGGAGCGGCTGGCCGAACCTGACGGTTGCAATTGCCAGGCAAAGCCGCACGGTGCGCGCTTCGTCGCGGCTGCAACCCGGTCGAGGTCGGCGGACTTGTCCTCCCAAAGCGGCGCACGGCGCCGATCCTCAGGCAAGGGACAGACGTATCGGATGGCACGGTTCAGCGACAAGGTGGTCATCGTCACGGGTGCGGCGTCCGGCATCGGCGAAGGCGCCGCACGGCGTTTCGCCAGCGAGGGCGCCAAGCTCGTTCTCTGCGACAAGGAGGAGATGGAGCTCAAGCGGGTGGCGGCGAGCCTCAGTGCGGCGGATGTCGCCATCCAGGTGGGCGACGTCTCCGATGGCAAGGCGTGCCAGTCGCTGGTCGATCTCGCGCTCGATCGCTTCGGCCGGCTCGACATTCTCGTCAACAATGCCGGCGTCGATCATCTCGGCAAGCTGGACGAGGGAGACTTTTCCGCCTTCACGAAGGTGATCGAAAGCGATCTCTACGGCGTCGTGCAGATGAGCCGGACGGCCATCGCGGCCCTGCGCCAGTCCAAGGGTTCGATCGTCAACGTCTCGTCCGTCTCGGGACTGGGCGGCGACTGGAACCACAGCTTCTATTGCGCCGCCAAGGGCGCGGTGACGAACTTCACCCGCGCTCTAGCCATGGACGAGGCCAAGGCCGGCGTGCGGGTGAACGCGGTGAACCCCTCGCTGACCTACACCAAGCTCACCGAGGGCATGAGCGAACAGCCCGAACTGATCGCCGCCTTCGAGGCGCGCATTCCGATGGGGCGCGGCGCCGAGCCGGACGACATCGCCGGCGTCATCGCCTTTCTGGCGAGCGAGGACGCCCGCTTCGTCACGGGCGTCAACCTGCCGGTGGACGGCGGCCTCACCGCCTCCAACGGCCAGCCGCCCTTGAGTTGATGGCGGATTCGACCCTCGCCCTCAGCGCGTCGAAAGCGGTAGGGGCGGAGGCGGCTCGGTGGAGCCGGGGCCGAGCGAGCGCTGGACCATGACGCTGTCGGCCCAGCGGCCGTAGCGATAGGCCACCGCCGGCAGGTGGCCGACGCGCTGGAAGTCGAAGCTCGCGTGAAGCGCCAGCGAGGCGGCGTTGTCCGAGTCGATATAGCCGATCATCTGCCGGAAGCCCGCCGCCGCGCAGGCATCGATCAGCCCGCGCATCAGGAGCCGGCCGAGGCCTCGGCCGAGATGCTGATGATGCACGTAGATCGAATGTTTCACGGCGTAGCGATAGGCCGGCCGCTTGCGGAACTGCACGACATAGGCATAGCCCACCACCTCGCCGCGACGGGTCGCGACGAGGTGTGGCATGCGGCGGTTCTTGAGGTTCTTGCGCCGGTCCCGCAGATCGTCGGGTTCCGGCGTCTCGCTGTCCTCCACCCCGGCCTCGACCCCGCGATGGATATGCCGGCGATAGATCGCCAGCATGGCCTCGACGTCGGAATCGCGCGAGGGGCGGATCGCGATCTCATTCTCCTGATCCATGGACGGGCTCGAAACCTTTGGTCTTATTCCGCGACGACATAGGTGTGGAGCTGCACGCGGCCCGCCTCGTCGGTTTCGCGGTAAACGCCCTGGATTTCAACCTCGAAGCCGGGGAACGTGTTGAACGAGGATTCGAACATCTTGAGATAGTCGATCATCGGCTGGGCGCGCTCGCTCAGCCGCTCGCCCGGCACGATGGTCGCGATGCCCGGCGGATAGACCACGAAGGGCGTGGTCGCGATGCGCCCGGCGATGGCGTCGATCGGCAGATAGTCGACATCGTTGCGCACGAGGCAGCGCGCCGCGTCGTGCGGCGACATGGCGATCTCGGGCAGGTGCTCCGCCGAGAACTGCATGGCCTGCAGGGCGCTGACATTGGCGGCGCGGAAGAAGCGATGCATGGAGGCGCAGAGATCGCGCACCCGCACGCCGGCATAGCGATGGGCCCGGCGGCGGTAGAATTCCGGGATGACGTCTTCCAGGGGTGCGTTCTCGTCGTGCAGCCGCTTGAATGCGACGAGGCCGGAAATCAGCGTGCCGGCCTTGGAGGCCTCGACACCCGGCGTCAGCAGGAAGAGAAGCGAGTTCAGATCGTTCTTCTCCGCCACGATCCGGTTTTCGCGTAAGTATTGAGCGACGACGGGGGCGGGAATGCCGTGCTCGCCATAGGCCCCGTTGGCCCCGTCGAAGCCGGGCGTCAGAAGCACCAGCTTGTTGGGGTCGGTCATGGCGAAGCCCGGCTCCATGTCGCGGAAACCGTGCCAGCGGGCGTCCGGCGAAAGCTGCCAGAAGGCCGGATTGGTGGCGAGCTGGTCGGTCGACACGCTTTCCCAGGGCACGACATGGGCTGCGCCCGGCCGCGCCGCGTCGGGAATCGACACGGTGTCGGGCACGAAGGGCTCGAAGAACCAGCGCCGCTCCGGCCGCTGCTCCTTCTCCTCGAACTCGCGGCGAACGGCGCGGATCTTCTTGCGCAGCTCGATGCCGAGGCGGATCGTGTCGTCCCAGAGCACTTCGCCCGAGCGGCCCTTCATCATCTGCGCGCCGACGTCGAGCGAGGCGAAGAGGGGATAGAATGGCGAGGTGGAAGCATGCTGCATGAAGCTCTCGTTGAAGCGACGATGCTCCACGCGCCGCTTCTGGCCCTTGATGTGCCGGTCCTTGATGTGGATCTGCGACGCCTGGGAGAAGCTCGCCAGCTGCTTGTGGGTGGACTGCGTGGCGATGATGCCCGGCGCATCGGGACCGAGATCGGCGAGTCCCATGGCGAAGCGCCCGGCATAGAGGGGGTGGAACTTCATGAAGCCCGCCCAGGCTTCGTCGAACAGGATGTATTCGCACAGATGCCCGATCCGCTTCAGGATCATCTCGGCATTGTGGATCGTGCCGTCATAGGTGCACTGCTCCACCACGGCGACGCGGAAGGGGCGGGGCTTCTTCCAGGCCTCGGGGTCCTTCACCAGCGGATGGGTGCGGATGCGCTCGCGCAGCGCCGCCTCGTCCAGCGAAGCAAAGTCCATCGGGCCGATCAACCCGTAGGAATTGCGCGCGGTCGGAACATAGACCGGGATGCCGCCCGAGATCAGCAATGCGCCGTGATGGGCGGCCTTGTGGTTGTTGCGGTCGAACAGGACGAGGTCGCCGTCCGTCACCAGGGCGGCCAGCGCCACCTTGTTGGAGGTGGAGGTGCCGTTGAGGACGAAATAGGTCTTCTCGGCGCCGAAGATCTTCGCCGCTTCCTTTTGCGCGGCGAGCGCCGGCCCCTCGTGGGTCAGGAGATCGCCGAGATCCAGCACCGAATTGTCGAGATCGTCGCGGAACACCGCCTCGCCCAGATGCTCCATGAACACCCGGCCGATCGGCGAGCGGCTGTAGAAGACGCCGCCATTGTGACCCGGGCAGGTCCAGAGCTGGTTGCCCTCCTCGGCATAGTCCACCAGCGCGCCGAAGAAGGGCGTCTTCAGCGTCTCGGCATATTGCTTGAGGCGGCTGATGAGGTTCTTGGCGATGAAGGCCGGCGTTTCCTCCGACAGGAAGACATAGCCGTCGATGAAGTCGAGCACCTCGACCGGCACGTCCTCGAAGCGCTTGCGGCGGATGAGGAGGATGATCGGGAAGTCGAGCCCGCGCCGGCGCATCAGGTTGATCAGCGCGGCGGTCTTGCCCTCCAACCCCTTCTTGCCCCAGTCCACCATCATGCAGCCGATGGCCGCGTCCGTCTGTACGGAGATGGCAGCGTCTTCCAGCGTGCGGGCGCGCACGACCTCGAAGCCGGACTTTTCGATCTCGTCGACGATCTGGTTGTACCGGGCGCCTTCCAGGTCGTCGGCGTCGAAGGAAGGCGTGGCGAAGAGGAAGGTAAAGCGTCTGAAATAGTCCATGAGGCACCCGGTTCGTCGTGGCGCGGACTGTCGGTGCGTTTCATGACAGGACCAAGACAGTCCGCCATTTCAGCCGCCAAGCGCCCGACAGGGCCGATGGGAAAAAGGGAAGGGGGAGAAGGGCGGGACGCCCGGCGGGGCGACGCGCGCCCGAAAACGAGACGGACCCGGCGCGCCGCGAGGCGCGCGGGTCCGCTCGCGATGGAGAAGGGTTTCAGCCCTTGCTGGTCTGCGCCGGGGCGGCGGGCCGGTTCCCGATCATGCGCCAGTTCTTGTAGAACAGCGACTTCATCTGGTCGGCGATCATCGAGACGCCCGAAAGGAGCGCACCGAGGAAACCCGGCACCGGGGTCGGCCGGATCACGTCCATGAAGACATTGTAGCGCCGCGCGTCCACCTCGTTCACCGAGCGGTGAAACAGCGTGTCGTCGAAAATATAGAGCGGGTTGTCGCGCCAGAGATGGCGCGCGCCGTTGCACTCGATGAAGACGCGGTCGCTGTCGGCCGGCTTGAGATTGAGCAGCACGCGCAGCGTCAGGCGCAGCGGGCCGTAATGCCAGGTGGTGGATTCCTTGCCGGAAAAGACCGAGACCGCGATCGTCTTGACGTATTTGAACTCGCGGTTGAACTCCGGCACCGTGTCGATATTCGGCTTGCCGTACCAGCGATAGACATACATGCCCCGCCGCCCGTCATGGAACTTGGCGTCGATTTCGCTCGTGATCTCGTCGCGCCGGGTGCGGAACGTGTCCAGCACGGTCTCGATCTCGGCGCGCCATTCCGGCGGGAAGTCGCCCAGGGTGTAGACGCCCGGGTTGCGGCGGCTGAGGCGATCCACGAACAGGTTGAAGGGCGAGAGAAGCCAGGTGAGAATGCCGTTGCCCATGAAATAGCGGCTGACGAGGAGGCGGTTCTTGCCCTTGTTGCGCGATACGTCGATCGCGCCGCAGACGAGCCAGAACGCCGTCAGGATGGGCACGAACCACAGAAGCAGCGCCAGAACGGGAATCGCGATGGCGGCGCGGCGAAGCGCCTTCTTCTGGCCCTTGGTCATGGAATGGGTCCGCCTGCTATCCGAATCGGTTCGGCATAACGCACATTTGATTGTGGCGCGCGCAAGAGCTCCCTGTCGCGGCTCCGCAATTTTTTCGCAGGCGTGGCGGGCAGGTCGCCGCGGATGCCGGAGAGGGCCTCGCAAGCCTGCTAGCGCACGGCTTTCAGCACGTCCGCCAGCCCGAGGGTGGGCGCGGCGGGGCGCGTGAGGTCGAGACTGTTGCCGAGCAGTTCGACATGACGCCGCATCAGATCGGCCGCCGCCTCGCCCTCGCCCCGTGCGAAGCAGCCGACGAGCGCGTGATGGGCGTGGTCGTCGCACAGCGCTTCGCGCCGCGACCAGTAGAGCGCGATCACCAGCGAGGAGCGCGACATCAGCTCGCCCAGTATGCGCGCGAGCACGCTCTGGCCGGCGATCTCCGCGATCAGTCGGTGGAACTCGGCGGACTGGAACAGCGCGGCGTTGGCGTCCCCTATCGCCAGCGCGCGGTGCTCGGCTTCGATCGAGGCCTCCAGCCGGGCGAGGGCGGCCGGAGTCATTCTGGCGCTCGCGAGCCGCGCGATCTGCGGCTCGATCAGTGCGCGCGTCTCGAAGATCTCGCGCGCTTCCTCCGGCGTCGGCCGCGCCACCCGCGCGCCCTTGTTACGCTCGATGATCAGGACGCCGTCCTGCGCCAGGGTCTGCAGCGCAGAGCGCACCACCGTTCGGCTGACGCCGTAGACCTCGGCCAGATCCTCTTCCGCCAGCCGCGTGCCGGGGTCGATCCGATGATGGACGATCGCGCTCATCAGCCCGTCATAGATCGGTTTCCAGGACGGGACGGGCGCCTTGCGCCCTTTCTTGGCGGGGGGAGGGGTCGCGATGTCCTGGGCGGTCATGGGATTCGGGGGCTTTGATACGGGATGACCTATCGTCGCATGGGGCGCGTGTGCGGCAAAGATGCGATCCGATACAATATCTGTATACAATTTCAGCAGAAGGGCGACTTTCCGGGCGACCGGTGGCGAGCTGCCTCCCGCTCTCGCCCGCCGCAACCCCGGCAGGCCTGCCCTTCACGAATTGGAAGGGATTGGCACGCGGTTTGCAAACACTCCAACCGGACGGGTTTGGAGCAGAGCATGGCGCAGGGCGATCTGGAACTGGTGCAGCTGACCAAGCGCTACGGCGCGACGGTGGCGGTGGACGCGATCGACCTGCGCGTTCCCGCCGGCAGCTATTGCTGCTTCCTCGGGCCGTCCGGCTGCGGCAAGTCCTCGACGCTGCGCATGATCGCCGGGCACGAGAGCGTTTCGGGCGGCGATATCATCCTGGGCGCCGGCAACATCACCGACCTCGCCCCGGCACGGCGCGGCACGGCCATGATGTTCCAGAGCTACGCGCTGTTTCCCCATCTCACGGTTCTCGACAACATCGCCTTCTCCCTGAAGATGAAGGGCGCCTCCAAGGCCGATCGCAATGCCAAGGCGCGGCGCGTCATGGATCTGGTCGATCTCGGCCGGTTTGAGACGCGCATGCCGGCCCAGCTTTCGGGCGGGCAGCAGCAGCGCGTGGCGCTGGCCCGCGCCCTCGTCACCGATCCCGGCATCCTGCTTCTGGACGAGCCGCTGTCGGCGCTCGACCCGTTCCTGCGCCTGAAGGTGCGCACCGAGCTCAAGCGCCTGCAGCGCGAGCTCGGCATCTCCTTTCTCCATGTCACCCACGGGCAGGACGAGGCCATGGCGCTCGCCGATATCGTGGTCATCATGAAGGACGGGCGCATCGAGCAGGCCGGCAGCCCGCAGGACGTGTTTCACCGGCCCAAGACCGCCTTCGTCGCCCGCTTCATGGGCGGGCACAATGTCCTGACCCTCGACGGCCGCCCCGTCACCGTGCGCGCCGACCGGGTGCGCCTGGGCGCCGGCAACGCCGAGGCGCGCACGCTGAGCGGCGAGGTGCGCGGCGTCGAATATGGCGGCGCGACCGTCACCGTGGTTCTGGCCGCCGGCGAGGCGGGCGAGATCACCGCCGTGATCCCCGAAGAGCAGTTCAACGCGAGCCCGGCCGCCCTCGGCGAGGCTTGCCGCATCCATTGGGCGCGGGGCGAGGAATTCGCCCTTCAGGCCGCCTGATCCACCCAACCCACCGTCCTTGCAACCGGAGAGCCTACGCATGACCGATCCCGTTCAGCCCGCCGGCCTGTCGCGCCGCTCCTTCCTCAAGTCCGGCTCGGCCGTGGCCGGCTTCGCCTTCGTGGGCGGCGCCTCCGTCACCGGCTTTCCCTTCGTCTCCGGCGCCCGCGCGCAGGAGGCCAAGACGCTGCGCTATCTCGGCACGGCGGTGAACCAGTCCAAGGAAATCGCCGACAAGGTGAAAGCCGATCTCGGCATCACCATCGAATACGTGCCCGTCACCACCGACGAGGTGACCAAGCGCATCATCACCCAGCCCAACACGTTCGACATCGTCGACACCGAATACTTCTCGCTCAAGAAGTTCGTGCCGACCGGCAACCTGATGGGCATGGACGCCAAGCGCATCAAGGAATTCGACAACATCACCACCGTCTTCACCAAGGGCGAGATCGACGGCAAGCCGATCGGCGGGCAGGGCACCGCGCCCTGGAAGGTGCTCTATCTCGAAGCCAACAAGTCGAAGAAGTTCTCCGCCAGCCCGACCGAGTGGATCTCGCTGATCCCCACCACCTACAATGCCGACACGCTCGGCATTCGCCCCGACCTCATCAAGCGCCCGATCTCCTCCTGGTCGGAACTCTTGAACCCCGAGTTCAAGGGCAAGGCCTCCATCCTCAACATTCCGTCCATCGGCATCATGGACGCTGCCATGGCGATCGAGGCCTCCGGCAAGTACAAGTATCCCGACAAGGGCAACATGACCCGCGACGAGATCGACATGACGATCGAGACGCTGATCGAGGCCAAGCAGGCCGGGCAGTTCCGCGCCCTCTGGTCGGACTTCAACGAGAGCGTCAACCTCATGGCCTCGGGTGAGACCGTGATCCAGTCCATGTGGTCGCCCGCCGTCACCGCCGTACGCGCCAAGGGCATCGACTGCGTGTTCCAGCCCCTGAAGGAGGGCTACCGCGCCTGGGCCTCGGGCTTCGCCCTGCCGGCCACCCTCGACGGCCCGAAGCTCGACGCCGCCTACGAGTTCGTCAACTGGTTCCTCTCCGGCTGGGCCGGCGCCTTCCTCAACCGCCAGGGCTACTATTCCGCCGTGCTGCCCACCGCGCAGAAGTCCATGGAGCCCTACGAATGGGCCTACTGGATGGAAGGCAAGCCCGCCGAAAAGGACATCCTCTCCCCCCAGGGCCAGGTCATCGCCAAGGCCGGCGCCTTGCGCGACGGCGGCTCCTTCGCAGACCGCATGGGCGCCGTCGCCTGCTGGAACGCCGTCATGGACGAGGACTCCTACATGGTCCGCAAGTGGAACGAGTTCGTCGCGGCGTAAGGCGCTGACGTTGGCGGGGGACGGCCGTCCCCCGCACCCCCCTGCCAGGGGAAATGATTTCCCCTGGACCCCTCTTTCTCTTGGCATGTGTCCCAATCCGGGGAGGGCCTCAGGCCCTCCCCGGATTGGGAAAGAAGTCCCAAAAGAAAGGAAGGGTCCGGGAACTCGTTCCCGGGCGGGGATCGGGGCGGCAGCCCCGCAAACCTGCGGCCACGGCCGCGAAGACCTCACGCGACGGAGGCCGTATGGCTGCGAGCGATCGGACGGGGCTGGCGCCCTACCTACAGGCGGCGCCTTTGGCGTTGGTGTTTCTGGTGTTTCTGGTGGTGCCGCTCGTCTTCATCGCGATGGTGAGCGTCTGGACCTACGACAATTACCAGATCCAGCCGTCCTTCACGTTGCAGAACTACATGGACGTGTTCGATCGTTGCATCGTGCGGTTGCCGACGCTGTGCACAACCTTTCGAACCTATGTCTCTACCTTGAGCTTTGCCGGGCTGGTCTGGGCGCTGACCTTCGGGATTGGGTTCACGATCGCCTACTTCCTGGCGTTCGAGGTGCGGTCCAAGGCGATCCAGTCGGTGCTGTTCCTGATCTGCACGATCCCGTTCTGGACCTCGAACGTGATCCGCATGATCTCGTGGATTCCACTTTTGGGGCGCGAGGGGCTGGTGAACAAGGCGCTCGTCGGCATCGGACTGATCGACGCGCCGCTGGACTGGCTGCTGTATTCCAGCTTTTCGGTGACGCTGACCTTCGTCCACCTGTTCACCTTCTTCATGGTGGTGCCGATCTACAATTCCATGCTGCGCATCGACGGCTCGCTGATCGAGGCGGCGCGCGATGCGGGTGCTTCGGGCTGGCAGATCCTGTGGAACGTCATCCTGCCCCTGTCGAAGACCGGCATCGCCATCGGCTCGATTTTCGTCCTGACCATCGTGATGGGCGATTTCATCACGGTCGGCCTCATGGGCGGGCAGCAGATCGCCTCGGTCGGCAAGACGATCCAGACCGAAATCAGCTATCTCCAGTTTCCGATCGCCGCCGCCAACGCCGTGGTGCTGCTCGCCACCGTGCTTCTCATCGTCTTCGCGCTGCTTCGCGTCGTCGACATCCGCAAGGAGCTTTAGAGTGTCCTTCGAGAATGCCCGGGTCGGCGGACCGGCCCTGCTCCCCTTCCGCAGCGTCGCGGATGCTCGCCGATGCCGCCGGCATCGACTGCGCTCCTCTCCTTGCGTCGAGGGAAGCATGCCTCGCTCCCCCTCCGCCTGGCATCATCGAAGGACACTCTGACCATGTCCGAAAAACGCTCCCGCGCCTTCTTTCCGCTCGCCGTCTTCTTCACGCTCTTCGTCGTCTTCCTCTACGGGCCGACGCTGACGGTGCTGATCCTCTCCTTCCAGGGTCCGGAGGGCGGGCTGACCTTTCCGATGAACGGCGTCTCGACCCACTGGTTCGGCGTGCTCTGGCAGGGGCTGGGCGTGGTGGACGTCTGGGCCGCCTTCGGCCGCTCCTTCCGGCTGGGGCTGGTGGTGACGGTGCTGACCGTCGTGATCTCGGTGCTGGCGGGGCTGGCGTTCCGGCGGCGCTTCTTCGGCTCGACGCTCCTGTTCTACACCGCGATCGCCAGCCTGATCCTGCCCTCCATCGCCGTGTCGCTGGGCATCGCGCTGGAGTTTCGCATCTTCGACGATTTCGTGAAGGCCTATGGGCTGGGCGGCGAGGGCTACCAGTCCGGCATGGGCCTCTTCACCTCGGCGCTCGGCGCGCATCTGACTTGGACGCTGCCCTTCGGCCTTCTGGTGATGTTCGCGGTCTTCAACCGCTTCAACCCGGCCTATGAGGAGGCGGCGCGCGATCTCGGCGCCTCGCCCTGGCAGACCTTCCGCCATGTCGTGCTGCCCATCATCGCGCCTTATCTCATCGGCGTGGCGCTCTTCGGCTTCACCCTCTCCTGGGACGAGATCGCCCGCACCAGCCAGGCGATCGGCGGGCCGAACACGCTGCCGCTGGAGCTTCAGGGCCTGACCACGACGGTCACGACGCCGGCGATCTATGCGCTGGGCACGCTGACCACGGCCGTCTCCTTCCTGGTCATCGCGCTGACGCTGGGCACCGGCTTGTTCCTGCGCCAGCGGCGGCTGCGCGGCGCTTCGGACGCCGGCAAGGGCACGTTGTGAGAGCCTGTTCGACAACTCGGCGGCGGAGGGCCGGCGAGGGACTTTTTGTCGTCATGAGGCGCCAAGCGCAGTCGATGCCGTGGCATCGGCGAGCATTGGCAACGACAGGACGGTGAAAAAGCACCGTCGGACCGACCCGACCGGGTTGTCGAACAGGCTCTGCGAGGTCCCATGCATCTTTGCTTCATCAATCCGAACTCCACCGCCGGCATGACGGGCAAGATCGCGGAGGCCGCGCGCGCGGCGGCGCGGCCGGACACGGCGATCACCGCGCTCACCAACGCGGACGGCCCGCCCTCGATCCAGGGCCCGGCCGACGGCGCCCTGGCCGAGCCCGGCCTCCTGCACCTGATCGAGCGCTATTCCGAGGATTTCGACGCCTTCGTGATCGCCTGTTTCGACGATACGGGGCTAGCGGAGGCGCGGCGGGTGACGCAGAAGCCCGTGATCGGCATCGGCGAGGCCGCCTATCGGCAGGCCGTGCGCGCCCGGCTGCGCTTCAGCGTGGTGACGACCCTCTCGGTCTCCGTCCCCATTCTGGAAGAGAATATCGAGGCCTATGGCTTCGCGCCCTTTTGCGCCAAGGTGCGCGCGTCCGAAGTGCCGGTCCTTGATCTTGAAGAGCCCGGCAGCGCGGCGCGCGAGCGCGTGGCGGCGGAGATCGCGGCGGCGCTGAGCGAAGACCGGCCGAACGCCATCGTGCTCGGCTGCGCCGGCATGGCGGATCTGGCGGAACTGTTTTCGGCCCGCTTCGGCCTGCCCGTGTTCGACGGCGTGGCCGCCGCCGTGGCGGAATTGGAAGCCCTGGGCGCGGCGGCAGAGGCGCAAGCCCGCGCCTGAGAGCGCGCGCGCTTCACGCGGCAAGGGAGGTGTGAAGCACCGGCTCGTATCCAGCCCGCAACACGTCCACAGTGGGCGCGGGCGTCAGCACGCTCATGTTTCGCGCGTCGAGCGGTTCGGCCTCGAGATACCCGGCCGGGCTCCAGCGATGCCGCCGCCCTCGCCACACCAGCCAAGCCGCGCCGTCCATCTCCACCATCGCGCCGTCCGGCAGGCTGTCGAGCGGGGCCTCATACCTCACCTGCCGCCGGCCGCGCGTCACGCGCGCGGCATGAAGCGCGGCGTCGACGGCTTTTGCGCTCGGCTGCGCATCCAGAGGCCAGCAGGCGAGGAAGCGCCGAAACGCTTCCGGGCGGCAAAGCGCGCAGGGGCGGTGACCGGCGGCGAGCGCCGTCGCCTCGTCGAGAAAGAAGAGTTCGGTGTAGGCGCCGGGCGCCATCAGAGCGCGGCGCGTCGTGCCGTAGTCGAGCCGACAGATGATCCAATGCGGGTGGCGCCAGCGGCTCGCGCCCAGCCGGCGGGTCTCGTCGTGCAGGATGCCGCGATTGCCCATGAACAGCCCTCGCGCGGGATCGGCGACGATCTCGCCGAAGGGCGTAACGCGGTTCGGCAACGGCATGGCCCGACCCTTCGGCTGGTGCGTCGAAGGGCAGGGGAGCATTCGGAAGGGCCGGGGCGCAAGGGCGCCGAGCCGCAGGGCGGCGGTCAGCCCGCCCCGGCCGGAGGTACGGCGACCCTGGTCAGGACCGCACGTCTTCCACGAGCACGGCGCGGTCCGCCATGGCGATGACGCCGAGCGCCGAGATCAGATGAAACACCGCTAGCCAGAGCATGGTCTTCTCCCTTTCGTTCGGGAGAGCCTACGCGGCGCGACCTACGGCCGGGTTAGGAGACGTGGTTAGGATTTCGCATCGCTCCGCACGCTGGCAGTCCAGTCGGCATAGCCGGATGATAGCGTTATTACAATATACTATGAATGATGGCGGAAAGAGATCTTCCTGTTCTGAATGATCGGGTTCATAAACATCTCGAACTCAAATAAAGAAGCGTGCAGTCGGGCGCTTCGGGTGTGATCTATTCGCAGCCGCCCGGCCCCTTTCTCCGGTGAAGGAGCACGTCATGCTGGATCGCAGGCAGTTCATGGGTGGGGTGGCGGCCCTAGCGGCCTCCGGGCGCGTGGCTGACGAGAGCTTCGCGCAGGACGGAGCAGGCGATCCCTTTGCCGGGCGGCCGAGCCTTCGCGAGACCGGCGAGCGAGTCGGCATTCCGTTCGGCCTCTGCGAGCCGGCGAACCGCTATCCCGGCAACCGGACCTATCTCGACCGGCTGGCGAGCGAGGCCTCGCTATGCGTGCCCGGCAACGACTTTCATTGGCGCGCCGTGCAGCCCTCCCGCAAGGTCTTCAACAGCACCAAGCTCGACCTCTTCGCGCGCTATCTCGCCACCAAGGATCTCGGCATGGTCGGCCACACCCTGCTTTGGTATCACGGGGTGCCGGACTGGGTGGCGCAGCTGGAAACGGCTGCCGACATGCAGGCCGCCATGGAAGCCTATGTCGGGCACATGGTGGCGCGCTTCCGGGGGCGGGTCGTGCGCTGGGACGTCATCAACGAGCAGGTGGACCCGGCCAGCCCGCGCGAGGACGGGCTGCGCCAGACGCCCTATCTCGACCGGATGGGCCCGGGCTACATGGCGCGGGCCTTCGCCGTGGCGCGCGAGGCCGACCCGAAGGCGCTGCTCTGCTACAACGAATACGGGTTCGAGCACGCCAAGCCGGAGGAAACGCGCAAGCGCGCCGCGCTTCTCGCCCTGTTGCGGCGCCTGCGCGAGGAAAAGGCCGAGATCGACTGCGTCGGTTTCCAATCGCATCTCGACGGTTCCGCCAAGCTCGACCTCAATGGCCTCGCGGCGTTCACCCGCGAGGTGGTGAAGCTCGGCTACCGCGTCGCCATCACCGAGCTCGACGTGAAGGACACGGGCCTGCCCGCCGACGAGACGAAGCGGGACCGGATCGTCGCCGATCAGGCCAAGGCCTATCTCGACTGCGTGATGGCCGAGACCAAGCCGGTGACGATCACGACCTGGGGCTACACCGACGACAAGTCCTGGTACCAGTTCTACGACTGGAGCCGGCGGCGCGACGGGCGCCCGCTTCGCCCGCTCGCCTTCGACGCCGATTTCCGGCGCAAACCGCTCTGGGGCGTCCTCGACGCGGCGCTGAGCGCGGCGGGGTGACCGGAGGCGTCTGGGATGAGGATCGAGGGCGGCGAAGAGGACCGCCGCCCGTTCGCGGGTCGCGCTGTCGAACAGACGTCCCCGATCAGGCCCAGACCACGTCGCTGCTGTCCAGCGACTCCACGCCCAGCGTGCGGAACGAGTCCGTGCCGGTGCTGTGATGCACGGTCCAGACGTCGCCCTCGTGGGTCAGCGTCGCCCCCGCCCCGAAACCGACGAGGCGGATCGTGTCGTGCTCCGTGCCGGTCCCCGCCGCGTGGAAATCGGTGATCGTGTCGAAGCCCGAGCCCTTCTCGAAGACGAAGGTGTCGTTGCCGCCGCCGCCCGTCAGCCAGTCGTCGCCGCCCTTGCCGTTCAGCACCTCGGCGCCGCCATGGCCGGTGATCCGGTTCGACAGGCCGTTGCCGGTCAGCGTCAGGTTCCAGCTCATCGCCGTCAGGTTCTCGACATTGGCCGGCAGCGTGAAGTTGCCGTAGGTCTCCACCGTGTCGATGCCTTCGCCGGCCTTCTCGACGATCGTCAGCTTGCCGGTGGCATAGGCGCGGTAGGTGTCGTCGCCGCGTCCGCCGATCAGGATGTCGTCGCCGCCCTTGCCGTCGAGAAGATTG
This sequence comes from Aureimonas sp. AU40, assembly GCF_001463785.1. Taxonomy (NCBI): domain Bacteria; kingdom Pseudomonadati; phylum Pseudomonadota; class Alphaproteobacteria; order Hyphomicrobiales; family Aurantimonadaceae; genus Aureimonas; species Aureimonas sp. AU40. The sequence goes on from NZ_BBWL01000004.1 coordinate 41,091, forward strand.
TTGGAGCCCGAGCCGACCAACCGGTCCGCCCCGGCCGTGCCGATCACGTTCGTGCTGTAGCCCGCGCTCACCGGCGGCTGCGCCGGCAGCTTGAAGTCGTCGGCGGCGAAGTCTGCGATCTTGTGGTTGCGGAACACCAGCGTGTCGTAGGGCGACAGCGCGAGATAGACGTCGGCGCCGACCTGGCTCATCGCGCCCTTCACGTCCGCGAAGGTGGCGAAGGGCGAGGCGTCGAGGCGCACCACGTCGCCCATCCCCGGCCCGGCCTCGAAGTCGGTGATGACGTCGGAGCCCGAATCCTTGCCGAAGACGAACGTGTCGCGCCCGGCACCGCCGGTCAGGATGTCGTTGCCGCCAAGGCCCGCCAGGACATTGTCGCCGCTGTTGCCGGTGATGATGTTGGACTGCCCGTTGCCGGTGCCGGCGATGTTGGCCGAGCCCGTGAGCGTCAGGTTCTCGACGAAGCCCGGCAGGGTGTAGGAGACCTCGGAGCGAACCGTGTCGATGCCGCCGCCGCCGACCTCCACGATCCGGGTGGCCGCGTTGCGCACGAGATAGGTGTCGTCGCCCGCGCCCCCGGCCAGCGTGTCGGCGCCCGCGCCGCCGTCGATGAGATCGGCCCCCGCCGTACCGCTAAGGCTCTCAGCCGCAGAGGTGCCGGAGAGAGTGGTGGTCGGGGTGGCCGAGGTCTTCAGCGTGTAGTGGGCGAGCGTGTAGTCGTTGAGCTGATAGGCGGTGATGGAGTCGATCTTCATCTGCGCGAGGAGATCCTTGGCCGGCGTTCCCGACAGGCCGCCGACCGCGATGTTGGCCAGCATGTACATGGCCGAGTTCATGTCGGAGGGCGTGTCCACCGTCATCATCTCGTGCCCGTCCACGAAGTAGGTCAGCGTGTAGGGCGTCCAGGTGATGCCGTAGGTGTGAGAGCCGGACAGATCGTCCAGGAGGCCGTAGCCGCCTTTGTTCATGCCGTCGCTGGCGGAATGGGCGTCGAAATGCACCGCGCCTGGCTGGTCGCCGAAGACCTCCATCACGTCGAGCTCGGGCGGCCAGCTATTGTTGACGGGCAGGAGCCAGAAGGCGGGCCAGACGCCCGAGCCCTGCGGCAGGGTCGCCTTCATCTCGAAATGGCCGTAGGTCTGGGCGAACACGGCCTCCGAGGTGATGAGGCCGGACGTGTAGGCATAGCCGCCGGCGGCGGCCTGCTTGGCCGGGTCGATCGCCTGCGCGGTGATGGTCAGCTCGCCATTGGCGACGGAGAACGGGTTGAGGCCGAGCGGCGCGGCGGCCTCCTTGCCGGGAAGGCCCCGGAACGTGTCGTCGACATAGATCTGCCCTTCCTTGTTGGAGGACAGCGTGTAGGCGTTGAGCCCGCCCCATTCGTACTTGGTGAGCCAGGTTCCACTGGTGCCGTCGAAACGCGAGAAGCTGTTGAAGTCGTCGCGAAAGGTCTGGACCATCGCGCTCTTGTCGAGGTCGAAGACGAAGTCCTTGGCCGAGAGCGAGGTGGCGAGCGTGTTCTGGAGCGTCAGCGTCTGCCCCTCGCCGAGCGCGATGAAGCTGTTGGTGCCGACCTGCTGGATGGCGCCCTTCAGCTCCGCGAAGCTCTTGAAGCTCGCGCCGTCGAGGCGGATGCGGTCACCCTCGGTCGAGGAGAAGTCGGCGATGACATCGGAGCCCTGACCACGCGCGACGACGAAGAGATCGGCGCCGCCCTTGCCGACGAGCACGTCGTTGCCGCCTCCGCCGTTCAGCGTGTTGTTGCCCTCGTTGCCGGTGACGAGATTGTTCAGCTCGTTGCCGATGGCGGTGGAGTTCGCCTTGCCCATGAGGGTGAGGTTCTCGACCGACTGGCCCTTGGGCAGGGCGAAGCCGATGTCGTTCCAGCTCAGCACCGTATCGATGCCGCCGCCGACCTTCTCGACGATGCGCGCCGTGGTGTCGGAAGCGACATAGGTGTCGTCGCCGAGCCCGCCGGCCAGTGTGACGTGCTTGGCATAAGCGATCATGTAGTCGTTGCCTGCGGTGCCGGTGAGGCTGCTGTTGGCGAGCGTGCCAGAGAAGGTCGTGGACGAGCCGCCGCTGACCGGCAGCGCGTTCTCGAACAGGACGTTCTCGGCCACGAGCTTGGCGGGGGCGACGTTCTTGAGGGTCAGCGTCTCGCCGTTGCCGAGCGCGATCACCGTGTCGGTGCCGACCTGGGTCGCGCTCGCGCGAAACGCCTCGAAGCTCTCGAAGGCGAAGCCCTTGAGATCGAGGATGTCGCCCTTCGCGCCGGTCTCGAAATCGGTGATCGTGTCGGAGCCGTTGCCCTTGGCGATCACGAAGGCGTCGCGCCCGGCGCCGCCGGTCAGCGTGTCGTTGCCGTCGCCGCCGTCCAGCGTGTCCACCCCGCTCGTGCCGACGATCGTGTCGGTGACGTTGACGAGGTGGACATGGGCGGCCGTCAGGCTGCTCATCGAGACGTTCTTGAGGATGACGCCCTCGTGGCCGCCGAGATCGATATGGAGATCGGCGCCGACCTGCACCATGCGCTGGCTGAGGGCGGCGAAGCTGCCATAGGCGGCGCCGTCGATCTTCAGGAGATCGGCCTGCACGCCCGTGGTCTGGAAGTCGGTGATCGTCTTGGTGCCGGTGCCTTTGGTGACGACGAACGTGTCGCTGCCGCCTTTGCCGGTCAGCGTGTCGGCGCCCCGGCCGCCGTCCAGGACGTTGGCGGCGTCGTTACCGGTGAGGATGTTGTCGAGGTCGTTGCCGGTCCCGTCGATCGCCGCCGTGCCCATGAGGGTGAGGTTCTCGATCGACTGGTCGCCTGGCAATCGATAGCTGAACCAGGTCTGCACGGTGTCGATGCCCTGGCCCGCAAGCTCCACGATGCGGGTGGTGCCGTTGACGATGTAGGTGTCGTCGCCGGCCCCGCCCTTGAAGGTCACGTTGGCGGCCTGGGCGGAGAACTGGTCGTTGCCCCCGCTTCCCTCCAGCGCGGCGTTGGCGGTGCCCGCCGTCAGCCATTTGTTCGGCGCGGCGGAGGCGAGGAGCAGCTTGCCCGTCAGCGCACCCGGCGCGTCGCTTGGCGAGGGGGCCGGCGTGGCGCCGACGCCCTGCTGGCTGTCGGTGGCCGGAACGGATACCTCGACGGCGGGGGTCGGGGGCGGCGTAGAGGGTGTCGGCGCGCTCTTGGCGAACTGAAGGTTGGCGCTGGTGAGGCTGGCGAGCGAAACATTGGCGAGGGTGAGGACCTGCCCGCCGCCGAGATCGACGCTGAGGTCGGCGCCGACCTGCCGTGCGCTTGCCTTGAACCCCGCGAAGTCCGACAGCGCCGTGTCCACGAGCCTCAGGACATCGCCGCCGCGCGCGGAGAAGTCGGTGATCGCGTCGTTGCCGCCACCCTTGCCGACCACGAACGTGTCGGCGCCCGCGCCGCCGGTCAGGAGATCGTCGCCCGAGCCGCCCTGGATCGTGTCGGCACCATTGGTTCCCACAAACGAGAAGCGGAAGTTGGAGGCGTCGAGATCGGCGGCGGCGACGCCCTTCAAGAGCACCGCGTCGCCCGCCTCCAGAAGGATCAGCGTGTCGGCGCCGTGCTGCACGATCCGCCCCTTGAGCGCGGCGAAGTCGGCAAAACCGGTGCCCTCGATCTGCAGCGTGTCGGCGGAGGCGCCTTGGGCCGCGAAGTCGCGGACCACGTCCTGCCCGCCGCCCCGCTGGAAGACGAACGTGTCGCGCCCGCCGCCGCCGACGAGAATGTCGTTGCCGCGCCCGCCATTCAGGGTGTTGTTGCCGGAATTGCCGGTGAGGACATTGTCGAGATCGTTGCCGGTGCCGGTGGAATGGGCGGTGCCGGCCAGGGTCAGGTTCTCGATCGACTGCGTGTTGTCGAGCGTGAAGGACGAGGCCCAGGTCTTCACTGTGTCGATGCCCTGGCCCGCGAGCTCGACGATCCGCGTCGTCTGGTTATAGGCGATGTAGGTGTCATCGCCCGCGCCACCGCTCAGAACTGTGTTGGCGCCGCCGCGGATCTCGTCGCGCCGGCTGGTCCCCGTGAGGCTCGACCCCGCCGTGTCGGCATAGAGCCAGACTTCGGGCCGGGCGCTGGACTCGGCTGCGGCTGATTGAGCAAAGCCCGCCATCGCCGCCGCGATCTCGGCCTGCGTGGCGATGGCTGCCGGCTTGCTCTGGTCGGTTCCGTTCGCCTGCGTCGATTGGGTCATCTCTCGCATCCGCTTTTGTCGAAGGCGGGGGGCTCACGCCCGCCGGCCTTTGGGCCAACCATCTTGAATGGATCGAAGGATACGGAACCTCTGATATTGTTATCTGAATTCGATCGGACGCATTTTATGGACCGAAGTCATTCGTTCTCTATAGGACAAATGATGTGCTGCGAATGAAGTATAGAAATATTAAGAAAATGTTGCGTTGCACTTGACCCTTGGTTGTAACCCATAGGATCATGCGAGCGCGAAGTCTGAATATGGGAAGTGCAGTCGTTTTGGACGGCGGCCGAGATGTTCGACTTTCCTCTCGCTAGAGCAACGAGCATCTCCATGAAAATCGCCATCGTCGGATCTGGCTATGTCGGACTTGTGTCCGGCGCCTGCTTTGCGGATTTCGGCCACACGGTTCGCTGTGTCGATAAGGACGCGAGCAAGATCGCGGCCCTGCGCGAGGGGCGCATTCCCATCTTCGAGCCGGGTCTGGACACCTTGGTCGCCACCAACGCGGCGGCCGGGCGCATTGCGTTCGACACCGATCTCGCCTCCGCCGTGGCGGAGGCCGACGTCGTCTTCATCGCGGTCGGCACGCCTTCAAGGCGTGGCGACGGCTTCGCCGACCTCACCTATGTCTACGCCGCCGCGCGGGAGATCGCCCATTCGCTGCGCGGCTACACCGTGCTCGTGACCAAGTCGACCGTGCCGGTGGGCACCGGAGACGAGGTGGAGCGGATCGTGCGGGAAGCGCGCCCCGACGCCGATTTCCACGTCGTATCCAACCCCGAGTTCCTGCGCGAGGGCGCCGCGATCGACGATTTCAAGCGGCCCGACCGTATTCTCGTCGGCTCCGACGAGCCGCGCGCGCGAGAGGTCATGGCGGAGGTCTACCGGCCGCTTTATCTGAACAGCGCGCCGATCGTCTACACCAGCCGGCGCACGGCCGAGCTGACCAAATACGCCGCCAACGCCTTTCTGGCGACCAAGATCACCTTCATCAACGAGATGGCGGACCTGTGCGAGAAGGTCGGCGCCGACGTGCAGGACGTGGCGCGCGGCATGGGGCTCGACAATCGCATCGGCTCCAAGTTCCTCCATGCCGGGCCGGGCTATGGCGGCTCCTGCTTTCCCAAGGACACGCTCGCCCTCATCAAGACCGCGCAGGATTTCGGCGCGCCCTCGCGCATCGTGGAAACGGTGGCGGCGGTCAACGAGCAGCGCAAGCGCTCCATGGCCCGGCGCGTGATCGAGGCCTGCGGCGGCAGCGTGCGCGGTCGCACGATCGCGCTGCTCGGCCTCACCTTCAAGCCCAACACCGACGACATGCGCGACGCGCCCTCGCTCGCCGTCGCCACCGCCCTGCAGGACGGCGGGGCGCGGGTGCGCGCCTTCGACCCCGAGGGCATGAGGCAGGCGGCGCTGGTGCTGAACGACATCGCCTATGCCGCCGACGCCTATGGCTGCGTCGAGGGGGCCGACGCCGTGGTTCTGGTGACGGAATGGAACACGTTCCGCGCGCTCGATCTCGACCGGATCGGGGCGGCCATGAAGGGCCGCGTCTTCGTGGACCTGCGCAATGTCTACAAGCGCGCCGTGATGGAGGCCAAGGGCTTCCAGTACCACGATGTCGGCCGGGGCGGGGACGCACCGGGCGCCGCGCGCGCCGCCGACGTCGCGGCCTGAGGTGAGGCCCCTTTGCCCGTCTCGGGATCGAGGCGGGCCGTTCCGGCGGGCCGAGACGGCGCCGCCGGCTGCATCGATTTCGCTTGGAGCCTGGCATGAACCCCTACACCAACACGGCGCTGGTCACCGGCGGCGCCGGATTCATCGGCTCGCATCTGTGCGAGCGCCTGATCGGCCGGGGCACGAATGTCGTCTGCGTCGACAACTACTACACCGGCACGCGCGCCAACATCGCCAGCCTCATCGGCCATCCCGGCTTCGAGGTGATGCGCCACGACGTGACCTTCCCGCTCTATGTGCAGGTCTCGCAGGTGTTCAACCTCGCCTGTCCGGCCTCGCCCATCCACTACCAGCGCGATCCCGTGCAGACCACGAAGGTCAGCGTGCATGGGGCGATCAACATGCTGGGCCTCGCCAAGCGCCTCAACGTGCCGATCCTCCAGGCCTCCACCTCGGAGGTCTATGGCGACCCGCTAGTGCATCCGCAGGTCGAGGATTACTGGGGCCACGTGAACCCGATCGGGATGCGCTCCTGCTACGACGAGGGCAAGCGCTGCGCCGAGACGCTGTTCTTCGACTATTGGCGCCAGCACGCCTTGCAGATCAAGGTCATCCGCATCTTCAACACCTATGGCCCGCGCATGCACCCGAACGACGGGCGCGTCGTGTCGAACTTCATCGTCCAGGCGCTGCGCGGCGAGCCAATTACCATCTATGGCGACGGGTCGCAGACGCGCTCCTTCTGCTATGTCGACGATCTCGTGGACGGCATGCTGGCCATGATGGATTCGGGGCCGGGCTTCACCGGTCCGGTGAATGTCGGCAATCCCGGCGAGTTCTCCATGCTGGAACTGGCCGAACTGGTCCTTCGCAAGACCGGCTCTTCTTCCACCATCGAGTTCCTGCCGCTGCCCTCAGACGATCCGCGCCAGCGCCGGCCCGACATCTCGCTCGCCAAGGCCGAACTCGGCTGGGAGCCGAAGGTCGCGCTGGAAGACGGGATCGAGCGGACGATCCACTACTTCCGAGCCCTCGTTCAGTAGGCGGTCCGCCATGCTTCACCGCGTCCACCCCGCCGCGCACACGCCCGAAGCCGGCTCGGCGATCCTCTCGCCGACCGAACTCCTGGTCCAGATTTGGGGCATCGTCCGGCGCCATATGCTGCTGATCGGCGCGGCGGTCGCGGTGAGCCTCGCTCTTGCCGTGATCTATCTCCTGCTTGCGCCGCCCCAGTTCACCGCGACGGCCACCATGGTGATGGACGCGCGCCGCTCCACCACGATGATGAACCCTTCGGTCAGCGCCAACGTGGCCGAAACGCCGCTCGACAATCCGACCGTGGAAAGCCAGCTGGAGATCCTGCGCTCGGAAAACATCGCGCTCGCGGTGGTGCGTCAGCTGAAGCTGGACGAAGACCCCGACTTCACCCGGCCGACCGGGCTCGGCGCGATGAAGCGCAGCCTGCGCTCGCTCGTCTCCTCCGGCGAGCCGCCGACGCCGGAGCAGCGCCTGCGCGCGGCGGTGGCCGAGGTCGACAACAATCTCTATGTGCGCCGCATCGGCGTCACCTTCGTGTTCGAAATCAGCTTCACCTCCACCAGCCCGCAGCTCGCCGCCGAGGTCGCCAACGCGGTGGCCGACGCCTATGTCACCGACCAGCTCGACGCCAAGTACCAGTCGACCCGCCGGGCCGGCGTCTGGCTGCAGGAGCGCCTGGCCGAGTTGGGCGCCCAGGCCTCCGAGGCCGACCGCGCCGTGGTCGACTTTCGCGCCACCAACAACATCGTGGATGCCGGGGGCGGGCGGCTCTTGTCCGAACAGCAGCTGACCGAGCTGAACACGCAGCTTTCGACAGCGCGCGGCAATGCCAGCGAGGCGCGCGCCCGGCTCGACCGGGTCGAGCAGATGATCGGCTCGGATCTGGCCGACTCGACGCTGACCGACGCATTGCGCAACGAGGTCATCATCAAGCTGCGCAACCAGTATTCCGAGCTGACCAAGCGCGAGGCAGACCTCGCCAAGCGCCTGGGGCCGCAGCATCAGGCCGTCGCCAATGTCCGGGGCGAGATCGCGGAAGCCAAGCGCTCCATCAACGAGGAACTGGGGCGCATCGGCGAGGGCTATCGCAGCGACTACGAGATCGCCCGCGCGCGCGTCGCCACGATCGAAGCGAGCCTCAAGGAGGCGATCGGGCAGTCCCAGCTTTCCAGCCAGGCGCAGGTCCAGCTTCGGGCGCTGGAAAGCTCGGCCCAGAGCTACCGCGCGCTCTACGACAGCTTTCTTCAGCGCTACCGCGAGACCGTCCAGCAGCAGTCCTTTCCGCTGACGGAGGCGCGCCTCATCACCAGCGCCTCGCCGCCGGGACAAAAGAGCAAGCCGCGCACGTCCATGACGCTGGCCGGGGCGCTGGTGCTCGGCGGCATCGCCGGCTTCGGCCTCGCCTTCCTGCGCGACGCCACCGACAAGACGCTGCGCCGGCCGAGCGACGTGGAGCGCCAGCTCGGCGTTCCCTGCATCGCCAGCGTGCCCGCCGTCGAGACCGTGCGCGGCAAGGAGGCGGGCGGGCTGCGCGAGGTCGTCGCCCGGCCCATCGCGCGCTTTGCCGAGTCCATCCGCGCCATCAAGGTCGCGGTGGATTTCCACCCGACCGAACGCGGCCCGCAGATCGTCGGCTTCGTGTCGGGCCTGCCGGGCGAGGGCAAGACGACGCTGGCCGCCAATTTCGCCGAACTCGCCGCCCAGTCCGGCGCCCGCACGGTTCTGGTGGACTGCGACCTGCGCAATCCCTCGCTGACGCGCCGTCTGGCGGGCTCGGCCCGTGTTCGCCTCACGGATCTGCGGGACGGGACCGCCGCCGCCCATGCCATGCTGCGAACGCGCGACGGACGACTCGACTTCCTGCCGGCGGTGCAGCTGGAGGACGGCATCAGTTCCAACGACGTGTTGTCCTCGCGTGCCATGGCCGAGACGCTGGCCCATCTCAAGCAGCACTACGACTATGTGGTGGTGGACCTGCCGCCGCTCCTGCCGATCATCGACGCGCGCGCTTCGGCCGACATGATCGACTGTTTCGTGTTCACCGTGGAATGGGGCGGGACACTGATCGACAATGCGCGCCGGTCCCTGGAGCTCTCGGCCCGCATCCAGCGCAGGACCGTCGGCGTCGTGCTCAACAAGGTCGATGGGCGTCAGGCCAAGCGCTATTTCGAATACGAATACGCGCCCGGCAAGAGCGCCTATTATGGCTAGAGCGCAAGCCGGCTTCGCCGGCGGCCGGGTGGCCGGGGCAGGGGGCGGGGTGCAATGGGAGCACCTGCGCTACGCCGCCTTCGTCGGCTTCTTCCTGATGATCTGGTTCTTTCCCAATCCGAACGCCGTGAGCTTCCGCGAGGACCCGGGCGCCGGGCGGGAGGGAACGTTTCTCGTCCAGCTTCTCTGGTTCGGGACCTTCGGCTTCGCGCTTCTCAACGTCCAGGACCGCTGGGGAGACGTGCGCCAGCAGTTCGACCTGACGCTGATCCTCCTGCTCGGCTGGTGCGCGGCCACCGTGCCGCTCGCGATCCTGCCCGACGTGTCGATGCGGCGCTACATCTTCACGCTCGTCGCCATGCTCGTGGCCATCCTGTGCATCGCGACGCCCCGCCGAAGCGCCTCGATCCTCTGGCTCTTCCTCGGCATCATCCTGGCCGAAACGCTGACCAAATATGTCTTCGTCTTCGCGATTCCCGAGTTCGGGAAGCACGGCCTGTTCGGCGCGGAGCCGCAGCTGAACGGTCTCTGGAAGGGTCAGTTCGCGCACAAGAACATCGCCGGTCCCGTCTGCGTCTTCGAGCTGTTCATCCTTTATGCGGCCCGCGGGCGGGTCCAGAGTTCCTGGCTCGTGCTGCTCGCGGTGCCGCAAGTCCTCTTTCTCGTGATGTCTGGGTCCAAGACCAGTCTGGCCCTGCTCGTCGCCGTCTTCATTCTGTCGAAGGTCGTGCTCCAGACGCGGTCCTTCATCGTCATCCTGCTGACGGTTTCGTCGGCGGTGTTCGCGATCAACGCGCTCACCATCCTGTCGACGCTCAGCGATTTCTTTCATGAGGTCGCGAGACTGGTGATCGGCGACGCGAGTTTCACCGGGCGCACCGATGTCTGGGCCATGCTGATCCGCTATATCGGCGACAATCCCTTCATGGGCGCCGGCATGCTCTCCTTCTGGCAGATCGGCCCCGCCTCGCCGGCGGCGACGGACGGCAACACCTGGGTGTCCGTCGCCGCCTACGGCCATCAGGGCTATCTCGACACGGCGGCGACGATCGGCCTGCCCGGGCTGACGCTGGCGCTCCTTTTCCTGATCCTGCGCCCGGCTCTCGACCTCGGCCGCATCGACCGGACGGACACGCGGCTGCTCGGCATGTACGTGTCCTTCTGGCTCTTCGGCCTGCTTCACAACGGCACGGAGTCCAACATGCTCGGCCGCGCCGACAATGCCTGGCTGTTTCTGGTGATCGGCATCGCCGGCATCCGGCGATGCCGCGTCGAGAGCGCGGCCCTCAAGGCCGCGCCATCGCCCGCGCGGCTTCCCTCCGGGCGTCAGGCAGGCCGTGCGTGACCAAGCACGCCATCATCTATCTCCTGGCCTTCGCGGCCCCGGGGCTCGTCGGCTTCGTGTCGTTCGGCATCTACACCCGCGTGCTGCGGCCGGAGGACTATGCCGTCTATTCCGTCGGCGTCAGCCTCGCCTATCTCATCGGCACCGTGCTCTACGGCTGGCTGCGCTTTGCGCTCGGGCGCTACCAGTCCGAAGCGCCGCGCACCGACTTCATGCCCTTCACTCTGCGCGCCTTCGGCGCGCTGACGGTTCTCGCCATTCCCGCGATCGCCGTCGCCGTTCTCCTGTTCTTGCCCGACCTGCCCGTGCTCGCGCTGGCCGCGATCCTGGCGATGACGGCGGCGCAGGCGCTGTTCGACATCACGCAGGAGGTGCGCCGGGCGCGCCACGAGTCCGCCGCCTTCGCCCGGCTCAGCATCGCGCGCAGCCTCGTCAGCTTTTCGCTCGGCACCAGTGCGGCGCTGCTCTTCGCCTCCGGCTCGGCCGTTGTGGCGGGCATCGCCGCAGGCTTCGCCCTCGTCTCGCTCCTGTCCCTCCATCGCCTGCTCGCGCCGGGGAGGGGTGTGCGCCCGCAGAGCGATGTCATCCGCCGCTTCTGGCGCTATGGCCTGCCGCTTTCTCTGTCCGGCCTCGTCTTTGCGGGAAACGCCACGCTGGCGCGGCTGATCGTCGGCTGGATGCTGGGCGCGGCGGCAGCCGGCCATTTCGGTGCCGCGCTCGATGTGACGAGCCAGCTGACCGGCATCGTCGCCTCGGCGGTCGCCGCGATCGTCGGGCCCATGGCCATCCGCGCCTATGCCGATCAGGGGCGGGCGGGCTCGAGCACGCAGCTCGCCACGGGCGCGGAGCTCTTCCTCGCCGCCATGGTGCCGACCGTGGTCGGCCTCATGATCGTGGCGCCGGTCTTCGGCGAGGTGGTGGCCGGCAAGGAGTTCGAGGCGGAGATCGCGCTGCTTCTGCCGCTTCTGGCGCTGTCGCGCGGGCTCAACGCCTTCGCGCAGTTCTATCTCCATATCGGCTTCCAGATCGTGGAGCGTCCGCTTCGGCAGGTGGCCTGCGGGGCGGTGACGCTCGCCACGAACCTCGTCGCCTCGGTCATCCTCATCGGGCAGTTCGGCGTCCTCGGCGCGGCCTATGGCATCGTGATCGGCGACGTCACGGGCGTCGCCGTCTCCATCCTGCTGCTGAAGCCAGTGTTTCCCATGCCCATACCCGCGCGCAGCTTGGCGCGCGTCGGCCTCTGCGCTCTGGTCATGCTGGCGGCCTGCCTGCCGGTGCTGAACGGCCTTTCGCTGCCGGCCTCCCGCCTGCTCGGGTTAACGGTCGTGACCGGCGCCGTCGCCTATCTGCTGGCCGCCCTCGCGCTCGATGTCGCCGGCGCCCGCAGCGACTTCCTGCCCCAGGCGGTTCGCCGCCTTCGCGGAGCCCTCGGTTCATGACCCCTTCGACCCAGCGACCGGCCTATTTCGAAAGCCTCGATCTCGTCCGTGGTCTCGCGGCCCTTGTCGTCCTGGTCTACCACACCGACTTCATGTTCGGTCTGCGCGGCGGGCTTCTGCCGGGCGGCTATGTCGCGGTGGACCTGTTCTTCGTCCTCAGCGGCTTCGTCCTGTCGCTGACCTATGGCGGCGCTATTGCCGTGGGCGACATGAGCCTGCGGCGCTTCCTGATGCTGCGCGTCGCCCGCCTTTATCCGCTCTTCCTTGCGACGACCGCAGTCGGTTTCTTCGTCATGACGGCGCGGTTCGAGGCCAATGACGGCTGGATCGACACCGCGCGCCTCGTCCCGACCGGGCTCCTCAATGCCCTGATGCTGCCGAGCTTTCTGGAGCCGCAGGGCAGGGACACGCTGTTTCCCTTCAACGGCGCCACTTGGTCGATCTTCTTCGAGATGGTCGCCGGCCTCCTTTTCTTCGGCCTTCTCGCCCGGCTGGACGATCGGCCGCTGCGGGCTTTCGCGCTGGCCGCCGGCCTCGGCCTCGTCGCCGCCGTGTTTCACTATGGCAGCGCCGATATCGGCTGGGGCACCGCGAACTTCACCGGCGGCTTCGCCCGGGTCTTCTTCTCCTTCGCGGTCGGCATGTGCCTGCATCGCCGCTACGCTGCGCATCCCTGGCGCACGCCGCGCTGGCTCTTCTTCGCGCTTCTGGCTCTCGCGCTCGCGCTGGTGCAGTTCAAGGGCGCGCTCGGCCCAGCTGAGATCTACGATCTCGCGATGGTCGGCTTTCTCATGCCGCTCCTCGTCGCGGCGGGGGCCGGCGCCTCGCTCGGGCGTCGCCTTAGCTGGCTCGCGCGGCGGCTGGGGGACATGTCCTACGGCGTCTACCTCAACCAGGGCTCGCTCATCATCCTGGCCGCAGGCGCCAGCCAGGCGCTGCTCGGCCGCCGGATCTTCGATCTCGGCCCCTGGGTCGGTTTCGCCTTCGCGGGTTTCGTGATGCTGGTGTCGCTCGCGACCTTCCACGGATTCGAAAACCCCGCGCGGCGCCTCTTGCGCCAGCGCCGGCCCCGGCCCGCCGCCGGCAAGGCGCGGGCCTGAAAGCCCGGCGCGACGATCGCAAGCCCGTCCGGTCGCTTCTCGGAGCGTCCGGGCGTTCGGAATGGGAATGAAGGCCCGATCACGGGAAGGGATGCGCGAAAGCGATGTCTCGACCTTGCCGGGCAACATGGAGCATGCCTCGGATGACCAGGAGCCATCAGCCGCGCCGCTTGTCGCGCGAGAACGGGGAGGGGAGAGGACGGATCGCGTCGGTTCAGTCCGTCGTCCTGCCGGAAGACAGCCTGGTGAAGCGCATCCCGAGCCGCCCGCCCGAGTTTCGCGGCCCGGATTTCGACGCGCGCTTCGACTTCTCGACACTGATCTTCGACGCCGTCGGCAGCGCCGACGGGCGCACGGTGCGCCTTCTCTGCCCGGCGCTTCTGAACCTTCGCGAAGCCCTGGTGCGGGCGATCATCCGCGCGCGCCCATCCGGCCAGCCCTGCCGCTTCACCCATCGCCAGCTCGACCGGCACGAGGATATGCTGGTGGAGGTGGAGCCCGGCACGACCGCGCTGGAGATCGCCTCGGATCTCGGCACATTCGCGGTCGAGGTCAGCCAACCCCGGTTCGACTGGTTCGCCGGCGAGCGCGTGCTTCTCACCCTGTCGAAGAACAACGAACTCGTCTGGCTTCAGGACTGGGCGCGCTTCCATCGCGACCGCCACGGCGCGACGGCGCTGCTGCTCTACGACAACGGCTCGACCCGCTATGGCGTGGACGAGCTTCTCGCCGCGCTCGAAGCGGTGGAGGGGTTGAACCGCGTCGTGGTGGTGCGATGGCCCTTCCGGCATGGTCCGCCCGGCCATGGGTCGAAGCGCTACTGGGACTCCAACTTCTCCCAGCTCGGCATGTTCGCCGACGCGCGCTGGCGCTTTCTCCAGAGCGCGCGCTCGGTGCTCAACTGCGACGTGGACGAGCTCGTCATGTCGCGCTCCGGGGCCTCGATCTTCGCCGCCACGGAGCGCTCGCGCTCGGGCGTCACGTCCTTCTTCGGGGACTGGGTCTTCGGCATCCAGGACGTGACGCGCGATCTCGACGACAGCCAGCCCGCGCGCTTCACCGACTACCGACACGCGCTGGCGCCGGTCGTGACCTATCGCTACGGCCTGATTCCGCGCCATCCCATGCGCTGCAATCCCAAATGGGCCGTGGTGCCGGCCCGCTGCCCGCTCGAGGCGCAGTGGCACACGCACACGATCAACGGCTGGTGGCGCGCGCGCCTCGTCAGCCGCGACTTCCGCTTCCGGCATTTCCGCGAGATCAGCACGAACTGGAAATACGACCGCTCCGAGCGCGAGCGCTTCGACCCCTCGCGCCACGCCGAGGACCCGATGATGCGGGACCATTTCGCCCGCGTGGATTGGGCGCGCTGATGTCTCGCTCGGGTCAGGGCGGCGAGTGCACGCCATGGGGATAGCGCGCCTTGAACCAATCGATGAAACGCCCGACCCCGACTTCCAGGCTCACGCTCGGCCGGTAGCCATGGTCGCGCGCCAGCGCCGAGATGTCGGCCGCCGTGGCCCGCACGTCGCCGGGCTGCATGGGCTCGGGCGCGCGGATCGCCGGGCGGCCGATCGCCCGTTCCAGAAGCTCGATGAAGTCGGTCAGCGCCACCGGCCGCCCGCTGCCCAGATTGTAGATCCGGTGCGGGCGCTCCTCTGGCAGGCGCAGCGGCTCCATGGCGACGCTGAGAAGGCCCGCCACGATGTCGTCGACATAGGTGAAGTCGCGCCGGAGATCGCCGCCGTTGAAGAGCGGAACCGGCCTGCCCGCGAGGATGCGGTCCGCGAAACGCCACGCCGCCATGTCGGGCCGCCCCCACGGACCGTAGACCGTGAAGAAGCGCAGCCCCACCTGGGGGAGGCCGAAGAGATGGGCGTAGCTGTCGCTCATCAGCTCGCCCGAGCGCTTCGTGGCGGCATAGAGCGAGGCCGGGCGGTCGGCCGCGTCGCTTTCGCGAAACGGCAGCGCCGCGCCCGTGCCGTAGACCGAGGAGGACGAGGCATAGACGAGACGCGGCATGGGCCGCAGATGCCGGCAGGCCTCCAGAACCGCGAGATGGCCGAGAAGATTGCTGCCGGCATAGTCGAACGGGCGATCGATCGACTGGCGCACGCCGGCCTGCGCCGCGAGATGGATCACCACCTCCGGCGCCTCGCGCCGCACGAGATCGGCCAGCGCCGTGGCATCCGTGATGTCGAGCGCGTGAAACGCGAAGCCGGGCAGAGGGCTGAGTTCGGCCAGGCGCGCGCGCTTCAGCGCGGGGTCGTAAGAGGCGTTCAGATTGTCGATGCCGACGACGCGCGCCCCCTCGCTCAAGAGCCGGCGGGCGAGGTGGAAGCCGATGAACCCAGCCGCTCCGGTGAGGACCATTTTCGCCAAGCTCAATCCCTCAACGCTCGCCCCGCCGGAAGCCGGCGGGCTTCCCTCCCGCCCACAGGTGGCGATGCTCTCATAGGTAGAGATTTGCACGGATTCGCTTTATGATAGGTTGCGGAGCCGCGAGGCGGTCCGGCGACCCGGCCGGCTCCGCTTGCTTCTCCCCCCGTCTCAGGAAGGACGTCCATGCCCGGCGCTGAACTCGTTGTGGTGGCTATCCCGACCTGTCGGCGCCCCCGCACCCTTCGGCGCTGCCTGGAGGCGCTGGCCGAAATCGACCATGCCGGGCCGCTGCGGGTGATCGTGGCGGAGAACGACACGGTGGGGCGAGAGGGGCTGGCCGTATGCGAGGCGATGGTCGCGGCGGGCTACCGCTTTCCGCTTCAGGTCGTGCTGGCCGAGGAGCGGGGCGTCGCCTGCGCGCGCAACGCGCTGGTGCGCGCCGCGATCGCCGATCCGGAGGTCTCGCACATCGCCATGATCGACGACGACGAATGGCCGGGGCCGGACTGGCTCGGCCATCTCCTTGCCGTGCAAAGGCAGGAAGAGGCCGATGTCGTCGGCGGCCCGGTGCAGCGCAGCTACGAAGTGCCGCCCGCGCCGCATGTGCTGAAAGCCGCCGAAGGCGCCTATGGCGCGCTCGGGACGGGGCGGGTGGATCTGGTGGACGCGACCAGCAACATCCTGTTCGATGCCGCCGTGTTTCGCCGGCGGCCCGATCCCTGGTTCGACCCCGCCTATACCCTGCTCGGCGGCGAGGACCGGGACTTCCTGATCGGCCTCGCCTTGGCCGGCGGTGTCTTCGCCTGGTCGCGCGAGGCGGTGGTCCGGGAGGATTATCCCGCCAGCCGCTGCTCGCTCGGCTGGATGGTGCGCCGCGCCTATCGCGGCGGCAACACCGACATGCTCATCAACCTCAAGCACCGCCCGCCGAGCTTCACGCTTTTGCGCGAGGGCTCCAAGATCGGCGGCGCGCTCGGTGTTTCGCTTCTCAACATGACGCTTCTGGCCTGGAAGCCGGAGCGGCGCGTCGCCGGGCTGCTGCTGCTCGCCCGTGTCGGCGGCAAGCTCGCCGGGCTCGCCGGGCTGCGCTACCAGGAATATCGGACGATCCATGGCGGCTGACCCGCGAACCCCGATTTCAAGCGGGCAGGGCGGGGTCGCCGTCGTCATCGCCGTGCGCAACGGCCTTCCCTTCATCCGCGAGGCGGTGGAGAGCGCCTTGGCGCAAGGGCCTGCGCTCCGCCAAGTGCTGGTGGTGGACGATGGATCGGACGACGGCACGCGCGAAGCCGTGGCGGGTATGGCCGACGAACGCGTTCGCCTGCTGCGCAACCCAGGCCGGGGCGTCTCCTCGGCCCGCAATGCGGGGGCGGCGCGCGCGGAGGCCGAATGGCTCCTGTTTCTCGACGCTGACGACCGTCTGGCGCCCGGCGCCCTCGCAGCGCTTCTCGACACGGCGCGCGGCGACCCGTCGGGCCCGGTCGCCGTCTATGGCGACTACGAGCGGATCGCGGCGAACGGGCGCGCCTTCGGGCGGCGCCATCTCCTGCGCGGCAGGCGGGCCAAGCCGAGCGGGCGGATTCTAGGCGATCTGCTGCGCGGCAATTTCATCATCAATGGCGGCGTGGTGCTGGTGCGAGCGGAGAGCTTCGCGGCCAGCGGCGGCTTCGACCCTGCCCTGTCGCTCTGCGAGGACTGGCACCTCTGGTGCCGGCTCGCCGCGCTCGGACCTATGCTCTACACGCCGCGCCATGTCATGGACTACCGCGTCCATGGCGCGAGCGTGATGATGGGCGGCCATCGGCGCTTTGCCGACTTTCAGCCGGCGCTGGAGCGCATCCATGCGGACCCGCTGATCCGAGCCGGGGCCGATCCCGCCCGCCTTCCCGCCATGCGGCGGGAGGCGGAAGTGGCGCTCATGACCTATTGCGCCGCGCAGGCCTACCGCAACGGTGCCCGTTGGCCGGCGCTCCGCCTAGCGCTCGGTGCCATCGCCCACCACCCCCGACGCGCGCCCTATGTGGCGGCGCGCTTCGGCGGGGCGATGGCGAATTTCTAGGAAAGAGCGGCGTCGCCTTTCAGCTGCTTCGGCCGCCGCGCGAAGCGCAGGAGATCGGCCAGCAACCCCGGCCAGAGCACGACCGGCACGGCATAGGCCACGAGGCCGATAGGCACCAGCGCCGCGATGCGCAGCACATCAGGTAGGGCATCCAGCAGCGCGGAGTGGCGGAGGCCGAGAAGCGCGGCCACCATGAGGAACGTGCAGACGGCGGAGGGCAGGAGCGCCCGCAGGGCCTCGCTTGCGCGCAGCCCCGTTGAGCGACCGAGCAGAAGCAGGGCCAGCGGCACGGAGGCGATGTTGCGGCAGACATAGCCGATCGCCACCGCCTCGACGCCCCAGCGCGCGGCGGTGAAGGCCACCAGAAGGCTCAGCGTCAGGTCGAACAGGCTGAGAACGAGAATGCTGCGGCCTTTCCCCAGCGCAATCAGAATCGAGGGATTGTGGAAGGTGATGGGAAGCGGCAACGCCGAAAAGGCGAGGATCTGCGCGATCGGGATGCTCGTTGCCCATTGCGGCCCGAACAGGAATGGCAGCGCTTCGGGGGCGATCAGCGCGGCACCGGCGAAGGCGGGGTAGATCAAGAGCGCGGTTAGCTGGAGCACGCGCAGATAGGCCCGGTTGCGGGCCGGGGCGTCGGACTGCAGCGCCGAGAAGGACGAGAGCGCCACCGACGATAGGGGGCGGATGCTGACGTCGAGGATCAGGTCGAGATAGCGAGCGCCGATGCGATACAGGCCGAGCGCGGCGGTGCCCAGAACCGAGCCGATGATGAGATCGAACGTCTTGGGGATCGCCATGTTGACGAAGGTCGAGGACGCCAGCCAGACCCCGGCGGCAAGCTGGCGGCGGGCGATCGGGAACGAGAACCGGAAGGCCGGGCGATAGCCGTTCCAAAGCCAGAGCAGGCCGCTGTTGAGGATCGAGAAGGTCAACCGCTGGAACACCAGCGCATAGACGCCGAAGTCGAGCGCGATGAGAAGAACCGCGACCAGACCCGAGGTCACGGTCGCCAGCATGGTCCGTTTGGTGAGGAGCGCGAACTGAAACTCCTTGCGCATCAGCGCTTCGGGGTTGACGCCGATCGCGTAGATGAAGGTCGACACGGCCAGGATGTGCATGATGGGCACGAGATCGGGCGTGGCGAAGAGATCGGCGGCGAACCCCGCTCCTAGCCATAGCGCCGTCATCGCCGAGAGGCCCAGAAACACGCTCAGCCAGAACGACGTGTGCAGTTCGACCTCGGACAGGTCCTTGCGATAGATCAGGACGTCGGTCAGCCCGGAGCGGCCGAAAATGTTCAGGAAGTCGATCAGGATGGTGGCGATGGCCACCGTGCCGAACTCGGCCGGGCTGAGATTGCGGGCGAGGATCGCGAAGACGAGGAAACCGAAAAGCTGCTGACCGACCGAGCCGCCGAGGCTCCACAGCGTTCCGGCCAGCGCCTTCGATTTGAGATTGTGATGGGGCGTTTGCATGGGGTTTATCGTGTCAGCCGGCGTCGGATGGCGCTAAGGGCGCCGGCCACGACCGAAGGGTGCCGGGCGGCATGGGAAAGGGCCCTGGGCGATCGGCGGCGCATGAGATCGAGAAACTCGCCATAGGCGGCGCGCGTCTCAAAGAAGGCGATGCGCTGTTGCAGCAGCGCGCGCTCGCCGGGTGACAGCCGCCCGCCATGGGTTTGCAGAAGGACTTCGTTCGCTCGAAGGGCGGCTCGAAAATCCTGCCGCGTCTGCGACAGGTGCGAGGTTTGGCCGGAGACCGGGCCTCGACGCGGCGTGTAGACATAGCCCGCCTCCGGCACGATCTGGAAGCGCGCGCCCTCGACGAGGCATCGAAACAGGAGATCGAAATCCTCGGCATAGCGCTGGTCTTCGGCGTAGACGAGCGCGTGCCGGGCCAGGAAGGCGCGGCTCCAGACCGGCTTCAGCCAGCCATAGGGCGTGCGGTCGGCCGACAGGTCGTGTCGCAGAAGGTCTTCGAGCGAGAGCGTCACCGGCTCCTGCATCTCGGGATAGGCCGTCGCGACGACGGCGTTGCAGCCGAGATCGAAGATCGCAAGATCGTCCGCGACCATGTCGCAGCCCTGCTCTCCGGCAAAGCGCGTGAGATGCGCCAGCCGCGTCGGCTCGAAGCGATCGTCGGCGTCCAGAATGGCGATCCATTCGCCTGCCCCCAGCGCGAAGCCGCGATTGCGCGCGGCCGAGGGGCCGCCATTCCGGGGGAGGCGAACCGGGCGAACCCGCACGTCCTCCTCGGCCAGCCGCGTCGCGATCGCGAAGCTCGCGTCCGTAGACGCGTCGTCCACGATGACGACTTCGAGATCGACAAGGGTCTGCGCCAGAACCGATCGAACGGCGGCTTCGAGGCAAGCCTCGCCATTGAAGACCGGGATCACGACGGAGACGCAAGGGGCCTTGGGGGGAGCGGGCGTCATGCGATCTCCCAGACCCGGCCATAAGTCTCGATCAAGGCCGCGAACTGGGCGTCGTTGGCCGAGCCCTGGGCATCGTTCTCGAGATAGAGGGCGCTCGACTGGCTGCCGTTCCAGTTTCGAAATCGCACCTTGCGGCCGACCTTCTGGAACTGGAGGCCCGCTCGCCGGGCCATCACGTAAAGCCACATGTCGTCCGCGCTGGGCGCCAGGCGGCGCGCGGCGTCGATGTCGAGCACGTCGGGATGCAGCAGTGAGGGCACATAGACCACGCCGCCGAGGCCCGTGGGAAACAGCGTCGGCGCCGCTTTCTTCTCCGGCGTGTTCTGTCGCCATGCGCCATAGGGACTGACCTCGCCCGTGGCGTCGAGCGCGATCTCATGCGTGCGAAAGCACGGGATCGCCCTTTCGTTGGCGCGGGTCAGACCTGCGGTGAGTTCGGCCAGCCAGGTCGGCCAGTAATAGGCGTCGTCGTCGGTGGTGACGACATAGGCCTCGGGATGCTCTTTGAAACTGGTGCAGAACTTCTTGTAGGAGCGGACATCCTCGCACGGGGCGATCCTGAGGCCGGCCTCTTGCAGTGCCAGGACATCGCGCGGAAGCGCGGCGTGATCACTATGCGCGATCCAGAGCACGATTTCGTCGGCCCGGACGCTCTGCGCCAGAAGGCTTTTCAGCGTCGAGGCAAGGGTCGCGAAGCGTGGGGGATAGGAAGTCAGGGACACGACGAGCGGACGCTCTAGCCCATGCGGGCGGGCGCAGCTTCGCTGGCTTTGCCAGCGCCGGTCGACTCCCCAGCGAACGGCCGGGTCCGATGCCGTCAGGACATGTCCCTTGATCTCTCGCAACGCGGCACGGAAGGCCATGGAATTCACACTTCAGGTCAGGAGATGGGCCGAGGCCAGGGACGAGAGGCAGGCGCGGGGGTCAGGCGCGGCGCGCCCGCTGCCTCCAGGCGCGCCGGGCGAGATGCCCGGCCAGGAACGGCGGCTCGACGAGGTAGCGATGCGCCATGCGGCGGGGATCGGCGCCGAGCCGGTGTAGCCATTCCAGCCCCCAGCGTCCCATCCAGCGCGGCGGGGTCGGCTCGAAGCCGGCGAAATAGGCGAAGGCCGCGCCGCCAAGGCCGATCACCGGCACGTTCAGCCGCGCGCGAACCGCTTCCACGAAGCGCTCCTGCCGGGGCATTCCCATGCCCACCACCAGGAAATGTGGCCGTGCGGCGTTGATCGAGGCGACAACCCCTTCCAACTCCGCCGAGCCCGGCCGCATGTCGAAATAGCCCGAACGCCCCTTGATGCGCAGCCCCGGCCAGCGGGCGCGGGCGCGCGCCAGCCCGGCCTCAAGCACCGCCTCCGAATGCCCGAGCACGAAGACGCCCTTGTTCTCCTCGGCGGCTCTCGCGAAGCTGTCCGTCAGCCAGTCCACCCAGGTCGTGCGATGGGCTCGAGAGACGGCGTGGCCGCGCGCCTTCAGCATCCAGACCACCGGCATCCCGTCCACGATCACCAGCGTCTCCGGCCGCGCCAGAAGCTTGTCATAGGCGGGGTCGACATGGGTGACGTAGAGCCCGTGCAGGTTGGCCCCGGCCACGACGATCTGCATGCCCGCCGGCCTTTGGCGGAAGATCTCGTCCAGAAGCTCAGCTTTGGTCAGCGGGTGGAACCGCAAACCAAGCTCGACGATCTCGCGTGGGAAGAGAGGGGCGGGCGGGGCAATGTCTGGCATGGGGCGGGTCAGCCGGCGTTCCGATAGGCCTGCGGCGAGAAGGCCGTCATCAGGATGATCTTGAGATCGAGCAGGAAGGACCAATGGTCGACATACCAGAGGTCGTGCTCGATCCGGTCCGACATCTTCTTCAGCGTGTCGGTCTCGCCGCGATGGCCGTTGATCTGCGCCCAGCCGGTGATGCCGGGGCGGATGTTGTGGCGGCGGTGGAAGAGCTTGATCTCCTTGGCGAAGGTCTCGTTGAGCGCGATCGGGTGCGGGCGCGGGCCGACGATCGACATCTCGCCGAACAAGACGTTCAGGATCTGCGGCAGCTCGTCCAGATTGGTCCGGCGCAGGATGGCGCCGACGCGGGTGATGCGGGGGTCGTTGCGCGTCGCCTGCCGGAAGGCCGCGCCATCCTCCATCACCCGCATCGAGCGGAACTTGAAGACGCGGATCGGCTGGTTTCCATAGCCGTGGCGGGACTGGCGAAAGAAGACCGGCCCCTTGGAATCGAAGCGGATGGCGAGCGCGATGCCAATGAAAAGCGGCGCCAGGAAGATCAGCGCCGCGAGTGCGGCCGTGAAGTCGAATCCGCGCTTGAGCGCGAGCTGAAGGCGCGACAGCGGGCGGTTGCGCACCACGGCGGCGGGAAGGCCGGCGAGCCCATCGCCCTTGGCGCGCCAGAGCGGGCTTTCGGGATGCGGCAGCACCTCCACCGTCACCGGCGTTTCGCTGAGATCGTGCAAGAGCCGGTCCACGAGATCGCCGAGTTCGGCGGAAGTGTGGACGAGCACCTGTTCGACGCGCGCCGTGCGACAGGTTTCCACGATGGTGCGCAGCGTCGCGGCCTCGTCTGCCCGCTCCGCGCCGGCCAGCGGCAGACGCGCCACGACATGGCAGCCGCGCGCCGACAGGCGGCCCTGCAGGCGCGGGTCGGGCGACACGTCGCCGACGATCATCAGGCGCTGACGCTCCACCCGCCCTTGAGCGAGACGAGCGCGCACGAGGCGCTGAAACCCGCCGCGCAGGCTGAGGATCGCCAGCGCGCTTGTGGCAAATTGCGAGACGAACGTGCCGCGCGAATAGGACTCGTCGAAACGCGTGACGAACAGGACCGCCAGCAGCGCGGCGAAGACCCGCAGCACGGTGACGAGACCCGACCAGAGAAAGCCGGGACCGGGCTCGATGGCGCGGTCGTAGCTGCCGCGCGCGAGCGACATGCCCGCCACGCCGAGCCCGAGCGCCGCGCCGATCAAGGACGTGACCGACCGGTCCGGATGCCATTCCAGCGCATAAGCCCAATAGAGATCGGCCGTCGCGACCGCGACCAGCGAGACGGCCAGCGCCTCGCCCAGCGCGAAACCCTGGCTCAGCCGCGCGAAAGGCAGCATCTCGGCGCCTTCGCGAAGAAGGGCGCCGTCCTCTCGCACCACTTGGTTCGATGTCATTCTGCGCCCTTCGATGGAGATTGGCCCCACCCGGTGGAGCGGTCGGCACGACGTCGCTGTCGTTAACTCTGGGTTAACGTATCGCGGTCTCTCCTTCGCCAATACAGCAGGCGAGCATGGCAGTCATGCAAACAAAATGATCGACAAATTGAATGTAATTTGGGTGATACTTAGAAATTTTTGGAATGTATTTTAAAATTTGGAAATATAAATTAGTAATGATACTTATATCATGTAAATGAATTGAGAGAGTAAGACAGCCGCTGATAGAGCGGGGGCGTGCGCAACTCTCGCAGGTAAAGCTTCGCTCCTACGCCACTGCCGGACAAGCCGCTCACAGACCGTCGCGAACGCCCAAGCGCTCCCGTGCGTTCGACCTTTGACGCGGCATGGAAGAGGCGGAACAGGGCGCCTGGCCCGAGCGGGTGGCACACATCACGACCCGTCGGCGTCGGGGAGATGCTTGGCGAAACGCCAGTCGTTGACGATCACGTGCCTATTCGGCGCCTGCGACCTATCGGCTTCTTACAATTGGAAAACGTATAGAAGCCGCTCAGGGGCACCGCGCAGGCAAGGACCGGCGCGGTGTAAAGCGCAGCGATTGCGGGATCCCGCTGCATTCGGAAGGCATGCGTGCGCTTGCGCCTCCCATCCTGCGCCCGTTCTCGCGTTCGAACTCGCTCCACACCGCTTGGCTCCGCTCCGGCGTACGGTCGAGCGCGATGTCTGGGGTGGCCTCTTGGCGCGGGTCATCGAAATCCGACACGCCCGCGCCCAGCACCATCATCGATCACCGACGCGCTCACACGCGCCGGCCTTCATTTTGATCTCGACTATATCCGACACCGCCATCGCCGAGCCGACCCGCTGAGAGGTCGAGCCCCGGGCGCCCGTCAGGCCTCCGCCGATCCACCGTCGACGTCGAACCGCACGCCCTGCGCCAGCGGCAGCGAGCGGCCGTAGTTCACGGCATTGGTCTGCCGCCGCATATAGGCCTTCCAAGCGTCCGAGCCGCTTTCGCGCCCGCCGCCCGTTTCCTTCTCGCCGCCGAAGGCTCCGCCGATCTCCGCGCCGGACGGGCCCATGTTGACGTTGGCAATGCCGCAGTCGGAGCCCGCCGCGGAGAGAAAGCGCTCGACCTCACGCATGTCGGTGGCGAAGATCGAGGAGGAAAGGCCCTGCGGCACGCCGTTCTGCAGCGCGATCGCCTCGTCCAGCGTCTTGTATTTCAGGACATAGAGGATCGGCGCGAAGGTCTCTTCCACCACCGGCCCGGTCTGCGCCGGCATGATGACGAGGGCCGGGCGCACATAGAAGGAGCCTTGCCCGTTCACGTCCACCCGCTCGCCGCCATGCACGGTGCCGCCGGCCGCGCGAGCCGCCTCCAGCGCGCGGCCCATGCCCTCAAAGGCCGCCTGATCGATCAGCGGGCCGACCAGCGCGTCGCCCGCCACCGGCGAGCCGACGGAGATGGTCGCGTAAACGCGCTTCAGCTTCTCCACCAGCGCGTCGTGGACGCTTTCATGGACGATCAGACGGCGCAGCGTCGTGCAGCGCTGACCCGCCGTGCCCATCGCGCCGAAGGCGACGGCGCGCAGCGTCAGGTCGAGATCGGCCGAGGGCGTGACGATCGAAGCGTTGTTGCCGCCGAGCTCCAAGATCGAGCGGCCGAAGCGCGCGGCGACCGCCTGCCCGACCGTGCGGCCCATGCGGGTCGAGCCCGTGGCCGAGACGACGGGAACGCGGCGGTCCTCCACCAGGGCCGCACCGATCGAGGCGTCGCCGATCAGGAGCGTCGAAAGGTGCTCCGGCGCATCCGGGCCGAAGCGCTTGGCCGCCTTCTCGAAGATCGCCTGCGTGGCGAGAGCCGTCAGCGGCGTCTTTTCGGAGGGCTTCCAGATCACCGGGTCGCCGCAGACCAGCGCCAGTGCCGCGTTCCAGGACCAGACCGCGACGGGAAAGTTGAAGGCCGAGATGATGCCGACCGGGCCGATCGGGTGCCATTGCTCGCTCAGGCGATGGTCGGGGCGCTCGGAGGGCAGGGTCAGCCCGTAGAGCTGGCGCGACAGGCCCACCGCGAAGTCGCAGATGTCGATCATCTCCTGCACTTCGCCCAGGCCCTCGGACACGACCTTGCCCGCCTCGATCGTCACCAGACGGCCGAGCGTGTCCTTGTGCGTGCGAAGCTCCTCGCCGAGCAGGCGCACCAGCTCGCCGCGCCGGGGCGCGGGCACGAGGCGCCAAGCGTGGAAAGCGGCCTCGGCCAGCCCGATCGTCTCGCGCGCGGCCTCCGGGTCGGTCTCCGGCACTTCGGCGATCACCTCCCCGGTGATGGGCGAGCAGACACGCCGCGCGCCGCCCGAGAAGGCGGCGTCTGCGAGGCCGAGGGCGCGCAGGAGGCCCATGGTTTCCTCGCGCAGCGAAGGGGCGGACGGGGTCTGAAGCATGGAACCTCCTGAAGACTGGATGCAGCGGCCGGGCCGCCGGAAGAGGGCGGAGCCCGGTGAAAAACTCGGCCGGGTCGATGCCGCGGATTGCCCCCGCCGTCGCTCCGGCGCAAGTCGCGCCTCGCGCCCGGCCGAATGAAGTTTAGGCAGTGGTCGCCGATGCGCCCTCGCTTTACGCAAGTTCTGCGCACCGCGAACGGCGAAAAATCCTCTGGCAGATTCTTCGGCGTCGAACGTCGAGGCGCCCCTTCAGAACCGCGCGCCCGTGGCATGGGCCAGCTGCGCGCCGATCTCGTAATAGGCCTCCCGCGCGGCGCGAAAGCGCACGGGCCGGATTTCGCTCGTTGCCAACGGCATCTCGTCCGGTTCGATCTCGCCCAGCGCGAGCTGCGCCAGGGCGCGGCCGAACACGGTGCCGGGCGCGATGCCGCGCCCGTTGTAGCCGCTGAAGCCGAAGACCTCCCGCGCCGGCCGGTGAAAACGCGGCAGGCTGTCGGCGGTCATGCCGATCTGGCCGTACCATTCGGTCTCGAAGCCGACGCCCTCCAGCTGCGGAAAGAGCTTGGCCATGGCTCGCTTTCCCCATTGCCGGTGGATCGGCCCGCCCGTTCCGCGCAGGGCGCCGACGGAGCCGAAGACGAGGCGGCCCGCTTGGTCGAAGCGGAAGGACGACAGGATCTCCCGCGTGTCCCATGCGCCCTGCCGCTCCGGCAGAATGGAACGTTTGAGATTGTCACTGAGCGGCTTGGTGGCAAGGTTGAAATAGGGGAGGCGGACCAGCTCCTCGCGGATTTCAGGCCAGATCCGGCTGGTATAGGCATTGGTCGCGAGGATGATCTTTGGCGCGCGGACCGTGCCGCCGGGGGTCTGCAGCGTCCAGAGGCCATTGCTATCGCTCGCCGCCGTCACCGGGCTTTGCGTGTAGAGGCCGGCGCCGGCCGCCAGCGCCGCACGGGCCAGCCCGCGCGCATAGGCGAGCGGCTGGATCGTGCCGGCGCGAAGGTCGAGCAGCGCGCCGCTATAGGCCGAGGTGCCGATCTTCGCCGCCGTTTCCGCCGCATCGAGAAGCCGCACCGCCGCGCCGCGCGCCTGCCATTGCCGGGCGCGGGCCTCAAGCTCGGCCAGCCCCGCTTCTCCCACGGCGCAATGCAACGTGCCCTGGCGCTCCGGCTCGCACGCCATGGCGTGTCGCTGCACGAGGTCGAACACCGCGCTCGGACCCGCGCCGAGCAGCGTCAGCAGCCGCTCGCCCGCGTCCTCGCCGAGCGTTGCCGGCACGTCGTCCGGCATCACCCAGAGCCCGGCATTCACCAGCCCGACATTGCGCCCCGAGCCGCCGAAGCCGATCTCCTCGGCCTCCAGAACCGCCACGCCGCGCCCGGCCTCCGCCAGATGCAAGGCGGCCGAAAGCCCCGTGAAGCCCGCGCCGATCACCGCGACATCCGCCGTTATGTCGCCCGCCAGCGCGCCGGTCACTGGGGCGGGCGTGGCCGAGCGCTCCCAAAGGCCGTGGCTTCGCGGATCGTTCTTCATGCGGAGCACCCTTGCGCGGGAGGAGGGACATGCGCGAACAGGCCAGCCTTGGCCGCGACTGGCTGCTGCCGATCAGCCGCGCGATGGATCGCACTTTCCTTCTTTTCACGAAGGCGGGGACTCATCGGTGCCGTGCGCGCGGCTGGGCGAGCGAAGGCCCGCCGACTTGACGGAATATGACGAGCCGCGCCTTGGCTCCGAGAACGCCAACCCGCACCCAAATCTACCCAGAAGACCCGTCGCA
Organism: Aureimonas sp. AU40; assembly: GCF_001463785.1. Classification (NCBI taxonomy): domain Bacteria; kingdom Pseudomonadati; phylum Pseudomonadota; class Alphaproteobacteria; order Hyphomicrobiales; family Aurantimonadaceae; genus Aureimonas; species Aureimonas sp. AU40. Next base: position 68,375 of record NZ_BBWL01000004.1, read on the forward strand.
TCGCCGCCGTCAGGCCACGGCGCGGGACTGGGCCGGGCTGAGCCGAGCGGCGAGATGTGCCAGCGAGCGCGCTTCGGCCTGTTCGTAGAGCGCGAACTCGTCGGCCACGCTGGCGCCCAGCGCCGCCTCGAACGCATCGCGGCTGGCATGGCCCTCATAAGCCCGCTGCTCGGCGCCGCCGAGATTGGACTGGAAGATGCCGGCCGCGCTGACGGGGAGGAAGTCCTCGTAGACGATGGGGTCGGCCACGACCGCGCCTTCCGCCACCAGCCTGTCCAGTGCGGCGGCGTCGAGCGGGCCGCTGAAGGCGGGAGATGCGCCCTCGCGCAGGCTGTAGCGGAAAAAGCCGAGACCTTGCCGGCGGATCTCGTCGTAGCTGTCGGGGAAGCGCCGGAACGCTTCCGTCAGTCGCGCGGCATAATCGGGCCCCTCGCTGCCCGCGCCGCGCGTCTCGCGCACCTCGGCGAGCAACGCATCGTAAAGCGCGCGGCCCTTGCGCGTCAGCGCTATGCCGCGCTGCTCGATCTCGCCGAACCGGGCGGTGTGCGTTCCCTCCACCGCGCCTGCCGCGCCGCCGAAACGGATCGGCTCCTCCAGCGCCTTGAAGCTGGTCTGGCGCAGGAGGATTGGGCAGGCGCGCGTCGGCGGCCCTTCCACCACGGTCTTGGCGGCGATGCCGCGCTCGGGCATGCCGGTCTGCACCGCGTCGATGTCGAGCGTGCGGGGCGTCAGATGGTTGATGTGCGGTCCCTTGAAGCTGACGACGTCGGCGATCAGACGATGCGCGTCGTGCAGCCGCTTGTAGGTCGCGGCGTCCACCGTCGCCTCGCCATGCCAGCGGAAGGTTTCCACCGCCTCGCGCACGAAGCGTTCGGCCTCGTCCCGCGTCAGGCCGCCCGCCGTCTCGCTACGCTCGATCAAGGCCAGCGCGCCGGGCGTGAAGATGGCGCGCCGCTCCAGGATCGCCGCCGCCTCGGCCCGCAGCTCATCGTCTTCTATCAGTTCGAGACGCAGGAGCGAGGTGAAGACGCGAAACGGATTGCGCGACAGGGCGGCGTCCGTCACCGGCCGGAAGGCGGTGGAATGAACGGGAACGCCGGCAACCGACAGGTCGTAATAGCCGACCGGCTCCATGCCCATCACGGCAAACAGCCGGCGCATGGTGAAGAGCTCCTGCGCCGTGCCGAGCCGGATCGCGCCATGGCGCTCCAGATCCAGCCGCTCCAACTCGTCGGCCCGCGCCAGATCGGCCGCGAGCGCGGGGTTGGCCCCAAGCACATCCGCGTTCACGTCCCGCACCAGCGCCATGAGCGTTCCGTATTGCGGCACCTCTTCGCGATACATGTCCGACATGGCCCGCGAGAAGAGCGTGCGAACGTGATCGCGGGACACAAGCGCCGAGGCGGAGGACGGAGAATCGGTCATGGACCTGTCGCCTTTCGGGAAGGGCGCAGCCGAACGGGCGCGCGCCAGAGCATGCAAAACCGGCATGAAGGTGTGCGAGCTCGCGTCACAGCGCAAACGAGAGTTTCGTCTGACATCATTCCAAATTGGAATGGGAATGTCGCTTTTGTCCAGTCTGCTGGAGGACGTTCAAGGGACGGTGAAGGCATTCGGGATGCCACCATTGAGGGGGAACGACGTTGCGGTCACGAACCCTGCATCGTCGCTGGCGAGATAGGCCGCCGTGGCCGCGAGTTCCTCCAGCGTGCCGAAACGCCCCATCGGCATGTGCGTGAAGCGACGCTTGGCCTGCTCGGGCCCCAGGCGCTCGAACGTCGCCCGCATCTCGCTCGTCTCTATGGGGCCGACGGCAAGCGCGTTCACCCGGATGTTGCGGCGCGCCAGATGGACGCCGAGGTCGCGCGAGAGCTGCTCCACGCCCGCCTTTGCGGCGTTGAACGCCATCTGGCCCGTCGAGGCTCCCATGCCGGCGAGGAACGAAGAGGTGTTGATTACCGATCCGGCGAATGCGCCCTTGCCCATGTGGGGGATCGCGTGTTTGCAGCTCAGCCACGTCACCGTGAGGATCGAGGCGACGACCCGGTTCCAGGTCGCGAGCGTCGTGTCGAGCGCGGAGTGATCCTCCGGGTCGAGCGGCCCGGCATTGTTGTAAAGGACATCGATGCGACCGTACCGTTCCGCCACCTGCCCATAGGCACCCTGGACGGCGGCCTCGTCGTCAAGGTCCGCGACCAGCGCGAACTCGCCGATCGCGTGGGAGCGACGGTCGATCCCGACGACGATGCCGCCTTCGTGCGCGAAGCGCCGGGCGACGGCTTCGCCCATGTCGCCCCCAGCCCCCGCGACGACGCAAACGCGCCCCGTAAGACGCCCCCGTTCCTGAGCCATGTCGAACCTCCACAAGCCGTTGGAGCTACAGGTGCGAATGTAGGCGTGGCGCCTTCGTCGTTCAGGGCCTCGGCCTCTACGCTGGAGACAGATCCGGCGAAAGCCTCGCCACATCGGCCGGCGTCCCGAACCAACGCGCCATGGCCTGTTCCAACTCCGCTCGATCGATCCTGTCGCCGCAGGCCCAGGCGACCACACCGTCCGGTCGGACCAGCGCGGCTTTGACAGGCAGATGCTCCGTCGCGCGGGCCTCGAGGAAGGCGATCCGTCCACCCCAGCAAGCCGCCGCCTCGCGCAGGTCCGGGCGCGCCTCGAACACGAGAAGGGCGCCTTGGCCACCGCGCAGGTGCTCGGTGAACCGCGTTCCGTCGGCGAGCGTGACGTCGGGCGCGCTGCGGCCCGCCAGCGGATGTTCGCAGCCGAGATCGTAGCGCAGACCGACACCCCAGACCTGCTCGGCGAAATAGGTTGCGCCGTCTCGCGTGGCGATCAGGTCGCGGACCACGGCTTGCAGCGCGCGGGAGCTCGGGCTCGGCCGCATCAGCGCGACCTGGGCACGCGACCAGTCGAGGACGCGGTCGGCCACGGGCTGGCGCTCGCTCTCGTAAGTATCGACAAGCTCCTCCGGCGCGTCTCCCCGGATCGTGGCGGCCAGTTTCCAGCCGAGGTTCATTGCGTCGCCGAGCCCGAGATTGAGCCCCTGTCCGCCAAGCGGCGAGTGGACATGTGCGGCATCGCCCGCGACGAGCACCCGGCCCCGGCGGTACTGACTTGCCCGAAAAGCCCGATCGGTCCAAGTGGTCGCGAGATGGAGCGCCGTGACCCGAACGTCCGCGCCCGAGACCTTGCGCAGAACGGCGTCCACGTGCTCGCGCCCGATCGGCGCAGTGCGATGAAACGCACCGCCATCGAAATCGACCATCGCGATCGTGCCGGGAGGATTGAAGACGACCATTCCCGTCGCGGTGTGTTGTCGGCCGGGCGTCAGCAAGCCGGGATCGGCCAGTTCCACCTCGACGGAGTAGCCCGTGAACTCGGGCTCGGTCCCTGTGAAGCCGATCCCGGTTGCCTTGCGGACCACGCTGCGACCGCCGTCGCAGCCGACGAGCCAGCGGCTCGCAACCGCCTCGCCTCCGGCCCGCACGACGACCGACCCGTCGGATTGCTCCAGTCCTTCCACCGCGCAGCCTCGACGGATCTCGACGCCCAGGGCCTCGGCCCGGGCTGTCAGAACGGTTTCCAAACCGGCCATGTCGACGGCAAGATTGCCGACCTCGCCCGGCAATCGATACCGCCAGCGGGACGTATCGATCTGGTCGTAGAAGAAGGGGATGCCGGCGAAGTGGCCGCCGGGCCGGCGCGGCTGCGCCAGCCAGTGCGCCGTGCCGGGTGTTTTGCTGTTCGCGGCCCGATCCTTGAGATCGTCGAGGAGGCCTCGCCGGTCGAGGCTTTCGATCGTCGGCACGGACAGTCCGCGCACGCCGAAAGGCGGTTCCTTCAGCGGCGAATGCGGATCGCGCGCCGCTTCGAGAACCAGCACCGAGCAGCCGCCGAGGCGCAGCTCGCAGGCGAGAAACAGGCCGACCGGCCCCGCGCCGGCGATGAGGACGTCATGGATTGCGGAAGGGGATGAAGGCATGGTCGAAGCTCCTCGAGTCGATGTTCGACCGGAGCGTTTCCCGAACCCGAGCCCGCACGGACGAACAGCGGGACGCAAGGCGCGTCCCTTCGTTCGTCGTGGGGATCCCCGGCGCGAGGCCAAAGACCAGAGCTTCCCTTACGGGAAGGACTTGGGCTTACCAAACCAAGTCTGCCTTTTCCGACATGAGACTTATAATCCCGCGCTTGAGGCGTCGCAACCGTTCAGTTCACGACGCGGCATGCTTGGACCTGCGCGGCGATGCCGTTACCCGATCACCGCTTCCTCCTCGGCGACGATGCGTCCATAGGACGATAGGTCCATGAAGTTCGCATGGTCGGGATCGACCTTTGAGAGGAAGTTGTCCGAGAAGTAGAGGGCGTTCATGTCCTCCATACTGTCGAACCACGCTTCCACGACCGAGTCGTAGTCCGGTCCCGAATAGTCCGGCGCCGGGATCGGGTAGGACACGACGAAGCGCTTGATGTAGCGCTGCGCTTCCGGGATCGCCATCAGGAGCGGCCTGTGGACCTCGCCCTGGTAGCGCACGAACTCGTCGTGGCTCATCCCTTCGCGGCGCTTCAGGGTGATGATCATCTTGATCATGGTTGTGCTCTCCTCTTCCAGACGACGGACACGTTTGGTGTCGGCGACGTCGATCGGTGGAGAAAAACTAGTCAGCCGTTGAGACACGATCTATCTGCGAGTGTGCCTGTTTCTTTCGTGATCGTCCGAGATGTCCGTAGATCCCCTGTCCGACGTCCTCGCGCTGTTGAAGCCGCACACCTACATCGCCGGGGGCTTCGACCTGGCCGGGCGCTGGTCGCTTGGGTTCGAGCCGCATACGGGCATCAAGTGCTATGCGCTGGTGTCGGGCAGCTGTTGGCTGGCGCTGGAGGGGCTTGCCGAGGCGGTGCGGCTGGAGGCGGGCGACTGCGCTCTTCTGCCCAACGGACGGCGTTTCCATCTCACCACCGACCTTGCGCTCCCGCCCGTTCCCTTCGAGACGATGGAGCGCCTCGAATGGCGAGGCGGCATGGCGACGCTGGACGGCGGGGGCGAGACACTGGTGCTCGGCGGGCATTTCGCCTTTGCGGGCGCTCATGCCGACGTTCTGCTGGGGGCGATGCCACCCATCGCGCATCTTCGCGGGGACGAGGAAAGCACGAACCTTCGCTGGGCGCTGGAGCGCATGCGGCGGGAATTGGTGGAGCCCCAGCCGGGCGGCGTCTTGGTGGCTCAGCATCTCGCCCACCTCATGCTGGTGCAGGCCCTGCGGCTCTACCTCAAAGGCGGGGCGGGACGGCATGTCGGCTGGATCTTCGCTTTGGCCGATCCGCAGCTTTCGGCCGCGATCGGCGCCATTCACGCGGAGCCAGGCTTCCGCTGGACCCTGTCCGCCCTTGCGGGCAAGGCCGCCATGTCGCGGTCCAGCTTCGCCAGGGCCTTCAGCACGACCGTTGGCGTGTCGCCGATCGAGTACCTGACGCGGTGGCGCATGCTGCTGGCGGGGGCGCGCCTGACCGAGGGACACGAGTCGGTGCCGACCATCGCACAATCGTTGGGCTACGGTTCCGACGCGGCCTTCAGCACGGCCTTCAAACGCACGATGGGATGTGCGCCAAGGGCCTACGCCCGCTTCAGGCGCCCCACCAGTTCACCCCACCCCTGGGCAACAACCGCCGTCGCTCGAGCGGCCGGGCACAGCGACGGGCGAGAACGACCGCATCCATAAAGAGAATCCGATCCTCCCGCATCGAACGGCTTTGTCGGCTCAGTTCACCCATGATGCGATGTCCAAGACGATGCGGATTCGCGTTGGGCGCTCCCTTATGGTGGGAACCACGCGCCGATCGGGCACGTCACTGGGAATTCAACTTCGCATTCCTCTGGAGTCGGGCGATGGCAGCACAACCACCATCACACCGTTCGACGGACGTCGGATGATCAGGACATCGAACATTTGGGAACAAGATCCAAGCGATCGAGGAGGAGGTCGGCGTTGCTTCGGCTGAAGGGAAGGGGCGGGCGGATCTTGATGCCCTGCCCACGATTGCCGCACAGGCCGACGATCACCGATTTCCGGCGTAGCCCATTGACCAATGCCGTTGTTCGAGTCTTTCCGCCGTGGACTTCGTCGCGAATGCTCGTCGATGCAGCCAGCATCACCTAAGCTTTGCTCCTCGTCCCCGCGAAAACCCCCCGACCACCCCCCACCAGAGATCTTGTTGGGTGCTCTAATGCCGAGATCAAACATCGGCGAAACGCCAATCGATCCACTGTCGGATTTCAGCCGGATAGGCTGGAAGCGGCCTTGGCATGAACGCCTTCGGAGGCTGCACATAAGGGGGCAAGCACGGCGCTCGTTTCGTCTTTGGGCGGGGTTGGTGCGACAGTGTCAGCGAACCGCTTGTCACCGGGCGCGCCAGCCAACCCCGCCTATGCCCTAAACCCTCTCTGCCGCAACCGCCGGTCGCTTCCCCGGCCGAGGCCGGCGATCAGGCTTCGGCAGCTTTTGCCGCCATGGTGGCCTTCGCCCACCAGAGCAACTCGTCCAACGCCGTCTTGGCCGAGGCCTGGATATGCGACTCGATCGCTTCCATCGGCTGGTTGCCGCCCATCGGATGGATGGTCATGAAGTCGCCGCCGCCGATATGGACGGCCGCGTGGGTCGAGACCATCTGCAACTCGATACCGATGCCACGCAGGTGCTCCACGGCACGTGCCGCCCCGACGCCCCCGTAGCCGATCGCCGTGAAGGGCTTGCGGACCCACTCCTTGTAAGCCTGATCCAGCGCGTTCTTCAGGACGCCCGTGATCGAGTGGTTGTACTCCGCCACCACGAAGACATAGCCGTCGAAGCGGGCGATGGTCTCCTGCCAGCGGACGGCTTCCGGGTTCTGGCTGGGCATCCACATGTTGGAGGCCGCCTCGTCGAAGAAGGGCAGGGCGTGATCGCGAAGATCGACGAGCTCCACGTCCATGTCCCCGCGAGCTTGCGCCTGCGCGAGCATCCACTGCGCCGGCTTGTCGGCAAATCGGGTCGGACGGGTCGAGCCGATGACGATGGCAATGCGAGGCTTTGACTGCATGGTATCATCCCGTATTCTGGTTTCGATTCGTAACCAGAATACGGGAGCCGCGCGTGGGTGAACAAGAAGGCACGTGTAGGGTACGTGGTCACCCGCACGAAACCGCTGCCTGCGAGCACATCAGCCGGATGCTCGAGCGGATCAGCGACAAGTGGACGCTTCTGGTGGTGAGGGCGCTTGGAAACGGGCCGTTGCGTTTCAACGCTCTGAAGCGGGAGGTGGGCGGCGTCAGCCAGAAGATGCTGGCATCGACCCTTCGAGGCCTCGAGGAGAACGGCTTCGTTCTGCGCACCGTGACACAGGACATGCCGCCCATGGTCGAATACGCGCTGACGGATCTCGGTCGGGACTTCGGCAACCCCGTCCAGACCTTTGCCGATTGGGTCATCCGCAACTCCGAGCGGATCGAGGCCTCGCGCGCCGCCTATGCCGAGCGCCGCTCCGTGAGGTAGCCGAAGCCCTGGTCGCCGATCGACGGGAGGGCCACCAAGCCGGGCCTATGCCCGCAGCCGGGAGTTCCCTGAAAGGAGGGCGGTGCAAGAGTGCCGCGGCATCTCGCGGCATGGCGTCCGCCATATCGTTACCGTCAGCGCATGCTCTTCGATGCCGATCCGGTTCGTGGTCCGCTCCTTTCAGCTGAAGCAGGCCGTCGCCCTGATGGGTTTTTCGCCCTACCAGGGAACGGTCTCGCCGTTGCGGTCGAGATAGCGCAGGCCCGGCCGACCCTTCTGGGCAAGAAGGACGTCCACGACCTTCGGGATGCTCTCCTCGATCGAAAGGGGCGCATCCCCGCCGCCGAGTTCGGTGCGCACCCAGCCCGGCGCCATGAGCACCATGGGGCGCGGGTCGTTGGCATGCCGGGCGGCGAAGGAGCGCATGTACTGGTTCAGCGCGGCCTTCGAACCGCGATAGACCTCGTGGCCGCCACGCGTGTTGTTGGCGACGCTGCCCTGACCCGACGACATCACGCCGATCGTGCCGTCCGCGCCGACGAGGCCGCAAAGCCCCTCCACCGCTCGCATGACGCCGAGCGCATTGGTGACCATGACGCGAACGAACTCCTCGGTCGAAACCTCGGCGATCGTTTCTTCCTGGTGGAGATTGGCGGTGCCCGCGTTCACGAACAGGATGTCGAAGCGCCGCTCGCCCAGGCGAGAGCGCAAGTCCGCGATCTGGCTGGGTTCGGTGATGTCGAGCGTTTCGACCGCGACGCGGTCGGGCCGCGCCTTAGCCAGATCCGCCAAGGGGCCTGGGAGGGACGGGGTGCGAACCGTGGCGGTGACCGACCACCCGCGCTCGGCGAGTTCCGCCGCCATGGCATGGCCGAGACCGCGCGAGGCGCCGACGAGGAGGATGCTGCCGATCGGATCGTGGGAAGAGAGGATGGACATGGATGGGTCTCCTTCGTGCTTCCACCCGAAGATTAGCGTCGCGCCGGTCTTGCGCCAGACGCCATGAAGGAAAGGTATCGTTGCACGAAACGCCATGTCATGAAGGGGGTCGCCCATGGCCCAACTGGAGATCGACCTGAACCTTCTCACCGCGCTGGACGCCCTCCTGAGGGAGGAAAGTGTAACGGGGGCGGCCGCGCGCCTCGGTCTCAGCGTCTCCGCCACCAGCCGCCTGCTCGCGCGGCTGCGCGTCGCCACCGGCGATCCGCTGCTGGTGCGCGCGGGACGGCGCCTCGTCCCGACGCCGCATGCGCTGGCTCTCCGCGCCGAGGTGCCCGAGCTCGCGCGCGACCTCCGACGGGTCCTTTCGCCCGAGCCCGCTCGGTTCGACACGGCCGATCTTCAGCGCACTTTCGTCATCCGCGCCAATGACGGGTTCGTGGATCTCTTCGCAGCGGCTCTCATCGAAGCCGCCGAACTCGCCCCGGGCGTCTGCCTGCGCTTCGCTCCGAAGCCCGACAAGGATGTCGGCGTCCTTCGCGACGGGCGGATCGACCTCGAGATCGGCGTCCTCGGTGCATCCGCCCCGGAGATGCGCTTCCAGCATCTCTTCCGCGACCGCTTCGTCGGCGTGGTTCGCGCCGGCCATCCGCTGCTTGAAGGCACCATGGACCCGCAGCGCTTCGCGGCGTGTCGCCATGTCGTGACCTCGCGAAAGGCGGCTCCTGTCGGCCCCATCGACGATGAACTGGCTAAACTGCATCTCCGGCGCAAGATCGCGGCTGTGGTTTCCTCGCACCGGGATGCGCTTGCCATCGCGGCCGGGTCGGACCTCGTCGCCTCGGTGCCGAGCCTATGCTTGTCCGACATTGGGAGCCCGCATGCCGGCTCCCGCAAGGACGTCGTGTCCTTCCCGCTTCCCGTGCCGACGCCGGGCATTGCGGTCTCGCTTCAATGGCACCCGCGAATGGACGCCGATCCGGCGCATCGATGGTTGCGCACTCTCGTCAAGACGACTTGCACCGTGGCTCCGACCATCCAATGCGATCCCGGCTCCTCCGCCGTTGGGAAGGAGCATGATCGGAGCGCGTCACGGTGAAACCACCCCGGCCGTCCAGGGATCAGCGAAAGCCGGGAGTTCCGCAGGGTTGAGGGCTAAACCTGCCGCATGCCTCCGTCCACGCAAAGTTCGGCACCGGCGATGAAGCTGGCTTCGTCGCTGAGCAGGAAGAGCGTGGCGGACGCCACTTCGTCGGGGCGCGCCAAGCGGCCGAGCGGGATCGGGGCGATCAAGGCGGTGCGCATCTCGTCCGACAGAACCGACATCATGTCCGTATCCGTCGGTCCTGGCGCCACGACGTTGACGCGAATTCCCAGCGGAGCGAATTCGACGGTCCAGGTCCGAGCGTAGGAACGCACCGCCGCCTTGGTCGCGGAATAGGTCCCATAGGGCGAGATGCCGGCGGCATCCGCGATCGATCCCATCAGAACCACCGAGCCGCCTTTCCCCATGGCCTTCAAGGCGGTCTGCATGCCGAACACCATCCCGCGAACGTTCACCGCGAAGTGCCGGTCGAAGTGCTCGGGCGTTTCGTCCGCCAGAAGGGCGGCTTCCGAAAGGCCCGCGTTGAGAACCAGTGCGTCGATCCGGCCGTGAGCGTCCCGAACATTGGCCACCACGCGCACGAGGTCGTCCGGCGCGCTTGCATCCGCCACGAGACCGCGCGTCGCGCCGCCGATCCGGGCGGCCGCGGCCTCGACCTCCTCCTTGCGGCGCCCCGTCAGAAACACGGTCGCGCCCTCCGACGCCAGCCGTTCCGAAATCGCATAGCCGATCCCCTTCGCGCCGCCGATCACCAGGGCGATCTTGTTGTCCATGCGTGCCATCGTGCTTGTCCTTGTTGAACGACGGCATCTAGATATACGACGTGTATCTGGTCGCAAGAACGCACTTTGAAGAGCCTAGATATGACCGACGATACCGAGCTGGAGATCCTGTCCCGGCAAGCGCGCTCCGACATGGCGCGCATACGCCCGGTTCTCGACCGCATCGCGGACAAGTGGACGATCATGATCCTGACGGTCCTGTGCCCCAAGCCGGCCCGGTTCAACGAGATCAAGCGACGGCTCGACGGGATCACGCACAAGGCGCTCGCCGATGCCTTGAAGCGCTTGGAGCGCAACGGGCTCGTCACGCGCACCGTCCTGCCGACCGCGCCGATCGGCGTGGAATATGCGATCACGCCGCTCGGCCACTCGCTGCGCCAGCCCTTCGAAGCGCTGTGCGCCTGGGCGCTCGCCAATGGCGAGGCGTTCGAGACCTCAGAGACCGTTTGACAGGCGGTTGGTTCGGTCCGTCGAGTCGTCGAACAGTCTCCAAGCGTTCGCTGCTGCCCGCACCTGTATTTCAGCCGCGGCGCCGCCCCGATCGCGCTTAGGCTTGGCCGATCGACGGGAACCGAGAAGCCGGTGCGGAGGCATCGCCCTACGGGCGCTGGCGCAGCGCTTCGATGAAGGCGGCGAGCACGGGCCTCATCTGCCGCCGCGACGGATAGTAGAGGTGGAAGCCCGGAAAGGGCGGCGTCCAGTCGGACAGGAGGTGAACGAGACGACCGTCCTCGAGACGGGGGGCGACCTCGTGCTCCAGGAGATAGCCGACGCCCAGACCATCGAGCGCGGCCGCCAGCATGAGCTCCGGCTCGTTGAAGGTCAGCGGGCCGGCGACACGCACGTCCAGCGCCTCGCCATCCCGCTCGAACTCCCAGGCGTAGATCGTTCCGGCGCCCACCATGCGGTAGTTGATGCAGCGATGCCCGATCAGGTCGCGCGGGTGCCGGATCGGCTCGCGCCCGGCGAGATAGGCGGGCGCCGCGACCACCGCCATGCGCAGGTCCGGCCCGATGCGCAGGGCGATCATGTCCTGTTCCAGCTTCTCGCCGAGCCGGATGCCGGCGTCCAGGCGATCGGCGACGATGTCGCGATAGCGATAGTCGATCAGGACTTCAACGACCGCATTGGGATGGCGGGCGGTAAAGGCGGGCAGGATCGGCCGGATCGCCGCCTGGTAGGCCTGCCGCGTCGCCGTGATGCGCAGCGTTCCCGAAACGCGGTCCTGGCCGCTCTCCAGCACCTCGAGCACGCCCTCGATCGAGGCCAGCGCCGGCTCCAGTTCCGCCAGGAGCGTCAAGCCGTCCTCGGTCGCGGAGACGCTGCGGCTGGTGCGCTGGAGCAGCCGGTATCCCAGACGTGCCTCCAGGCGACGGATCGTATGGCTGAGATTGGAGGTCGATGTGCCCAGCGCGGCGGCGGCGCGGGTGAAGCTGCCGACACGGGCCACCACCGCGAACGCGGCCAAATCGTCGAGGCTGGCCTTCGGCATCGTGCGATCTCGTTCAACGACCCCTTCGATGGGAACGGTCTAATCGAACGCTGCGGGATACGCCATCTCCCAGGCTTCGAAAGATCCCAGGGAGACCTATCATGCTGAACAAGGATGCCGTCTGGTTCATCACCGGCGCTTCACGCGGCCTCGGCCGCGCACTGGCCGAAGAAGCGCTCGCTGCGGGATACAGCGTGGCGGTCGCGGCGCGCCGTCCGGCCGATTTGGACGATCTCGTCGCATCGGCGGGCGATCGGGCGCTGGCCCTCCCGCTCGACGTGACCGACAGGGCCGAGGGCAGGGCCGCCGTCGCGAAGGCCATCGACCGGTTCGGCCGCATCGACGTTCTCGTTAACAATGCCGGCTACGGCTATCTCGGCGCGATCGAAGAGGGAGAAGACGAGGAGGTGCGGGCGCTGTTCGACACCAATCTCTTCGCGCCCATCGACCTCATCAAGGCCGTGCTGCCCGACATGAGGGCGCGCCGCAGCGGCCACGTGGTCAATGTCAGCTCGATCGGAGGAATGGTGACCTATCCCGGCGTCGGATACTACAACGCGGCGAAGTTCGCCGTGGAGGCCGTGTCCGGCGCGCTGGCGCAGGAGCTTGCGCCGCTGGGGATCGGCGTCACGGTGGTCGCGCCGGGCGCCTTCCGCACCGGCTTCCGGGGCCCCGACTCGCTCCGCCAGTCCGCCACGGTGATCGCCGACTATGCCGAGACGGCGGGCAGGGCCCGCGCGGGAACGCAGGCCGGCCACGGCAAGCAGAACGGCGATCCGGTTCGCGGCGCTCGCGCGATCATCCAGGCCCTCGAAGCCGATCGTCCGCCCGTCCATCTTCTGATCGGCGGCGACGCGCTGGACCAACTCCGCACCAAGCTCGGCGCCCTGCGTGAGGAGACCGACGCCTGGGAAGCGCTGACGCGCAGCACGGATTTCCCCGCTGAGGTCACCGACACGGCCCGCTGACGCCGGCGAGGCGGACGGGCCATGCCGTCAGGGCACCGCGTGCTCCCACTCGGCATAGGCGCCGATAAGACGGGGAAACTCGTCCGGATCGGGAAAACGCTCGAAGCGGTGGGGCGCGACGGGGCCGACGAAGGGAAGCTTCTCGGAGGTGAAGCTTTCCACGAAGGGCGCGAAGAGAGCGGCGTCGGCGAACAGGCTCGATCGCACCACGACGATGTCGCCCAGGCCGGGCGGACGAGTGAGGACCCAGCTCGCGCAGCGCCCGCACCCCTCGTGGCCCGCCTTAGGATCGGCGCCGATCGACCGGGTCTCGCCCGCTTCCACGGCGATCGCGACCGAGGGATAGATCGCACCCAGCGAATAGGGGCCGCCGGTCATCCGGCGGCAGCCCTCGCAATGGCAGGCCCCGGTGGCAAGCGGGCGGCCACGGGCGCGAAGGCGAACGAAGCCGCAGCGGCAAGCGGCGAGGTGGTCGGTGTCCTTCGTCATGGCCTCGCTTCTCACCGGAGATTTCGTTCCAGATGTGGCATGGGCGTTTCCCGTGCCAGGATCACTCGACGTCGCGTATGTCGAAGCGACTGACCTTGTCGCCGGTGAAATGGAAGAGATGGCCGACCGTCTTGTCCTTCAGCCCCTTGGCCTCGACCGGATGGCCCTCCAGGTCACGAATGGTCTGACGGACCTCGACGAGCACGGACCCGTCTTCGGCCTGCTGGAAGCGCAAGGGCTCGACATGCGGATCGATGAGCGACCATTGACGCGTCCAGTACGCCCGAAGGCCGTCATGCCCCTCGACGTAACCGCCGTCCATGCCGTTCGCCCAGGCGACATCGTCGGCGAGCATGCCCACGACACCGTCGATGTCCCGGGCGTTGAAGCGTTCATACAGGCGCTGAAGGGTTTCCACGCTTTGGGACATGTCGGTTGCCTGTGCTGGGGTGCCGAAGACAAGAAACGCCGCGACGACGATGGTGGATAACGAGGCGTAAACCGACCTTGTCATCGCGTTATGCTCTGTTCATATATAGGAACCTATACTTTAAGATAGGCTCCTATGCAAGATAGAAATCGAACATCCGACGTCCTCGCAACCCCCGGACATCTCGTCAGCTTGGCGGCACGAGCGTTTGCTCGTCTCAGCGAGGCGCGTTTGAAGCCGCTCGGCTTCGGTGTCGGCACTCTGCCGGTTCTGGTCGCGCTAGATGAGGGGCACGCCGAGACCCAGCGCGATTTGGCCCGCTTCGCCCGGATCGAGCAGCCGTCCATGGCGCAGATGCTGGCGCGGATGGAGCGGGACGGGCTGATCCGGCGGACGCCCGACCCCAACGACGCTCGCTCCAGCCGCATCGCCCTGACCGACATCGCCCGCTCCCGTCTGCCGGAGGCCTGCGCGACCCTTTTCCAGGGCAACCGCGAGGCGCTCGACGGCTTCTCCGCTGCGGAGGCCGGCCAGCTTGTCGCTCTTCTCGGGCGCCTGATCGAGAATCTCGACCGGTTGGCGACGGACGACCGAGTGCCCCGACAGACGCCTTGAGAAGCGGCGCCTGTCTGTTCGACGGAGACCGAACGAAGATAGGCGGACCCGGAGCTTCGAAGGCGCCGATGTCGGGCAGGCGCTTCGACGAGCGCATTGCCCTGCGATCAGCGTGAAAAGCGAGGTGTGATGAATGGCTGATCGAAGAAGGTGCCGGAGGAACCGGAGTGCCCGATGGCATTCGAGAATGGCGCGCCCGAAAGGATTCGAACCTCTGACCCCCAGATTCGTAGTCTGGTGCTCTATCCAGCTGAGCTACGGGCGCCAATGAAACGGTGAGGCGTTGGCCCCGGCCGATCACGTCGTCTATGTTGTATGGCGCGCCCGAAAGGATTCGAACCTCTGACCCCCAGATTCGTAGTCTGGTGCTCTATCCAGCTGAGCTACGGGCGCCGATGAACCGGTGAGGCACTTGGCCTCGGCCGTTCGTGAGCGCTTGGTACCCCCGAGCTGGGGCGAATGCAAGCGGCTTATGGAAAGAAAATGACAGAGCCTTCGAGAGCCTGTGGGAAGGCCGATTTCGTGCCGGGGCGGCGGCGCGGGGGGAGGGAAGGCGGCCGGGTCAGGCCGACGCTCGCGGCAGGTCGATCTCGAATCGGGCGCCCGCCGCCACCTCCTCGGACAGGCTGATCTGCCCGCCATGGGCCTGGACGATCTCGGCCGCGATGGCGAGGCCAAGCCCCGTGCCGCCGGCGCGTGTCGAGCCGCGAAACGCCTGGAACAGGTTTTCGCGCGCCCGTGGGCTGACGCCGGCACCGGTGTCCTCCACCGAGATTCGGTCGCCGGCGGGCAGGGCCGAGCCCGAAACGGTGACCCGGCGCACCAGCGCCTCCACCTCGTCGCTTTCGATGGACTGGATCGCGTTGCGCACGAGATTGGAGAGGACGCGGAAGAACTGCTCGGGATCGATGTCGAGCTCCATGTCCTCCGGCACGGCGTTGACGAAGTCGATCGGCCGCTCGGGCGGAATCGACTGGCTCTCGAACACCTCGCCGACCAGCAGCCGCAGATGGACGCGCCGGCGCGTCGGCTGGCTTTCCGTCGCCCGGCCATAGGCGAGCACCGACTGCGTATAGTCGAGCGCGCGGTCGAGCGAGCGGATGAGGGCGGGGGCGAAGCGCTGCACCTGCGCGTCCGGCAGGGTGGAGAGCCGGTCGGAAATGAGCTGCGCCGAGGCGAGGATGTTGCGCAGGTCGTGATTGATCTTGGACACGGCGAGGCCGAGGTCGGCCAAGTGCCGCTGCTCGCGCAGCGTGCGCGCCAGCGTCGCCTGCATGGCGGCGAGTTCGTTCTCGGCGATGCCGATCTCATCCTCGCGCCGGCGCGGCACGATCACCCGGTCCGGGTCCTCCGGCTTGCGGCCGAAGCGCTGCATGGCCGCCACCATGCGGCGGATGGGCCTAAGCAGCGAGAAGGAGAGCATGCCGAAGACCAGCGCGCCGACGAAGCTCGCGATCGACAGCGATAGAAAAAGGATGTTGCGGGAATAGACCAGCATGGCGCGATGCAGCGGCTGCTCGTTGATGACGATCTCGCCCGACATCGACCCGTCGCCGATCGGCCCGATCAGTCGAATCAGCCGCTCGCCCCCGGACAGAAGCGCCTCGAAGCTCATGCCGATTGAGGACAGGAGGTGCTCGTCGGTGAGATCCACCGTGCGACTGACGGGTCCGAGATCGGACGCGCGCGCCAGAAGCCGGGTTTCGCCGGGGCGGCGGATCGCCACCAGCCGGGCATCCAGCGCTTCGAGTAGGTCGCCCTCCTGCTCGGGCGTAAGGAGAATGCCTTCCTCGCCGAACTGCGCCACCAGCGAGGCGACGGACACGGTCTCGAGCTTGGCTTCCAGCCATTCCTGCCGGAAATGGGCGATCGAGGGCACGAAGATCAGGACTTCGGCGCCCATGACGGCCAGCGCGGTGACGGCGAACAGGCGCACCGAAAGCCGGTGGCGCCAGCGCGGGCGCGTGAGCGGCGCTTGGTCCGCTTCATCGGCGCGATCTGTCATGATCCGTTTCGATCCGCTTTTTAAGTCCTCGCGCGACCTCGCGCCGCGGTTTCTTTGCTTCGTGTAGAATGCGCCGAAGGGATTGTCACGAAACCGTGCGGAATCGGTCATCCCCGCTTATTTTCTGCCATGCCCTCACCAAATCCTTGAAGGGCCTCAGGCGAGGGTCCGATGCGAAAGCGGGGCCGGCGCGCGGTCGGCGCATTGACTTTGTGCCCCATCTGCCGCAAAAGGCCGGCCGAAGACCGAATGCTGAGCCGCGGAGGGATGCCTTCGCCGGCAGTTTCGCGCGTTCGATACAGATCTTGAACCATTGATTTTGCCAGAGGCCCGCACGGCGCGGGATTAAAGACGATGAAGCGCACGTACCAACCCTCCAAGCTCGTCCGCAAGCGCCGCCACGGCTTCCGCGCCCGTATGGCGACGGTCGGCGGCCGCAAGGTCATCCAGGCTCGTCGCGCTCGCGGCCGCAAGCGCCTTTCGGCCTGATCGGCCGCTCAGGCCTCGCGAGGGACCGTCCCATCGCCAGCCGCTTGAAGACGCGCGCCGAATTTCTAGCGGTGCGCAAGGGCCGTCGATTGAACGGCCCTTTTTTTCTGATCGAAGCTCTGGACCGGGGCGACGGCGAGGAGCCGCGCTACGGTCTGACGGTGACGCGCAAGGTCGGCAATGCGGTCGAGCGCAACCGCATCCGTCGCCGCCTGCGCGAGGCGATCCGCACCTGTTGCGGGGCTGACATGGCGACGGGCTTCGATTATGTGATCGTCGCCCGCCGCGATCTTCTTTCGCTGCCCTTCGAAACGCTGACCGGCGAGCTGTCGCGTCGCGTCGCCAAGGCCAGGTCAGCGGAACGGAAGGCGCCAACGCCCCCTTCGGGAAGTGAATAATGGAAAACAGCCGCAATTTCCTGATCGCCATGGCGCTTTCGATCGCCGTTTTGATCGGGTGGCAGTTCTTCGTGATCCATCCGCGCTCGGAGGCGCAGCGTCAGCTCGAGCAGTCGCAGCAGGCGACCCTCCAGACGCCGACGACGCCGGCTGGAACCGCGCAGGACCCCGCCGTCTCACCGGCGGGGCGCGAAAGCGTGGTGCCGACCTCGCAGACGCCGGAAGTGACGGGCCAGACGCGCGACGCCGCGCTCGCCACCAACCCCCGCATTCCGATCGACACACCGGCCGTCTACGGCTCGATCAACCTGCAGGGCGCCCGGCTCGACGATCTGCGCCTCAAGGGCTACCACGAGACGGTGGACGACAATTCGCCCACGATCGTGCTGCTCTCGCCCGAGACGATCGGCAAGGACGGCTATTTCGCCGAGTTCGGCTATAGCGGCCAGAATCTGGGAACGCTCCCCGGGCCGCAGACGCTCTGGCAGGCGGACGCCGGCCAGACGCTGACGCCCTCCACCCCCGTGACGCTGACCGCCACCAACGGCCAAGGCCTGACCTTCACGCGCACCATCTCGGTGGACGACAAGTTCATGTTCACCGTGGAGGACCAGGTGTCCAACACGGGCGGCGCGGCCGCGTCCGTCGCGCCCTATGGCCGCGTCGTGCGCTTCTCCAAGCCCGAGGTCGCCTCCGCCTACGTCCTGTTCGAAGGCCTTCTCGGCGTCTTCGGAGACCAGGGCCTGCAGGAGGTCAAGTACCACAATATCGAGGAAGACAAGCTGGTCTCCCCGACGCCCTCGGCCGCCGGCTGGATCGGCATGACCGACAAGTACTGGGCGACGGCTCTCGTGCCCGCGCAGGGGCAGGGCACCTTCCAGCCCAACTTCCGCTATTCCGCCGAAGGCCGCCCCTTCTACCAGTCCGACTATCTCGCCCAGGGGCTGACGGTCGAGCCGGGCGCCACGGTCACCACCTCGTCGCGCGTCTTTGCCGGCGCCAAGGTCGTGGACGTTATCAACGGCTACGAGGACACGCTCGGCATCCACAATTTCGGCCTGCTGATCGACTGGGGCTGGTTCAAGTTCATCACCCGGCCGATGTTCTGGGCGATCGACCATCTCTATACGCTGACCGGCAATTTCGGCGTCGCCATCCTGCTCATCACGGTCATCCTCAAGCTCTTCTTCTTCCCGCTGGCGTCGAAGAGCTACAAGTCGATGGCCAAGATGAAGACCGTGCAGCCCAAGCTGACCGAGCTTCGCGAGAAATATGCCGACGACCGCGCCAAGCAGCAGCAGGAGATGATGCGCATCTACAAGGAGGAGAAGATCAATCCGGCGGCAGGCTGCTGGCCGGTCCTGGTCCAGATCCCCGTGTTCTTCGCGCTCTACAAGGTGCTCTACATCACGATCGAGATGCGGCACGCGCCTTTCTTCGGCTGGATCCACGATCTCGCCGCGCCCGATCCGACGAGCCTGTTCAACCTGTTCGGCCTGATCCCGATTACCCTGCCGCATCTTCTCATGGTCGGCGTCTGGCCGCTCCTGATGGGCATCACGATGTTCATCCAGATGCGTCTGAACCCGACGCCGCCGGACCCGGCGCAGCAGATGGTGTTCACCTGGATGCCGGTGATCTTCACCTTCATGATGGCCTCCTTCCCGGCCGGCCTCGTGATCTACTGGACCTGGAACAACACGCTCTCGATCACCCAGCAGACGATCATCATGAAGCGCCACGGCGCCAAGATCGAATTGTGGGACAATCTGAGAGGCATGTTCCGCAAGAGCAAGGCCTGACGCCAAGGCCGCGCTTAGCGACGATCCCAAAGCCGCCGGCCTTCGGGCCGGCGGCTTTTTCGCTGGCGCCATTGGACCGGCGGCGGTTCAGCGTGTTAGGCGAGGAGCCATGCCCCTCGGTCCCGACCCCTTAGCAATCCATCCCGTGCCCGCGCACCAGCGGATCGTGTTTCTCAAGAACCTGATCGACGATCCCAAGATCGAGATCGGCGACTACACCTATTACGACGATCCCGAGAACGCGCTTCTCTTCGCCTCGCGAAACGTCCTCCACCACTACGACTTCCTGGGGGACAAGCTGCGGATCGGCCGCTTCTGCGCCATCGCGACCGGCGCCCGCTTCGTCATGAACGGCGCCAACCATGCGATGACGGGCTTCTCCACCTTCCCCTTCAACATCTTTGGGGAGGGCTGGGAGGAGGGCTTCGACATGGGGTCGATCACGGCGGGCCTGCGCGGCGACACCGTGATCGGCAACGATGTCTGGATCGGCGCGGAGGCGGTGATCCTGCCGGGCGTCACGATCGGCGACGGCGCGGTGATCGGCGCCTTCAGTGTCGTGGGCCGGGATGTCTCGCCTTATGCCGTGGTGGCGGGCAATCCGGCCGTGGAGCGCCGTCGGCGCTTTTCGCCCGAGATCGTCGATCGCCTGCTCGCCGTCGCTTGGTGGAACTGGCCGGTCGAGCGCATCACAAAGAACCTCGCCGCCATTCGCGGCGCCGATATCGACGCCCTGGAGCGAGCCGAATGAGCAAGACCCCCGCGACCGAACCGAACGGCGCCGCCGACGAGCAGCGCCTGTTCTTCGCCCGTCCCTGGGTCTTCATCCGGGGCGTGCCGGCGATGAAGTTCCTACCGCCGGAAGGCCCTCCCGAGGTCGCCTTCGCCGGCCGCTCCAACGTCGGCAAGTCCTCGCTCATCAACGGGATCGTCGGCCAGAACGGCTTGGCGCGCACCTCCAATACGCCGGGGCGCACCCAGGAGCTGAACTATTTCGTGCCGGACGGCTACAGCGGCGAAGGGCTCGACCTGCCCCCCGTCGCCATCGTCGACATGCCGGGCTACGGCTACGCCCAGGCGCCGAAGGAGCAGGTCGACGCCTGGACCAAGCTGGTCTTCGACTATCTCCGGGGCCGGGCGACCCTGAAGCGCGTCTTCGTGCTGATCGATTCGCGCCACGGGCTGAAGAAGAACGATCTCGACGTCATGGCGCTTCTGGACAAGGCGGCGGTCTCCTACCAGATCGTCCTCACCAAGGCCGACAAGATCTCGGCGCTCGCCTTGCCCAAGCTCGAGGCCGCGACGCGCGAGGCCATCCGCAAGCGCCCCGCCGCCTATCCCACGATCATCTCGACCTCGTCCGAGAAGGGCTTCGGGATCGAGGACGTACAGGCCGAGATCGCCAATTTCGCGCTGGGGCGCTAAACCCCGGCGCTAACATCAGTCGCGTGCGGCGGGTGTTCCCGCGAGGAGATGCGGCAGCAGCGCGTCGGGAAACAGAACCGGCTCGCCGCGCGCGAGAGCTGGAATGTCGAACCAGCGCGCGCGGCAGAGCGAGCCGTCGCCTTCCAGATAGGTCGCCTCGCCGTCCAGCGGAATGTGCCGGTCGAGAAGGCGGATGGGGGCGGCGAACAGGAACTCGTGCCGGATCTCGTCCCCCTTCCGGTAGAGGCTCTCGAACACGGTCCAGCCGCCGGTGATCTCGATCTCGGTGTCGAGCTCCTCGCGAAACTCGCGCCGCAGCGCCTCCTCTCGCGTTTCGCCGTATTCGATCGAGCCGCCGAGCGGGCGCACGCCTCGCAGCCGGCCCTCGTCGTCCGTCACCTCGAACGCGAGCAGTCGTCCCTCCTGAAAGGCGAGGCCGATGACCTTGGTCTTGATGCGCTTGCGCCGTCCCGCCACGCTCAGGCCTCCACGCCATAGCCCGTCATGAAGAGCCAGACCGCCGACTCCACGGTGACGCGGATTTCCTCCTCCGTCGGCTCGGGCACCTGATCGTCGAAGAAGCGGCGGCGAAGATGCCCCGCCGTCGACAGTTCGATGAACTGGGAGGCGGCGAGTTCGCGGTCCGCGATGCGCAATGTTCCGGCTTCGCAGGCCTTGTCGAGATAGGCGGTGAGAAGCGCCAGCCCGCGCTTGGGGCCGTGCGTGTAGAAGTCCCGCCCGAGCTGCGGCATCCGCCCGGCGACGGCGATCACCGTGCGCTTGGCATGCATGGCCTCGGCCGACATGACCAGCTTCGCCAGTCGCTTGCCGAAGCGCGTCAGCGTGTCGGCGGGCTGCAGGGGATCGACCAGCAGCGCCTCCACCTCGGAAAAGTAGCGGTCGCGCTCCTCGTCGATCAGCGCGGCGAAAAGCTCCTCCTTGGAGCGGAAATAGACATAGAGGGTCGATTTCGAGACGCCCGATTCGCGCGTTACGTCGTTCATGGAGGCGGCGTCGAAGCCCATGCGAACGAAGGCCCGGCGCGCCCCTTCCAGAATCTGGCGGCGCTTGGCCGGGTCTTCCCCCGCCGGGCAGCGGCCATCGGCTTGGGAAGGGGAGTTGTGCGCGGCAAGGCTCATGCGAGCTGTCCTTCGTCGGTTCTTAAGCGTCGCGGATTAATTTGGGCCAGAGGCCGACCCGCCGACTTGAAATGCCCATGGATCACGGTTATGTCAACGTCGAACCGAACGGTTCGGTTCGATTGGGGTTTTTCCGAATGAGCAAGTCCGCACCTGACGCGTCCGACGCGACTGAACGCGCCCCGACCGACCGGCCGGCCCGCACCGACGCTCCCAAGCTCGAGATCGTCTCCCGCAAGACCGAAAGCGCGCCCGCCAGCGCAGCGGAAGCCAAGCCGGCCGCCGCCGTGCCCAAGAAGAAGGGCGGCCTGAAGAAGCTGATCTTCGGCGCGGTGCTTCTGGCCGCGATCGGCGGCGGCGCCTGGTACGGCCATCAGTGGTGGATCGACGGGCGCTTCCTGGTCTCGACGGACGACGCCTATGTCGGCGCGGACATGGCGATCATGTCGCCCAAGGTCACCGGCTACATCCAGTCCGTTCCGGTCAAGGAGAACCAGACCGTGAAGGCGGGCGATCCGATCGTTGTGATCGACGGCGGCGACTATGCGCTGGCACTGCGTCAGGCGGACGCCAAGATCGCGGCCGAGAACGCCACGATCGGGCGCATCCGTGCCCAGCAGGCGGCCTCGGTCCAGCAGGTCGCGGAAGCCGACGCCAGCCGCGTCGCGGCGGTCGCGGCCGTCAACCAGGCCGCGCTCGATCTCGGCCGGGCCGAGAATCTGGTGCGCACTGGCACCGGGGCGCAGGCGCCGCTCGACCAGGCGCGCTCCGCCAAGGCCCAGGCCGACGCCAAGCTCGCCGGCGCGGAAGCTTCGCTCTCCGCCGCCAAGGCCAATGTCGCCGTCTTCGACGCGCAGGTCACCGAGGCGGAAGCGATGCTGCCGAGCCTTGCGGTCGCGCGTGATCAGGCGGAGCGGGACCTCTCCTTCACGACGCTCCGTGCGCCCTATGACGGCGTCGTCGGCAATCTCTCGGCCCAGCCGGGCGATCTTGTGTCGCCGGGCCGGCGCCTTGCCGCTGTGGTGCCGCTCGATCAGGTCTATGTCGACGCGAACTTCAAGGAAACCCAGCTGCACCAGATCGCGCTCGGCGAGAAGGTGCGCATCGAGGTCGACGCCATGCCCGGCGTCGAGGTCGAGGGCACGGTGGCCTCGCTGTCGCCAGCCTCCGGCTCGGTCTTCTCCTTGCTGCCGGCCGACAACGCGACCGGCAACTTCACAAAGATCGTCCAGCGCGTGCCGGTCCGCATCGCGATCGACCGGACGGACGCCGAAGCCAGCCTTCTGCGCCCCGGCCTGTCTGTGAAAGTGGCGGTGGACACGCGCACCGCGCCGGGCGCCAAGACCGCCAGCGCCGACTGACCCCTAAGGGTTCGACCTCGCCCCGCGAATGCCCAGGCCTTCGCGGGGCTCCGCCCGTTCCCGCGCGCCGCCCGTTAGGGCCGGCGCCTCGTTCGCTGTCTGTTTCCGTGGCCGGGTGAGACGCCCGGCGGGAGCCCAAGCCCCATGTCCTCCGTGACGGCCGATTCCAAGCTGCCAGCCCAACCTGCCGGCCCGACCGTCGGCGGCGGCGAGACCATTCCCCTGCGCCGGATGCTGGCCTTCATGGCCATGGTCTTCGGCATGTTCATGGCGATCCTCGACATTCAGATCGTTTCGGCCTCGCTGGCCGAAATCCAGGCCGGTCTTTCGGCCTCGACCGACGAGATCGCCTGGGTGCAGACGGCCTATCTCATCGCGGAAGTGGTGATGATCCCGCTCTCGGGCTTCCTCGCCCGGATGATGTCTACCCGCATCCTTTTCTCGCTCGCGGCCGCGGGCTTCACGCTGTCTTCCGCGCTTTGCGCGACCGCCACCAATATCGACCAGATGATCCTCTACCGCGCCGTGCAGGGCTTCATCGGCGGCGGCATGATCCCCAGCGTCTTCGCGGCCGCCTTCACCATCTTCCCACCCTCCAAGCGCGCCATCGTTTCGCCCATGATCGGCCTCGTGGCGACGCTCGCGCCCACGATCGGCCCGACGGTCGGCGGCTATCTCAGCCACACGCTGTCCTGGCACTGGCTGTTTCTGATCAACGTGCCCTTCGGCATCATCGTGACGCTGGCGGTCTGGAATCTCGTGGATTTCGACAAGCCGGAATGGTCGCTCTTCTCGAAGTTCGACTGGTTCGGCCTTCTCGGCATGGCAGCCTTTCTCGGTTCGCTCGAATATGTCCTGGAGGAGGGGCCGCTGGACGACTGGTTCGACAGCCGGACCATCGTGGTCATGACCGTGATCCTGGTGCTCGGCGCCGTGCTCTTCCTCTACCGCGCCTTTACCGCGCGCGAGCCGATCGTCGACCTCACGGCCTTCGCCAACCGCAACTTCGCCTTCGGCTCGCTCTTCTCCTTCATCATGGGCGTCGGGCTCTACGGCCTCACCTATCTCTACCCCGTCTATCTCGGCCGCATCCGGGGCTATGATTCGCTGATGATCGGCGAGACCATGTTCGTCTCAGGCCTCGCCATGTTCTTCACGGCGCCGATCTCGGGCAAGCTCTCCTCCTCGCTCGATCCGCGCGTCATGATGGCGATGGGCTTCTCGGCCTTCGCGCTCGGCACTTGGATGATGAGCGGCCTGACGCACGATTGGGACTTCTACGAGCTTCTGCTTCCGCAGCTGCTGCGCGGCTTCGGGCTGATGATGGCCATGGTGCCGATCAACAACATCGCGCTCGGCACGCTGCCGCCGCAGAAGATGAAGGGCGCCTCCGGCCTCTACAATCTGACGCGCAATCTCGGTGGCGCCGTGGGCCTTGCCATCATCAACACGATGATCAACGACCGCACGGTCCTCCATTACGACCGGCTGGCCGAGCGGGTGCGCTGGGGCTCGCAGATCGCCGAGGACCGGCTGACCGACATGGCCTCCAGCTTTAACGCAGCCGGGCTCGACGGCGCCAACGTGGCGTTGAAGCAGATGAGCGGCCTCATTCACCGCGAGGCGAGTGTCATGGCCTTTTCCGACGTGTTCATCGCGCTGACGGCGCTCTTCGTCTCGCTGTGCTTCCTCACCGTCATGATCCGCCGCCCCGGCGGCAATGTGAAGGTGGACGCGCACTGATGGTCAGAGCCAAGGAGGCCATGGACGCCTCCTCGCTCTCCGGTGCCCTTCGCGCTCAGACCCGTTGGCAAAGGTCCTTCAAGCGCACCGAGATGCGGCGATAGACGTCGCGGTAAGCCTCCAAGATCTGGTCCCGGCTGCCGTTCACGGCGGACGGGTCGGGCATCGGCCAGAACTCCACCGCCGTGGCGTCTGCCTCCGTCGCGCTCATGGCGGCGTGATGGGCTTCGGGCGAGAGCGTCACCACGAGGTCGAAGAACCCGTCGCCGAGGTCCTCCCATTTCTGGGGCTTCCGGTCGCCGAGCGACAGGCCCTGCTCGGCCAAAATCACGTCCACGAACGGATCACGCTCGCCGTCCTTGACGCCCACCGAGGCGATGTAGACGGATTGCGGCAGGAGCGAGCGCGCGATGGCTTCGGCGATCGGAGAGCGGATCGAGTTCGCTCCGCAGACGAACAGGATGGAATGGGGCAGGGGGGAAGGGG
>NZ_BBWL01000005.1:0-130707 GCF_001463785.1 Aureimonas sp. AU40
GAACAGGATGGAATGGGGCAGGGGGGAAGGGGAGGGGGCGCTCAATCAGTCCGTCTCCCGAAAAGGTCGATGCGTGTGGCCAACCCGCTCTCCTCCCGTCAAGCGCGCCGGTGGAGGACGCAGATCAGCGTGAACAGGCGTCGCGCCGTGTCCTTGTCCAGTTCGATCTTGCCCTTCAGGCGCTCGCGCAGAAGGTCCGAACCGTCATTGTGTATGCCGCGCCGACCCATGTCGATGGCCTCGATCTGCGAAGGCGTCGCGGTGCGGATCGCCTCGTAATAACTGTCGCAGATGAGGAAATAGTCCCGAATGACGCGGCGGAAGGGGGTAAGCGAGAGGATGTGAACGGCGAGCGGAGCCTGTCCCTCGTCCGCGATGTCGAACACGAGGCGCCGGTCGGCCAGCGCCAGCTTCAGCCGGAACCGCCCGCCCTCGAAACCCATGGGCTCGAAGAGGTTCTCTTCGATGAGATCGACGATCGCGACGGCGCGATCATGCTCCACATCGGGCGCGGCGCGCCCGATCGAATCGTCGAGGTCGACTGAAACGAGGCGTCCGCGCTCCATGGGGTCCTCTAGAGATTGAGCCGGATGGCGACGGATCGGCCATGCGCGTCGAGCCCCTCGACGCGGGCCAGTTCGATCGCCGCCGGGCCGAGCTCGCGCAGCGCTTCGGCCGACAGTTTCAGGATCGAGGTGCGCTTGACGAAGTCCAGAACCGACAGGCCGGAGGAGAAGCGCGCCGAGCGCGCGGTCGGCAGCACGTGGTTGGAGCCGCCGACATAGTCGCCGATCACTTCCGGCGTGTGCCGGCCGAGGAAGACGGCGCCGGCATTTCGGATTTCGGCAAACAGCGCGTCGGGATCGTCGGTCGCGATTTCCAGATGTTCCGCGGCGATCCGGTCGGCAAGCGCCGGCGCGTCACGCAGGAGATCGCGCACCACGATCACTGCGCCGAACTCGGCCCAGCTCGCCCGTGCCGTCTCAGCCCGCGAAAGCGTGGCGAGCTGGCGCTCCACCGCCGCTTCCACGGCTTGCGCAAGCTCTTCGCTGTCGGTGAGAAGGATGGATTGCGCGGCGCGGTCGTGCTCGGCCTGAGCCAGGAGGTCGGCTGCCAGCCAGTCCGGGTCGTTGGCGCCGTCGGCGATCACCAGCACTTCCGAGGGACCGGCGATCATGTCGATGCCGACCGTGCCGAAGACCTGCCGCTTGGCGCTCGCGACATAGGCGTTGCCGGGCCCGACGATCTTGGCCACCGGCGGGATGGTCTGCGTGCCATAGGCGAGCGCGGCG
Source organism: Aureimonas sp. AU40 (assembly GCF_001463785.1). Classification (NCBI taxonomy): domain Bacteria; kingdom Pseudomonadati; phylum Pseudomonadota; class Alphaproteobacteria; order Hyphomicrobiales; family Aurantimonadaceae; genus Aureimonas; species Aureimonas sp. AU40. The sequence goes on from NZ_BBWL01000005.1 coordinate 1,293, forward strand.
ACGGCCTGCGCCCCGCCGACGCGGTAGATCTCGGACACGCCGGCAATGCGCGCGGCGGCCAGCACCAGCGGGTTCAGGGCGCCGCGCATGGCCGGCACGACCATGGCGATGCGCCGGACGCCCGCGACCTTGGCGGGAACAGCGTTCATCAGAACGGAGGAGGGATAGCTCGCCGCGCCGCCGGGCACGTAGAGGCCGACCGATTCCACCGCCGTCCAGCGCGAGCCGAGTTCGGCTCCGATCGAATCGGTGTAGCGGTCGTCCTTCGGCATCTGCCGGGCATGGTGGCTTTCGATGCGCCGATGGGCGAGCTCCAGCGCCTCGCGCGTGGGGCGCGGGGTCGCCTCCAGCGCCGCCTCGATCTCGGCTTCGGGAACGCGCAGCGTCTCGGGCGTCAGCGTCAGCTCGTCGTAGCGGGCGGTCAGCTCGATCAGCGCCGCGTCGCCGCGCGCCCGCACGTCGTCGATAATGGCGCGCACGGCCGTTTCGACATCCACCGAGGCTTCTCGCTTGGCGGCCAGCAGCGCGCGAAACCGCGTCTCAAAATCGGGTTGGTCGATATGAAGCCGCTGCGGCACGTCAGGCACTCTCCCTCGGCGCGGCGGGCGATCTCTCGGCGCTCGGACCCTCAGCCCCTGTCGTGGTCGGGCCGCGACGGGGTGCTCCAGGCGGCGCCGAGATCGGTCAGCTGCGCTTCGATACATTCGACGTCGAGCCTTATCGCGGCACCGCCCGCGAACACAAGGTCGATCGTGCCGGACGGCTCCTCGCCCGCGCTCCAGCGCAGCGCGAGCAGCGCCAGCACGGCATCGTCGTCGCTCTGCCGGAATCCGCTACGCCGGACGCCGAGCACCCGGTCGAAATGCAGGACGCTGCGGCGGCGCTCGTATTCGCCCCGGCGGCGAAAGAAGCCCTGGCGCGGCGGGGTGTTTTCCCAGACGAAACGATTGATCGGTACGGTGAACTGCCCGCGCTCGGGCGAAAAGGCGAGGTCGGCGACGCGAATCACGGCGTCCTGCACATGGGCCGACACGATGTCGAGATCGGCCGCGTCGAGCGCCATCAATCGAAGAAGGTCCATCCTGCCCGCTGCTCCTCGCCGCCCTGTCATGCTCCAGCGCAGCTAGGGCATCCCATGGCAAAGTGCGACGGCTCTCAGTGATTTTCCCGGCCTAATTGCTTTCGGGCTTGCGATATTGCTCGCCGACGCGCCCGAACTCGCCCTGCAGGCGGCCGATCGCGATCTGCAGATGGTAAAGCCCGATCAGAGCCGAGCGCGAGCGAAGCGCGGCAATAACCGAGCGCGGCGGGGCGGCGAGCGCCAGGGCAAGGCTCTTGGCCAGCGTGCGCGCCCGCCCGTCGCGCCCCCGCTGCACCAGGGTGGAGAGCGCACCGTTGCGCAGCGCCCGCGCGTTGATCCAAGAGAATTGCGTGCGCCGCGCGGGCACGATCTCGTGCACGGCGGCCTCCCGGCACCAGCCGAACCGAAAGCCGGCCTCGCGGCAGCGCGAGAAGAGGTCGGCATCGCCCCCGCCGGTGAAATCGAATCGCGTGTCGAACAGCGGCTCGCCCATGCGCCTCAGGACATCGGCGCGGATCGCGACATTGCCGGAGGAGACGAGAACCCCGATCGGCCCGCTCGCCTCGAACGGCGCGCGGAAAACGGGATGGGCGGCCAGCGCCCGCTTGCTCTCGTCCTCGAAGACCGGAATCTGCGGGCCGCCGGTGATGTCGACGCCCAGCCGATCCAGCGCCGCGCCATGTGCCGCGATCCAGCCGGGCTCGGCCGCCTCGTCGTCGTCCACGATCAACGCGATGCGCAACTGCGGAAAGAGCCGCGCGGCGACGGCGAAGCCCGCATTATAGGCCGCACAATTGCCGCGCGCCTGCGCCATCACGATGGCGCCGGGGAGAGCGCCCGATTCGAACAGGGGCCGAGCGGCATCGAGGCCCGCCCGGCCTTCCGCATCGTTCTCAACGAGAATTACCGCGAAGGGGCTTGAGCCCTCCTGTGCGCGAAGCGAGGCCAACGTGCGAAGAACCAGCGCCGGCCGCCGAAAGGTCGGCACCACGACCGCGATCTCCACGCCCTGATCGAGACCGGGCGAGGCGACCTCAAGAAGGACGCCGGGCGGCAGCGGCGCGGAAAGAAGGGGCGCTTGGGTCATAGGGCAAGCCTGACGCAAAGGGATGAAAGATCCTTCAAACCGAAGGTTTCGCTTCACCCGAATTGATGCATTCGCAAGGCCGAGCCGATAGGATCGTCCCGAATGATCGGCGCCCAGCCGGCAAGCCACGGCCCTCCCGCGCGGACAGATCGATGCCCCCTTCCATCGCGCTCGTCACCTCCTCCTACAAAGGCGATTGGGAGCGCTGCCGGCTTCTGTGCGACAGCGTGGACCGCTTCGTGACAGGCCATGCCGTCCACTATCTCCTGGTGGAAGCGGCCGACCTGCCGCTGTTCAAGAGTTTCGAAGGCCCGCGCCGGCGCGTCGTGTCGGAGCGAGACCTTCTGCCCTTCTGGCTGCGGCCGATCAACGATCCGATCGCGGCCGGGCGCCGGCTCTGGCTCTCGCCCTTCGGGCCGCCCTTGCGCGGCTGGCATGTGCAGCAACTCCGCCGTATCGCCATGGGCGCGGCGATGGACGAGGCCGTGTTGGTGTCGCTGGATTCGGACGTCGTCTTCGTGAAGCCCTTCGACGTTTCGCATTTCCGGTCCGGGGAGGCCGTGCGCTTCTATCGCCGGGCGGGCGGGATGGCTGAGGTCGAGCCCGAGCGGCGGCCCGAGCACGAGCGCTGGTCCCGCCGTGCGGCGGCGCTGCTCGGCCTGCCGCCCGAGCCGATCCCGGCGCCGACCTACATCACTACGCTGATCGCCTGGCGGCGCGACACGGTGCGCGCGCTTCTGGAGCGGATCGGGGCCTCGACGCATCGCCCGGCCATGATGGCGCTCGCCGGCTCGCGCGCCCTGTCGGAATGCACGATCTACGGCCGCTTCGCCGACGAGGTGGAAGGGCGCCCGGAGCGGCACCTGCCGACCCACGAACGGCTTTGCGCGGTCTACTGGGACGGGCCGCCGCTGGATGCGGCGGGCCTTCGCGGCTTCCTGGAGGAATTGGCGCCCGAGCAGGTCGCCCTCGGCCTCCAGTCCTTCACCGGCACCGATCCGGCCATGATCCGCCGCGTGGTCGGGCTCGGCGGCTGAGACGTCGAGACGCCTGTGGCTCAAGCCGTGGCGATGTCGGGCGCGCCGGCAGGCCCCGGCCGTTGCGGCCCGCGGCTCCGCCAGTCCAGCGCGACATAGCTGGCGCCGGCAGAGGCGATCCAGAGCGCGGCGAAGACGCCGTTGAGACCGAGAATCCAGTTTCCGTCCGGCGTTGCCGCCGCGCCCTGGAGCAGCAGCGTCAGGAACCCTGCCTTTAGGCCGCCGAGCAGCGCCAGGATCGCGGCGCGCATCCCGGTGCGGCCGTGCGCGTAGAGCAGCTCGCTCTGATATTCCACGAGATTGCGGAAGGCCGGCACGAGAAGAACGAGAAGCACGAGGGGCGCGGCGTCCGCGACATTGCGCCCGAGAAGGGTGGGCGAAACCGTCAGCACGAAGCCGAGCGCCGCCATGCCGGCGACCGAGACCAGCGCGATGCCGCCCTCCGTCAGCCAGCGCCGGCGCCAGGACTGGAGAAAGCCGGGGCTGCGGATCAGCTTTTGGACGATCATCATGTTGAAGGAGCGCACTGGCAGCGCCGTCAGGTCTATGAGGCGCATCAGCATGGCGTAGACGCCCGCCACCGCCGGCCCGCCCAGCGAGAGAACCAGAAGCTTGTCGAGTTCCGACTGAAGATAGAACAGGATGTCGGCGCCCGCGACGGCGAGGCTGTCGGACAGGCGCTTGAGATAAAGCGCGGGGCGAAGCCGCAGCCGCTGGCGCGGATAGAACAGGGCGATGCCGAGGAGGGCCGAGCCCATATTGGCGGCGAGATAGAAGACGCTCCACGACAGGAGATCGCCTGAGCCGATGCCGGCATGGGCGAAGGCGAGCGCCGCCAGCGCCTTGACCGCCGAGCCAAGCACCACGAGCAGCGAGGCGCGCCCGAATTGGCCCATGCCGTTGTTGACGATGCAGACGATCTCCAGCGAGCGCCAGCCGAGGACCTCGGCCGCGACCACGAGGGCGAAGGGAAGAAGCGCCATGTCGCCGGCAAAGACCAGCGCGAAGAAGCCGAGCGCGGCCAGCACGACGAGCGGCAGCGAGAGAACCAGCGCGACGAGATAGCCGGCGGTGTAGGTGCCCACGAGATGCGGCTTGCGCGTGGCGGCGCGGTAGAGCGGCGAAACGAAGCCGAGCCCCGCGATGCGCGACAGGACGATGCCCGTGGCCGAGGCCGTGGCGAACAGGCCGAAGCCCTCCACGCTCAGCGCATTGGCGACCGCCGTGAAATAGGCGAGCGAGAGAACGAGCCGTCCGGCCGATCCGCCGATGAGCTTGGCATAGTCGCGCAGAAGGTGAAGATTGGCTTGGCCGAGCCGAACGAGGCTTCGAATCGGGCGCATGGCAAATCTCCAAAAGGCCGTTTCCGACGTGACAGAAGAGACCGACCGATTTCCCTTCTGCCCTCGCGTCCCGGATGGAGGCGAAGACGCCGCGCCGGTGGGTGGGGGACCCCCGTCCTCCCGCGCGCTCTCTCCTTCGAATCCTCTTCCGGCGGCGAAGTCTAGCCGGGCGGGCTTAACGCGTCGTTCGCTCCTGGCCACGGGCGCGGCGCTTCTGGGGACGGCGGCGGTGAGATCCTCGCCGGCTGCCGCGCTGACGCCGCGCGTGCCCTTCGGCGCGGCGGTGCAGGTCGACCAGTTCGAAGCCGACGCCGACTACCGCGCGCTGATCGAGCGCGAATGCGATCTCCTCATGCCGTCCAACGAGCTGAAGTTCGGCCTGCTTCGCCCGACGCGGCCGGAATTCCTGTTCGAGCCGGCCGATCGGATGGTGAACTGGGCGCGCGAGCGGGGCATGCTGTCGCGCGGCCATGCCTTCGTCTGGTGGTCCACCAACCCACCCTGGCTGGAGGCGATCCGCGACCCCGCCGATGCGGAGGCCGTGCTAGTGGAGCATATCGAACGCACCGCCGCGCATTACCGGGGCCGCCTGGGCAGCTGGGACGTGGTGAACGAAGTGATCGCGCACGATCCGCGCGAGCGCGGCGGGCCGATGCGCGACACGTTCTGGCAGCGGCGGCTGGGCAACCGGCATGTTCCGCTGGCCTTTCGCACAGCCATGCGCGCCGACCCGGAGGCGCGTCTCGTCATCAACGAATATGATCTGGAGTTCGAAGGCCCGCGCTACGACGCCCGCCGCGCCGAAATTCTGAAGCTCGTGCGCGCCCTGCAGGACGAGGGGCTGCGCGTCGACATGGTGGGGCTCCAGGCTCATCTCTACAGCCATATCAAGGTCGACCGCGAGGCGCTCGCCCGCTTCGGACGGGACCTCAAGGCGCTGGGCGTCGGGCTTCTGGCGAGCGAGCTGGACGTGATCGACTTCCAGGTGCGCGGCGACGAGGACGCGATCGACCACGCGGCCGAGATCGTCGTGAGCGACTTTCTCGACGGGCTGTTCGCCGGCCAGCGGCCCTATGCCGTCATCACCTGGGGGATCAGCGACCGCTACACCTGGGTTCCCGACGCCATGCCGCGCACGGACGGGCGGCCCAACCGGCCTTTGCCCTTCGACACCGCGCTACGCCCCAAGGTCTGGTATGCGACACTACGCCACAGGCTCGCGCTCGGCGGTTGAGGGCTGGGCCAGGCGGCGAAAGAGATGTTAACGATTTGTTTTCCATCTTCAGTGAAGGTTGATTGACCAAACTTCGAACCGAACGGGCACATCCCGGATGTTTCATTCCGACAGCAGCGCGGAGCGTGCCGACGGCTCCGAGACGAACTCCCGCCGGCAGGCGCAGGAGCGGGCGTCGCTGTTCGACCCCGCCGTGATCGCGGGCGGCATCTGGGACCGGCGCGGCCTTCTCGTGCTCACCACGCTTCTAGGCCTCGGTCTTGCCGGCGCCTACGCCTATTCCACACCCAAACGCTACACCGGCATCGCTCAGATCGTGCTCGACCCGCGCGATCTCAACATCGTGCAGAACGACGTCACCGTGGCGCCGACCGGCATGAGCACGGACGCGACACTCGCGCTGGTGGAAAGCCAGATCGCGGTGATGACCTCCAACACGGTGCTGGAACAGGTCGTCTCCAAGGCGGGCCTCGCCGCCGACCCCGAGTTCAACGGCACCCGCACCAGCCTGATCTCCGGCATCGGCAGCGTGCTCAGCGCGCTGTTCTCCTCCGACACCGGCGCCGTGGTGCGCGACCGTCAGCTTCTGACGATCTCCAACCTCGCCGAGCATGTGAAGGCGGCGCGCAACGCCAACAGCTTCGTCATCAACGTTTCGGTCACCTCGGAAGACCCGGAGAAGGCCCCGCGCCTCGCCAATCTCCTGACCGAAACCTTCATCGCCGAACAGGGCCGCGCCCAGTCGGAACTGGCGCGCCGCGCCACCACCGCTCTGTCCTCGCGCCTTGCCGAGCTGCGCCAGCGCGTCGTCAACGCGGAAGACGCGGTGGAAAGCTACAAGGCCGACAATCGGCTGGTGGGCGTCGGCGGCCGACTGATCGACGACGACTACATCACCCGCGTCAACAGCCAACTGGCCGACGTGCGCGCCCAGATCACCGCGCTGGACGTCCGCGCCCAGTCTCTGCGCAAGGCCAGCGTCAACGACGTGGTGGAAGGCTCCTTTCCCGAGGGGCTGAACTCCGAAACGCTGCAGCGCCTGCGCCAGACCTATACGGACGCGAGCCAGAGCGCGGCGGTTCTCTCGACCCGCCTTGGGCCCCGCCATCCTCAGCGCATCGGCGCAGACGAGGCGGTGGCCACGGCCCGCCGGGCCATCCAGACCGAACTCGGCCGCATCGTCGCCTCCGCGCAGACTGAGCTCGCCCGCGCCCGCGAAACGGAAGCCGACCTGTCGCAGCAGATCGACACGCTGCGCTCGCGCCAGATCGAGACCAGCGGCTCCTTCGTTCGCCTGCGCGAGCTGGAGCGCGAGGTCGACGCCTCTCGCGCGGTCTACGAGGCCTATCTCCTGCGCACCCGCCAGACGAGCGAACAGGAAAGCCTGAACACGTCCAATGTCCGCGTGATCTCCGACGCAACGGTTCCGCTCCAGCCTTCCAGCCTGTCTCGCAAGGTCGTGGTGGGGGCGGGCGGCATTGCCGGCTTCGGCGCCGGGCTCGCGCTCGCGGCCCTCGCCACCATGGTCTCGGTGCTACGGGGCGGCGTGCCGTCGTCCCGCCGCGTGGCGCGGGACCGCTGGGACGACACGTCTATCGAGGACGCGCCCCTGACGCCGGCCGAGCGGCTGCGCGCGGCCGACCGCGCGGCCCGGGCAGACGCCAAGGCCGAAGCGCTGGCCGAGGTCGCTGAACCGGACGCCGCGACCGCGGCGGTGCCTTCGTCCCACTGGTCCTTGCGCGGCTCGGCCAGCGAGCCGGCGGAGCGCTCGGCCATAGCCGCCGAGACTGAGACGCCCTCCGTCGCCGAATCCGGACAGTCGTTCGGCACGGCAAGCGAGCATGAAGAGCCTTTGCCGGATTGGGACGAGGCGGACGAAACGGCGGAGTTCGACGAGAACGACGGCGATCTCGACCGCCGCCGCGCCGAGTTGCGCGAGCGCATTCGCGCCATCGGCCTTCGTCGCTCCGGCGCGCGCCCCGTGCGCCAGATGGAAGCCGAAACGGACCCGGCACACGCGGCGGCCGAGCCGCAGCCCGACCCCGAGCCGGCGGAAAATCCGGCCTCGGCCGAGGCGGTGCGCGAGCGCATCAGCCTGACGCTCGCGGCCGCGCGGCAGCGGCGAAGCCTGCTGCTTCACCCCTCCGCCTGATACAATCTGAGCGCAATATCCCCGCCTATTTTCAACTGCGCGTTAAAGAACACGCCGTGGGTCTCTTCCCCGGCGTGTTTGGCGTGCTAACTTTCGAAAAGGATACGACCCGTCGGGGAGGCGGGCACAACAGGCAGGTCGGCCGATCCCGTTCGGAGGCCTCGCCGCGAGAGGGGAGGAACGGATGGCTTCTTTGGCTGCATGGGCCGGCGCGTTCGCGATGGGCATTTCGCTTCTGGCGGTTCCCGCGACGGCGGCCGACCTCACGATTGCGCTCGGCTCCGTCGGCAAGGACGTGGAGGAAATGCGGGGCCAGCTCGACGCCTTCCAGAAGGCCAGCGGCCACACCGTTCGCATCGTCACCATGCCGGCCTCGACCACCGACCAGTTCGGCCAATACCGCCTCTGGCTGTCGGCCGGCAACAAGGATGTCGATGTCTACCGAACCGACGTCATCTGGGCGCCGCAGCTCGCCTCCGGCCTGATGGACCTCACCGATGCGATGAAGGACGTGGTGGGCCAGCATCTTCCGGCCGTGATCCAGTCGCAGACCGTGGACGGCAAGCTCGTCGCCATGCCGCTCTTCGGCGACGCGCCCGCGCTCTACTATCGCAAGGATCTTCTGGAGAAATACGGCCGCCAGCCGCCCAAGACCTGGAAGGAACTCGGCGAAACCGCCAAGGCCGTGCTCGACGGCGAGCGGGCGGCCGGCAACACGCAGCTCACCGGCTTCGTGTTCCAGGGCGCGGCCTACGAGGGGCTGACCTGCGACGCGCTGGAATGGATCGCCTCCAATGGCGGTGGCCAGATCGTCTCGCCCGAGGGCGACATCACGGTCAACAATCCCAAGGCCGTGGCCGCGCTGGACCAGGCCAAGTCCTGGGTCGGCACGATCGCCCCGCAGGGCGTCCTCGGTTACATGGAAGAGGAATCGCGCGGCGTCTGGCAGACCGGCAACGCCGTCTTCATGCGCAACTGGCCCTATGCCTATCCGCTCAGCGAGGCGGCGGACTCGCCCGTCAAGGGCAAGTTCGATGCCGTTCCGCTGCCGGCGGGCGAGGGCGGCAGCTCGGCCGCCTGCCTCGGCGGATGGAACCTCGCCGTTTCCCAATATTCGCAACATCAGGAGGCGGCGATCGAGCTGGTGAAATTCCTCACCTCCGCCGAGTCGCAGAAGCAGCGCGCCCTGGGCACCGCCCGCCTGCCGACCATCCCGGCGCTCTACGACGATCCGGAGATCAAGGAGAAGCAGCCGCTCGTCGCCAAGTGGAAGACCGTGTTCGAGAACGCGACGCCGCGCCCTTCCGCGCCGACCAAGGCCAAGTACAACGAAGTGTCGCAGCAGTTCTGGACGGCGGTGAACAAGACGCTGGCCGGCCAGGGCGATGCCGCCTCGAATCTTCAGGATCTGGAGCGCCAGCTGCGCCGCCTCAAGCGCAACGCCTGGTAGGCCTTTCGCCAGGGCTTGGGGGCGCCTGACGCTGCCGCCCTCGGGCGGAGCGGGAGCGGCGCTCCTAAGCTTCTCGTTCCCAGGCCTTTCGTCGGCGGGCCGCATTCTCGCCCGCCTCGACTGATCCTTGTCCTAGCGAGGCGCTTTCGCGATGACCGAAGCACACACAGGCGCACCACCGACCGAGAAGGCCTTCGAGGCCGAAGCGGCCCCGGCCGGGCGCTCGGCCCTGTCCTCGCAGCGCCGCCGCGCGGCTTGGCTCTTCCTGACGCCGATGCTGGTGGTGCTGGCGCTGGTTGCGGCCTGGCCGCTGCTCCAGACAATCCGCTTCTCGCTCACAGACGCGCGGCTCGGCGATCTCCAGGGCGCGAACTTCATCGGCTTTCGCAACTACTACGAATGGGTGGACTATGGCGGCGGGGAGGGCGAAGCCTTCGGCCTTCTGGTCGACCCGATCTGGTGGCAGGCCGTGTGGAACACGGTGCGCTACACGCTGATATCCGTGTCGATCGAGACGGTGCTCGGCCTCATCTTCGCGCTGGTGCTGAACGCCAACTTCCCCGGCCGCGCCTTCGTGCGCGCGGCGGTTCTCATCCCCTGGGCGATCCCGACCATCGTCTCGGCCAAGATGTGGGCCTGGATGATGAACGACCAGTTCGGCATTCTCAACGACATGCTGGTGAGCGTCGGCCTCATCTCCTCCCCCATCGCCTGGACCGCCTCGCCCGACACGGCGATGATCGCGGTCATCATCGTCGACGTCTGGAAGACGACGCCCTTCATGGCGCTGCTCATCCTCGCCGGCCTCCAGATGGTGCCGGGCGATGTCTACGAGGCGGCCAAGATCGACGGGGTGAACCCGGTGAAGGTCTTCTTCAAGGTGACGCTGCCGCTGATCCGGCCGGCGATCCTCGTCGCCGTCATCTTCCGCGCGCTCGACGCGCTGCGCGTCTTCGACCTCATCTACGTGCTGACGCCCAACAATTCGCAGACCAAGACCATGAGCGTCTACGCCCAGGAAAATCTCTTCCAGTTCGACAATTTCGCCCAAGGCTCGGCCGCCTCGACGCTACTCTTCCTCGTGATCGCGATGATCACGCTGCTCTACATCAAGACCGCCCGCCTCAATCTGGAAGGAAACCGGACATGAGCGCCCGTTCCCTCAAGGCCGTCGCCGGGCGCACCGGCTTCTACGCGCTGGTGGTGGCGATCGTCCTCTTCTCGGTCTTTCCCTTCTACTACGCCATCCTGACCAGCCTGAAGACGGGCACCGATCTCTTCCGCATCGACTATCTCCCGCGCGCCGTCACGCTCATCAACTACGAAGGCGTCCTGTCGACGGCGACCTTCCTGCGAAACGTCCTGAACTCGCTGATCGTGGCTGTGTCGGTCGTCGTGATCTCGCTGTTCCTGGCGGTGACGGCGGCCTATGCGCTGTCGCGCGTGCCCTTCCGCGGGCGGGGGCTGCTGCTCCTGACCATCCTCGCTGTGTCGATGTTTCCGCAGATCGCGGTGCTGGCCGGTCTGTTCGAGATGATCCGCGCGATGGGCCTCTACAACACGCTCTTCGCGCTGATCTTCGCCTACATGATCTTCACGCTGCCTTTCACGGTCTGGGTGCTGACCACCTTCATGCGCGATCTGCCGATCGAGATCGAGGAGGCGGCGATCGTCGATGGCGCCTCCCCCTTCACCATCGTTCGCCGCGTCTTCCTGCCGCTGATGTGGCCGGCGCTTGTCACCACCGGGCTTCTCGCCTTCATCGCCGCCTGGAACGAGTTCCTCTTCGCGCTCACCTTCGTCTCCAACAACGACACGCGCACCGTGCCCGTCGCCATCGCGCTTCTGTCCGGCGCCTCGGAGCAGGAAACGCCTTGGGGCACGATCATGGCGGCCTCCGTGGTCGTCACCGTTCCGCTGATCGTCCTGGTGCTGGTGTTCCAGCGCAAGATCATCTCCGGCCTCACGGCAGGCGGCGTGAAGGGATGAAGCCCCAAGCCTCGTTCTCGAAAGGAAATACCCCATGGCGGGAGTGAAGCTCACCAAGGTCAAGAAGCGCTATGGCGCGGTCGAGGTGCTGCACGGCATCGATCTCGACATCCGCCCGGGCGAGTTTGTGGTCTTCGTCGGCCCTTCGGGCTGCGGCAAGTCCACGCTCCTGCGCGTCATCGCGGGGCTGGAGGACATTTCCGCCGGCACGCTGGAGATCGACGGGCGCGTGGTCAACGAGGCGACGCCCAAGGAGCGCGGCATCGCCATGGTGTTCCAGAGCTACGCCCTCTATCCGCACATGACGGTCTACGACAACATGGCCTTCGGCCTGACCTTGGAGAAGAACGGCTCCAAGGCCGAGATCGACAAGCGCGTGCGCGAGGCGGCGAAGATCCTGCAGATCGAGCCCTATCTCGACCGCCTGCCCAAGGCCCTGTCGGGCGGCCAGCGCCAGCGCGTGGCGATCGGCCGGGCGATCACGCGCAACCCGAAGGTCTTCCTGTTCGACGAGCCGCTGTCCAATCTCGACGCCGCCCTGCGCGTTCAGACCCGAATCGAGATCGCCCGCCTGCACGAGAAGATGCACGGCACGACCATGATCTACGTCACGCACGACCAGGTCGAGGCCATGACGCTGGCGGACCGGATCGTGGTGCTGAACAAGGGCCATGTGGAGCAGGTCGGCGCGCCGCTGAAGCTTTATGCCGATCCCGACAATCTCTTCGTCGCCCAGTTCATCGGCTCACCGGCCATGAACATCCTGCCCGCCACACTGGAGCCGACGGGGGACGCCATTCGCGCCCGCATCGGCTCGGGTCAGTCCGTGGCCCTGCCGGGCCTCGCCGGATCGTCGCTTCAAGGCGGGAAGGGGCATCTGGGCGTGCGGCCCGAAGACCTCGCGCTGACCGACGAGGCGAACGCGCTGCTTTCGGGCACGGTGACGCTGGTCGAGCCGCTGGGCGAGGTGACGCTGGTCTATGTCGACGTGGGCGCGGCGGAGCCGATCGTCGCCAAGCTGCCGGGCGCGGTGCATCTCGATCGCGGAGCCGCGATCCGCCTCAAGGCGGAGGCCGACAAGATCCGCCTGTTCGGGGAGGACGGACGCGCCGTTCGCACGGCGCGTCGCCTCGCGGCCTGAGAGCGCGAGAGCATTGGCCCAGGCGGCGCCTCAGGGCGCCGACGCCGTCTCGGTTTCGTCCGCCTGCCGCTCGACGGCTTTCGCCTCTTCGGCGTCCGTCGGAGCGGCAAGGCGCGGCACGTTTGCGCCCTCAATCAGCGTCAAGCCTCCGTCGCGCAGCGGCGTGAACTCCGGTACGATCGCTCGCAGCACGGCGATGGCCGCGTCCGCGTCGCCTGCCCGCACGGCCGCTTCCGCTTCCGCGAAGCGTCGGCGCAGCAGGTCGAGATCGGACACGCGCGAGCGGGCGATCAGGAGCCCGGCGCGGCCGGTCTTCTCGCGCGTCTCGCCTTCGCCGAACAGCTCCTCGTAAAGCTTCTCGCCCTTGCGCAGGCCGGTGTAGCGGACCGCGATGTCGACATGCGGGCGCAAGCCCGCAAGCTGGATCAGCCGTTCGGCCAGTTCCGCGATGCGGATCGGCTCGCCCATGTCGAGAACGAAAATCTGCCCTTCCGCCGCATGCGCGCCCAGGCCATGGCCGGCGGCGTGGAGGATGAGGCGCGAGGCCTCGGGGATCGTCATGAAGAAGCGGGTGATGTCGGGATGGGTCACGGTCAGCGGCCCGCCGCGCGCCAGCTGCGCCTGGAACAGCGGGATCACCGAGCCCGCCGAGCCCATCACGTTGCCGAAGCGAACCGTCATGAAGCGCGTGCCCGAGCCGGCAAGGTCCAGCGCCTGACAGTAGGCCTCGGCGGCGCGCTTGGTGGCGCCCATGACATTGGTCGGGTTCACCGCCTTGTCGGTGGAGACCATGACGAAGGCCGTCGCGCCGCAGCCGAGCGCGGCGTTCGCCACGTTGCGCGAGCCCAGAAGATTGGTCTCGATGCCTTCGAGCGGATTGTCCTCGACGATCGGCACATGCTTGAGCGCCGCGGCATGGAAGATCACGTCCGGCCGCCATTGGTCGAAGAGGCGGGCGATCCGTTCGGCCTGACGCACGTCGACGATGCGCTCTACCACCTCGACGCCGGGATGGCTGACCTCCATGCGCTTGCCGATCGCGTAGAGATTGAACTCGTTGGCGTCCACCAGGATCATCCGCCCCGGTTCGAAGGCGGCGATCTGGTTGACGAGCTCGGAGCCGATCGAGCCGCCCGCGCCGGTTACCGCGATGCAGCGGCCGCGAATGAGGCGGGCGACCTCGGCCGTGTCGAGTTCCACCTCGTTGCGGCCGAGAAGATCCTCCAGCGAGACGGGCAGAGCTTCGATCGGCTTGTCGGCATCCACGCCACCGGCGCGCGAAATGTCCGGTAGGCGCTTCACCGCGATCTGGAAGGGTGCGGCCGATTCCACCACGCGCGACAGGTCGGCCGGCGAAATGTTGGTCTGGGTGACGATCAGCTGCGTGATGGGCGTCGCGCCATGCTCGGCCTGCTGCACGATCTCGGGCAGGTCCGCCAGCGCGCCGAGAACCCGCAGCCCGTGCAACTGGCGGCGGCGGTTCTTGGCGAGCGGATCGAGCAGCCCGACGATATGCGGGCTGTTGTGCGAGCGGCGCGCGTTGCGGATGAAGAGATCGGCATTGTCGGAAAAGCCGTAGAGCAGGATGTGCTGCGGGCGCTGAAGCACCGCGCCCGTCTCGAAGAAGCGCTCCGACAGGCCGCGCTCCTTGTAGAGGCGGTAGGCGAGGCGCGGGCCGCCGAGGCCCACGATCATGATGAACCAGGTCATGATGAAGGCCGAGCGCGGAAAATACTCGCCCCGGAACAGGATGAAATTGGCGATCAGGAAGACGACGTTCACCGCCGTTGCCGCCTTCACGATCGACACGACGTCGAGCAGAGAGGCGTAGCGCCAGGCGCCGCTGTTCAGCGAAAACAGGGGGAACATGGCGGCCGAGAGCGCGGTGAAGCCGCCGATCATCGCCCAAAGCTGCCAGGAATGGGTCAGCGCGTAGGAATCGAAGGCCAGCGCCAGCGACAGGCTGATCGCCAGCGCGGCGACCAAAACGTCATGCACGATGCCGAACGAGCGGAGCGAGCCGCGCGGAAGCTTGATGCGGGACGAACGCGACATGATGGCCAATCCTTCTTCGAAACGGGGCGAACGGCCTCGTCTCGCCGACATCAGTGGGGCGGGGATCTGTCCCGCCCTGCTGCTGTCGATCGCTGCTTTCGCATCGGTTCGGGACCGCGCCGGTCGCCGCGCCGATGCCCGGTCGCCCGCGCGCGCCGCAAGGCGCGACCCGGACCTTCAGCGATCCGCCGCCCTATGAGGGGGCAGCGTCCCGCTGTCGCGTCCGGTCTAGCCGATCCCGCCGGAAAGGGGAAATCCGGCGGGCGTTGCAACTTGGCTTCGTTAGAAGACGCTGGCGCCTCGATCGGCCGGGCCCACGGCGCGGCGGAACACGGCGAAGAGCTCGCGCCCCAAGCCGAATTCGTTGGCCGAGAGATCGGCCTCGGCAAGGCTGCGCGCGTCGAGCTCGGCGGCGTCCACCAGAATTTCGAGCCGGCCCGTCTCGCCGTCGAGGCGGATCATGTCGCCGTCGCGGATCTTGCCGATGGTGCCGCCCTCGGCCGCCTCGGGCGTGACGTGGATGGCGGCCGGGATCTTGCCCGAGGCGCCGGACATGCGCCCGTCGGTGACGAGCGCAACCTTCTGCCCGCGATCCTGAAGGACGCCGAGCGAGGGCGTGAGCTTGTGAAGCTCGGGCATGCCATTCGACTTCGGCCCCTGGAAGCGGACCACGGCGACGAAGTCGCCCGTCAGTTCGCCGGCCTTGAAGGCCCGCTGCAGGTCGTCCTGATCGTGGAACACGCGGGCCGGCGCCTCGACGATGCGGCGCTCCGGCTTCACGGCGGACACTTTGATCACCGCCTTGCCCATGTTGCCGTCCAGCATCTTCAGGCCGCCATTGCTGGCGAAGGGCTGTTCGGGCGTGGTCAGGACCTTGGGATCGCCGCTGAGTGCGGGGGCGGGCACGCGAAGCACGGACTGGCCGTCCTCGCCCAGACGCGCCTCGACCGTGTACCCAGAAAGCGGCGTACCCCAGGCGGTGCGCACGTCGTCGTGCAGGAGGCCGTGCTGCAGAAGTTCGCGGATCAGGAAGCCCATGCCGCCCGCCGCCTGGAAATGGTTCACGTCGGCCGAGCCGTTGGGATAGACGCGGGCGAGCAGCGGGGTGAGGTCGGAGAGTTCCGAAATGTCCGTCCAGGTCAGCTGGATGCCGGCCGCCGCCGCGATCGCGACGAGATGCATCGTGTGGTTGGTGGAGCCGCCCGTCGCATGAAGGCCGATGACGCCGTTCACCACGGCGCGCTCGTCCACCACCAGCCCGGCCGGCGTGTACTCGTTGCCGAGCGCGGTGATCGACAGGGCGCGGCGCGTCGCCTCGCGGGTCAGCGCGTCGCGCAGCGGCGTGCCGGGGTTGACGAAGGAGGAGCCGGGCGTGTGAAGGCCCATGATCTCCATCAGCATCTGGTTGGAATTGGCCGTGCCGTAGAAGGTACACGTGCCCGGCCCGTGATAGGACTTGGACTCGGCCTCCAGCAGCGCGTCGCGCCCGACCTTGCCCTCGGCATAGAGCTGGCGGATGCGCGTCTTCTCGTCGTTGGGCAGGCCCGTGGTCATGGGGCCGGCCGGAATGAACACGGCCGGCAGATGGCCGAAGGTCAGCGCCGCGATGGCGAGGCCCGGCACGATCTTGTCGCAGACGCCGAGATAGACGGCGGCGTCGAACATGTCATGGCTGAGGCCGACCGCCGTCGCCATGGCGATGACATCGCGCGAGAAGAGCGAGAGCTCCATGCCCGTCTGCCCCTGCGTGACGCCATCGCACATGGCCGGCACGCCGCCAGCGACCTGCGCCGTCGCGCCCATGTCGCGCGCCGTCTGGCGGATCATCTCGGGATAGGTCTCGAACGGCTGATGGGCCGAGAGCATGTCGTTGTAGGAGGTGATGATGCCGAGGTTGAGCGTCTCGCCCCCGGTCAGGCGCGCCTTATCGGTCGGCCCGCAGGCCGCGAAGCCATGGGCGAGATTGCCGCAATGGAGGCGGGTGCGGCGCGGGCCGGCCTCGCCCTTGGCCTGGATGCGGGCGAGGTAGGGCTCGCGCGTCGGCGCCGAACGCTCGCGGATGCGATCGGTGATCTCCTCGATGCGGGCAATGGCGGCCATGGCGTCACCTCGTTGGCTTGGGGGTGGCGGGCTCTCGCCGCCCGCCCGGTCGTTCGGCCCGGCACTTCGCGCGCGCCGGGCATGGGGAGTCTTTCAGGGTGCCCAGAAGACCTGCAGCGGTTCCTCACGCGGCGCCCGCAGCACGGCGCGCACGGGCATGTCCTCCGCCGGGCCTTCGCCCAGCGCGCGCTCCAGGACCTCGCGCTTGTCCTCGCCCTCGATATGAAGCGCCAGGAAGCGCGCCTCCGCAAGACGCTTGAGCGTGAGCGTGACGCGCGGCTCGCCCGCGCCGGGCGCTTCCATCGCGATCACTGCCTCGGGATAGGCGGGGTCGATCGCGGTCGAAAGCCTGGAGCCGCCGGGGAAGAAGGAGGCCGTGTGGCCGTCCGTTCCCATGCCGAGGATCACCGCGTCGAACGGGTGCGGCAATCCGCCGAAGCGAGCGGAGAGTTCGCCCACGGCCTCCAGCGCATCCAGCCCCTCGATATAGAAGGGCTCCAGATGCGCCTCGGCCGCGCGGCCGCGCAGAAGGTTCTCGCGCACCAACCGGGCGTTGGAGCGATCGGAGGTCTCGGGAACCCAGCGCTCGTCCACCAGGATCACCGTGACCTTCGCCCAGTCGATCTCCGCCTCCGACAGGTGGCGGAACAGGAGCTTGGGAGTCGAGCCGCCGGACACGGCGAGAACCGCCGAGCCCTGCGTGGCGACGCCGCCGGCCAGAACCGCCGCGATGCCGGCGGCCAGTGCCTCGGCCAGCGCCTCGCGGGTTTCGTAGTCGTGCCGCTTGATCGTCATCGCCGCTCTCAATCCGGCTCGTGCCAGGTGCGCCCGTCGCGCTCGATCAGCGCGATGGAGGAGGAGGGACCCCAGGTGCCGGACGTGTAGCCTTGCGGCTTCATGCCTCGGTTTTCCCAGGCCTTGAGGATGGGGTCGACCCATTCCCAGGCGGCCTGCACCTCGTCGCGGCGCATGAACAGGGTCTGGTTGCCCCGGATCACGTCCATCAGAAGGCGCTCGTACGCGTCGGGATTGCGCACGTGGAAGGATTCGGCGAAGGTCATGTCGAGCGGCACGTGGCGCAGGCGCATGCCGCCCGGACCGGGGTCCTTGATCATCAGCCACTGCTTCACGCCCTCGTCGGGCTGCAGGCGCATGACCAGCTGGTTCTGCTGGACGTGCCCGGCCGAGCCCTCGAAGATCGAGTGCGGAATGGGTCGGAAGGTGACGACGATCTCGCTCATGCGCTCCGACAGGCGCTTGCCCGTGCGGATGTAGAAGGGCACGCCCGACCAGCGCCAATTGTTGATCTCGGCCTTGATGGCGACGAAGGTCTCGGTGTCGCTCGTCGGCTCGCCGAGATCGTCGAGATAGCCCTTCACCGCGCCGCCGTTGGAGGCGCCCGCGCGATACTGGCCGCGCACGGTGACGTGCTCGATATTGCTGTCGTCGATGCGCTTGAGCGAGCGCAGGATCTTCAGCTTCTCGTCGCGCAGCGCGTCGGCGTCCATGGCCGAGGGCGGCTCCAGCGCCACGAGGCAGACGAGCTGGAGGATATGGTTCTGCACCATGTCGCGCAGCGCGCCGGCGGTGTTGTAGTAGCCCGCGCGCCCTTCCAGGCCGACGCTCTCGGCGACCGTGATCTGCACGTGGTCCACGAAGGCCGAGTTCCACAGCGGTTCGTAGAGCATGTTGGCAAAGCGCAGAGCCATGAGGTTCTGCACGGTTTCCTTGCCGAGATAGTGGTCGATGCGGAAGACCTGATCTTCGCGGAAATGCTCGCCGATCAGCGCGTTCAGCTGCATGGCAGATTCGAGATCGCGCCCGACCGGCTTCTCCACCACGAGGCGGGTGCGGTCGTTGGCGAGCCCTTGCGTGTTAATGTGCGAGGCGATGTCGGCAAACAGCGAGGGGCTGACGGCCATGTAGAAGGCGCGGATGCGGTTGTCGCCCGCCTCGTCCAGAAGCGCCTTCAACTCGGCCCAGCCGCCGTCGCCCTTTGCGTCCACCTGCCGGTAGTGCAGGCGCGCCAGGAAGCGCTCCATCGCGGTCGGGTGGCGGTCCTCGGCGGCGACGAAGGATTCCAGCGCCTTCTGCGCGAAGGCGCGATAGGCTTCGTCCGACAGGGCGGTGCGGGAGGCGCCGATGATGCGCGCGCCGGCGGGGATCTGGCCGTCGCGATCGCGATGATAAAGAGCGGGCAGCAGTTTGCGCTCCGCGAGATCGCCGTTTCCGCCGAAAACGATGTAATCGAAGATCTCTACGGGGATGATCTGGCTGGACACGAGGTCAACATCTCCTGATAGCGCCCCGCCGGTCGGGCCTGGGGCTGGCTATAATCTAATCGATTAAATATGGGAAGCCGACGCCTGCCCCACCCGGGAGGCGGCGGGGACGCGGCGGACGGCTTACCCGTTTCGTGCTCCGGCGACGGCCCGGGCGAGGGCCTTCACCAGTTCCTGCGCATCGAACGGCTTCTTGATCGCGCCGGCACCGGCCGCGTCCTCGGGCAGTTCGATCTTTTCGCCATAGCCGGTCACGAAGACGAAGGGAATGTCGCGGCGCCGCAAGTCGGGCACGAGCGAGAAACTCGTCTCGCTGCCCAGATTGACGTCGAGGAGCGCAACGTCCACCGCTTGGCTTTCCAGAAGCTTGCGCGCCTCCGAAACGCTGGCCGCCAGATGCACCTCGCGCACGCCCTGGTCGATCAGAAGCTGCTCGGCGTCGAGCGAGATGATCATGTTGTCTTCGAGAATGAGGGCGCGAAGGCCGTTCAGGATTTCGGGGCCGGCCGGGCGCGACATGGTCTCTGTTTCCTTCGGCAGCGCGGTCGCGGGAAGGGGGGCGACGGTCTGGATGTGGAAGACCTGCGCCGGCAGCCGGAAATGGGCGCGAAGCCCGCCCAGTCGGAAGTCCAGCCGCGCCTCGCCGCCCAGATCGTGCGGGATCGAGCGCTCGATGATGGTGGAGCCGAAGCCCCGGCGCGTCGGCGCGGTGACCGGCGGTCCGCCGCTTTCGGTCCAGTCGATGCCGCAGCTTCCGTCCTCGTCCAACCGCCAGACGACGCTGACGCTGCCCGAGGAATCCGACAGCGCGCCGTATTTCGCCGAGTTCGTCACCAGCTCGTGGAACACGAGTGCGAGCGTGGAGAAGGCCGCGGCCTCCACGCAGATCGGCGGCCCGTCGAGATGCACCCGGTCCTGCTTGGAGCCGATATAGGCCAGCACCTCGGTGCGTATGATGTCCTGCAGCGAGGTGGAGGAAAACTGCTCGCTGGTGATCTGGTCGTGCGCGCGCGCCAGGGCCTGGATACGCCCGCCGATGATCCGAGCGAAACCGTCCACGTCCCGCGCGCTGGGCTTGGACTGCACCACGAGCGCGCGAATCAGGCTGAGGATGTTGCGCACCCGGTGGTTCAGCTCGGCGATCAAGAGCTCCTGGCGCTGGGCGGCGAGCATCTGCTGGCGCTCGCTTTCCTCGTTGAAGCGCAAGAGCACTTCCAGGATCGAAACGCGTAGCGATTCGCCGGCCTTCACCTCGCTCTCGGTCCAGGGAAGGGACTTGCCGAGCACGGTCTCCTTCCAGGCCTCGAAGCTCTTGCGCGGCGTCAGCCGGGCGCCGTTGGGCCCGATCATCCGCTCCTTGGTCTTGGGATCGCCCGCCCAGGTGACGGTCTGCACGATCTCGCGGCGGAAGAAGAGGATGTAGTCGCGCGGCGAGCGCGAGATGGGAATGGCGAGCACGCCGGCCACGCGGTCGCTATAGTCGGCGGCCGGCGCGTGATGGGCCGACAGCTCGTCCGTGGCGTAGACCCGGCTGGAGCCGGCCCGATTCAGGAAGCGGGCGAGCGACTGCAGCTCCTCGCGCGACAGGCCGACGCCGTGCGTGCGCTCCTGGCCCTTGGCCCAGACCGCGAACCCGTCGCAGGGGATGATCTCGCGCAGCTCCTCGGCAAAATCGGCCACGGCCTCGACCGAGGGTGAGGCGGCGACGAGCTTGGAAACGAAGCGGTCGTGCTGCTCGCGCGTCGCCTCGTCCACCCGCTTGGCCTCCTTGTAGAGGCGGCCCTCGATGATGAGCGAGACCATCTGCCCGAAGAGCTCGGTCGCGCTGCGGATTTCCATGGTCAGGTGGCGCGGCGCGTAGTGATGGAGCGCGAACAGGCCCCAGAGCTTGCCGTCGATCACGATCGAAATCGACATGGATGCCGAGACGCCCATGTTGGAAAGATATTCGATATGGATCGGCGACACGCTGCGCAGCACCGATAGCGACAGGTCGAGCGGGCGCCCGTGCGGATCGAGCTCGGGCAGGACGGGGATCGGCACGGCGCCGACATCGGCGATGATGCGGATCTGGTTCTGGACGTAGAGGCGCCGGGCCTGGGCGGGAATGTCGGCGGCGGGATAGTTCAGCCCCAGGAACGAGCCGAGGCCGCCGCGCACGGATTCGGCCACCACGGCGCCGGCGCCGCTGGAGGCGAAGCGATAGAGCATAACGCGGTCGAAGCCGGTGATGCCGCGCAGCTGGCGCACGCATTCGCGGTAGAGCCCGTCGAGCCCGTCCGTGCGCTGGACGCGCGAGATCATGCTCTTGATGAGCGCGCCGGGGTTGATGCCGGCGGCGCGCGCGGCGGGCTCGGCCTCCACCACCAGCGTCGAGCCGATCACATGGATGGCAACGTCGAAGGGGCGCCCGTCGCCGAACAGGTCGAAGCCGAAGAGCCGCTCCACTCCATCGCTGGAGGAAAGGATCTGCAACCGGCCTCGAATGGCGTGGACGGAGCTTTCCGGGAACAGGAAGAGCAGCGGCTCGCCCAAGAGGGCGTCCGCGTCGTGCGGCGTGAAATCGGCGATGTTGGCGGACACGCGCTCGATCAGCCAGTCCATCGAGGCCGCGACCAGGAAGCCGAAATCCTGGATGCGGCCGAGAAACTGGATGGGCTCGCGGTCGCAATTGGTCAGATCGACGTCGTGATCTCTCGAAGCGGGAAAATTCGTCAAGAGAACGTCATCCTGATCCGGGCACCCTCGGCCAGGGCGCGAAAGGTGCGAAACGTCTGGTTGGCCGCCGCAACGGCCCGATCGGCTTCCCGCTCCGAAAGACCGGCCGCGCTCATCACGGCCAGCAGCCGGCGAAACGGCTCGGGATCGCTCGAAGCCAGGAGATAGCGCACCGGCAGGCGAGAGCCGGGGCTGCGGCGCAAGGCCTTGAGAAGAAAGGCCGCTCCCAGCCGCGAGCCTTCCAGAACATAGGCCGCGCCCAGCGCCTCGGGAAGGGAGGGCGAAAGCGGCAAGCGCGCCGGCGCGGCGAAACGGGGCAGCGCCAGATCGCGGCAGTCGGCCGCCAGCGCCGCAAGGCGGCCGCCCGGCTCCCAGGCCGCCGGGTTGGACCGCGCCAGCGGGCTCTGCCGCAGGAGGGGTTCGACCGCCTCGTGGCCGGCGCGGTTGGTCAGGAGGAAGCAGGCATAAAGAGCCTCCGCGCCCGGCGCCAACATGCCGTCGAAGCCGGCGTCCAGCGCCTCGTGCTCGGCGCGGGTTTCCAAGCGCAGCCTGTCGCGAAGCCGGGGGGTGGTCGCCGGTTCCGGCTGGCCGGAGGAACTGGTGGCTTCGCGGGGCAAGAACGGTCCTCGATGGTCGGGCAGCATGGGCCGCCTGGGAGACGATTTGACAATTCGGCGGCGGATCAACGCCTGCAAGCCGATCCGGCCGCGTTGTCAAACGGTCTCCATGGACCGTCTAAGTGGAACGGGCGAACCGACGGCGCAAGGCACGATCGACCTCGTCAAAACCGATCGCGCAGCGCATACCATGTCATCGCGAGAAAAAGGAGAGGCGCGCGAAGGGCCGAACCGCCGGGAAAGGCGGGGATGCGCAGCGACTCCAACTCGGCCAGCCGATCCTGGTTTCCCAGCACCCGCTCGGCATAGAGCCGCCCGGTATAGTGGGACAGAAGCACGCCATGCCCGGAGAAGCCGCCGATCACCGTGAGGCCCGCCTCGGGGCTCGCGACATACGGCATGCGCGGCATGGTGACGCCAACCGACCCGCCCCAGGCATGGGTGAAACCGACATCCGCCAGATGCGGATAGATCGAGACGACCTGACGCCGGATCTGGCCGACGATATCGCCCTCCGCCGAGGAATAGGCCTCGCGGCCGCCGAACAGGAGGCGGTTGTCGGGCGTCTTGCGGAAGTAGCGCACCACGAAGCGGGAATCGTCCGCCGCTTCGCCCCCCGGAAGCACGCGGTCCGGTTCGGCCAGGGGCTCGGTCGCCGCGATGAAGGAGCGGATCGGCATGACATGCGCCGCGTTCGCCCGGCTCAGCCCTTCGCCATGGGCGTTGACCGCCATCAGCGCGCGCTCGGCGCGCACGGTGCCGAAGGGCGTCTCGGCTTCGATCGCCGCGCCGCGCCGGTGCAGGCGTGTCACCGGCGTCTCCTCGTGGAGCGCGGCGCCCGCCCTTGCCGCCGCCCGGCCCGTGCCGATCAGGAGCTTCATCGGGTGGAGATGCCCGGTGCCGGTGTCGAGGACGCCGGCGTGGTATTGCGGCGAGCCGAGACGCGCCTCCGTTTCCTCGCGGCCGAGAAAGCGGGCATGGGGATAGGCGTAGCGTTCAGTCAGGATTTCGGCGTGGCGGCGATAGCTCTCGACATAGCGCCGCTTGTGCGCCAGCGAGAGCTGGCCGGGCCGGTAGTCGGCCTCGATCCCGTGTGCCGCCATCATCTCGTGCAGATGGGTCTTGGCGTCCTCCGTCATGGCGAAGAGCGCGCGCGAACGCTCCAGCCCGACCTCGCGCTCCAGGTCTTCGGGCCATTGCCGCTGGCCGGTGCCGAACTGGCCGCCATTGCGGCCCGACGCGCCGTCCCCCAGCCTTGCCGCCTCCAGAAGCGCGACGCGGACGCCGCGCCCCGCCAGATGCAGCGCGGCTGAAAGCCCGGTGAAGCCGCCGCCGACAATGAGCGTGTCCACCTCGATCGAGCCGTCCAGCCGGGGATAGCGCGGCCGCTCGCCCGCCGAGTCCTCGTACCAGGAGCGGCCGGGCGAAATGGGGGACTGGTAGGAGCCGGCGCTCATCGGGCGCGGCTCAAACGTTCAGGAGAAGGAATTCGCGTTCCCAGGGACTGATGACCTGCATGAAGGTTTCGAACTCGCCGCGCTTGATGCCGGTATAGGTGGCGACGAACTCGCGGCTGAACACGTCGTGGAACGCGTCCTCCGCCTCGAAGGCGGCGACCGCCTCGAGCAGGCCGCGCGGCAGCGAGATAACACCGTCCTCGTTCACCGTCCGGTCGGTCGGCTGGTCCGGCTCCACCGCATTCACCATGCCGAGCCAACCGCAGGCGAGCGAGGCGGCGAGCGCGAGATAGGGATTGGTGTCGGAGGAGGGCAGGCGGTTCTCGACGCGGCGCGAGGAGGCGTCCGAGGTCGGCACGCGAAAGGCCGTGGTGCGATTGTCGTAGCCCCAGGCATTGTTGGTGGGGGCGGACATGCCGTGGGTCAGCCGGCGATAGGAGTTCACATAGGGCGCCATCATCACCAGCGCCGCCGGCACGTAACGCTGCATTCCGCCCAGGAAATGGAAGAACAGCGGCGAGGGGCTGCCGTCCTCGTTGGAGAAGACGTTCTGCCCGGTGACCGCGTCCACCACCGACTGGTGGATATGCAGCGCCGAGCCGGGCTGGCCCTGGATGGGCTTGGCCATGAACGTGGCGTAGATGTCGTGCTTGAGCGCGGCCTCGCGGATCGTGCGCTTGAACATGAAGACCTGGTCGGCCAGCTCGATCGGGTCGCCGTGCCGCAGGTTGATCTCCAGCTGCGCCGCGCCGTCCTCGTGGATCAGCGTGTCGATCTCCAACCCCTGCGCGTCGGAGAAATGGTAGATGTCGTCGATCAGTTCGTCGAACTCGTTGACCCCGCCGATCGAATAGGCCTGCCCGCCCGAGATCTGCCGGCCCGAGCGGCCGATCGGCGGGGTGAGGGGATAGTCGGGATCGACATTCTTGGAAACGAGATAGAACTCGATCTCGGGCGCGACGATCGGCTTCCAGCCCCGGCTCTCGTAGAGCGCGACGACGCGTTTGAGCACGTTGCGCGGCGTGTAGGCCACCGCCTCGCCCGCCGTGTCCACGAGATCGCAGATCACCTGCGCGGTCGGGTCGGTCTCCCAAGGCACGGCCGAAAGCGTCGAGAGATCGGGCACGAGCTTCAGGTCGCCATCGTTGGGCGAATAGCGGAACTCGCCGGTCTCGTCGGGATACTCGCCCGAGATCGTGTGCATGAACAGCGCCGAGGGCAGGGCGAGCGAGGTGTTGCCGGTGAACTTCTTGGCCGGCATCATCTTGCCGCGCGCCACGCCCGCGAGATCGGGCGTGATGCATTCCACATCCTCGATGCCGCGCGCGCGCAACCATTCGCCCGCCTCGGCCATGGACGGCACGCCCCGGCGCGAATCCAGGAAGCGCGGCCGCTCGGGCTCGGCCTCGCGGCGCGACAGGCCGATGCGCCCGCCCGATCCCGTGCGCTCCACCGTGCGGCGCTTGGGCTTGTCGCGCTTGATCTTGGAGGGAGACGCCTGCTCGAGTTTGGGAGGCCGGGTGCGATCTGCCATGCGTTCCTGCGCGGAATTTCGGTTACCTCGACCATACCCGCCCCGGAGCCAACCGCAAGGCGCCCGGCTGAAGGGCGTTCGCGCGAGGGGGCTGGAAATCGCCGTGCCGATCGGGCACAGGGCGATAAGGGGACCTTTATAACGACGGGGCGGCTGTACCCGATGCGATCGATCCGCTCGGGCATCGGGGGGCTGGGCATCGTGCGTCATGGAAATGACATCGAAGCCCCTATTTGAGGTCGAAGCCGCCAAGGGGCGGGCATGGAGGCCGCAGGACGCGGTGGATGGCATGACCGAAACGACCCAGCAGAAGCTGAAGACCCAAGGTCTGGAAGACACGATGAGCCGGGGCGGCCTTGCCGCCCGAATGGTTCAGAAGCTCGTGGACGGCGCCGAGAGCCTCAATCTCAAGCATTCCGCCATCGGCAATCCGGCGGTCTATCCGACCGACGATTTTCCCTGGGCGCGCGAGGTGGAGCGGGAATGGCGGCTGATTCGCGCCGAGCTCGACAAGATCCTGGTGCGCAAGGGCGATCTGCCCGCCTTTCACGAGATCTCCTCGGAAGTGCGTTCCATCTCGTCCGATCAGAACTGGAAGACTTTCTTCCTCTGCGGCTACGGCATCAAGTCCGAGGAGGCGATCGCCCAGTGCCCGGAGACGTGGCGTATCCTACAGAAGATCCCGGGGCTGAAGTCGGCCATGTTCTCGATCTTCGAACCGGGCAAGCATCTGCCGCCCCATCGCGGCCCCTATAACGGCGTGCTGCGCTTCCATCTCGGGCTCGTGGTGCCGCCCGAGCCCGACAAGATCGGCATCCGCGTCGCCGACCGGACCTGCCATTGGGAAGAGGGCAAGGCGCTGATCTTCGACGACGCCTACGAGCACGAGGCCTGGAACCATTCCGATAAGGTGCGGGTGGTGCTCTTCGTGGATTTCGAGAAGCCGCTGCGCTTTCCCGCCAATCTCACCAATAAGGCGGTGCTCAACCTCGCCATGTTCACGCCCTTCATCCGCGAGGGCTATAAGGCGCACAAGGCTTGGGAAAAGATGTTCTACGGGGAAGGCCGCAAGCACCGATGAGCGAGACGGCGGGTCGGCCCCGGCCGCACTGGCGCGCGATGGCGGCGGCGGACGTTCCCGGCGCCATTGCGGTGGCGGACGTGGTGCATCCCAGCTTCCCCGAAGGCCCGGCCATGTATCTCGACCGGATCGCCTTGTTCCCGGATGGGTGTCTGGCGCTGGAGGACGAGGCGGGGGCGATCTGCGGCTACGCCATTGCCTATCCCGCCGCGCTCGGCGCGCCGCCGCCGCTCGACACCGCGCTCGGCGCGCTGGAGCCCGGCGCCGACGCGCTCTATCTTCATGACGTGGCGCTCCTGCCGGCGCTGCGTGGGCGCGGGCTGGCCGAGCCGGCAATCACCGCGTTGCTCTCGCTGGCGGACCGGCGCTCGCATCCCGCCATGCTCGTCTCGGTCTACGGCACCGCGCCCTATTGGCGCCGCTTCGGCTTCCGGCCGGCGGGCGAGACGATCGCGCCGGCCAAGCTCGCCTCCTATGGCAAGGGGGCGGTCTACATGGTTCGTCCTGTTGGCGGCGGCGACGCGGAGGGCGTCTGCCTGAAAAACGAACAAGGTCTTAAAATCGGCGGCGGGGACTAGGAATCGCGGCCGCGCTTGGCGATATTGCCCGCACTGCAAGAGGGCGCCGAGCCCGCCGCGCGAGAAGGTCCGCCAGCGATGAGACACAATGCCTTTGCCTTGGGGTTGGCCCTGGCCGCCTTCGCGAGCCACGGCGCCATGGCGCAGGAGAAGGTGCTCAATATCTTCAACTGGTCGGACTATATCGACACCTCGATCGTCGACGACTTCACCAAGGAAACCGGCATCCGCGTCGTCTACGACGTGTACGATTCCAACGAGATTCTGGAAACGCGCCTCTTGGCCGGCGGCAGCGGCTACGACATCGTCGTGCCTTCGGCCGAGTATCTGCAGCGCCAGGTCCAGGCCGGCGTGTTCCAGAAGCTCGACAAGTCCAAGCTGCCGAACCTTTCCAACATGTGGCCGCTGGTGACCGAGCGCGTCGCCTCCTACGACCCGGACAACGCCTATTCCGTCAACTACATGTGGGGCACCACGGGCGTCGGCTACAATGTCGAGAAGGTCAAGGAGCTGCTGCCGGACGCGCCGCTGAACTCCTGGGCTCTCGTCTTCGATCCGAAGAACGCCGAGGCCCTGTCGAAATGCGGCATCGACATGCTGGACGCGCCGGGCGAGATCATTCCCGCAGCGCTCAGCTATCTCGGGCTCGACCCCAGCGCCTCGGATGCCGATTCAATCGGCAAGGCGGAAGCGCTGCTCCTGAAGGTTCGCCCCTTCATCCGCCGCTTCCATTCCTCAGAATATATCAACGCGCTCGCCAATGGCGACATCTGCGTGGCGGTCGGCTTCTCCGGCGACGTGTTCCAGGCGCGCACCCGCGCGGCCGAGGCCAAGCGCGGCGTCGACATCGGCTACTTCATCCCCCACGAAGGCACGATGATGTGGTTCGACCAGATGGCGATCCCGTCCGACGCGCCGCATGTCGACGCGGCGCACCAGTTCATCAACTACATGATGCGGCCCGAAGTGATCGCCAAGGCGACGAACTTCGTCAGCTACGCCAACGGCAATCTCGCCTCGCAGAAATTCGTGAACCCCGAGATCCTGAACGACACCTCGATCTATCCCGACGAGGCGACGTTGAAGACGCTCTACGTCAAGAAGCCCTATGACGCGCGCGCCCAGCGCACCGTCACCCGCGCCTTCACCACCGTGAAGACCGGGCAGTAGGCCCGGCGCCCCGGGCCGGCAGGCTCGGGCTTAAGCATCGCGATCGGACCGGGCGCTGGATCTTCCCGCGCCGGTCCGGGCCAAGAGGCGCGCCGTCGAGGCACGGGCGCCTCCATGATCTGGTTCGGGGTAGAGATGGCAACGGCACCCAAGGCTTTCGGCAATATCCGCCGCTCGTTCGACCCGTGGAACGACCCCGCCGCCAAGCCGCTGATCGAGTTCGACCGCATTTCCAAGCGGTTCGGCACGTTCAACGCGGTGGACGATCTCAGCCTCAAGATCTACCCGCGCGAGTTCTTCACGCTGCTGGGGCCGTCCGGCTGCGGCAAGTCCACGCTGCTGCGCATGCTGGCGGGCTTCGAGGAGCCGACGGCCGGCGACATCCGGCTCGGCGGCGAGAGCCTGAAGGGCGTGCCGCCCTATCGGCGACCGCTCAACATGATGTTCCAGTCCTACGCGCTGTTTCCCCATATGAGCGTGGAGCAGAACGTCGCCTTCGGCCTGAAGCAGGACGGCATGGCCAAGGGCGAGATCCGCGACCGCGTGGCCGAGATGCTGAAGCTCGTGAAGCTCGACAGCTACGGCAAGCGCAAGCCGCAGCAGCTTTCGGGCGGCCAGCAGCAGCGCGTGGCGCTGGCCCGTTCGCTCGCCAAGCGCCCCAAGGTGCTGCTTCTGGACGAGCCGCTCGGCGCGCTGGACAAGAAGCTGCGCGAGGAAACGCAGTTCGAGCTGATGGACCTCCAGCAGGAGCTCGGCCTCACCTTCGTGATCGTGACGCACGACCAGGAAGAGGCGATGACCATGTCCGACCGCATCGCCGTGATGCGCGCCGGCAAGCTCTGCCAGGTGGCGACGCCCGCCGTGATCTACGAGGCGCCGACCTCGCGCTACGTCGCCGATTTCGTCGGCAACATCTCGCTGATCGAAGGCGTGGTGGACAGCGCGTCGGGTGGGGTCGTGCGGCTCGCCACGGATGTCGGCGCGATCGAGTCGGAAAGCACGGTCGCCGTCGCGCCGGGCGACAGCGCGGCCTTTGCCGTGCGCCCGGAAAAGATGCGCCTGTCGCGCCGCCCGCCGAGCGATATCGGCGTCAACGCGCTGCGCGGCGTGGTCTGGGACATCGCCTATCTCGGCGACGTGACGCTGTTCAACGTCAAGCTGGAAAACGGCGCGCTGGTGCGCTCCACCGTCATCAACGCCGCGCGCGTGGCGCCCGAGCAGATCGGCTGGGAAGAGGAGGTCTGGCTGACCTTCGAGCGCGACGCCGGCGTTCTCCTGGTGCAGTGAGGAGCGGGGAGATGGCGTCTCGTGCCTTGAGGGTGAACTGGTGGAAGGGCGCCGTGATCGGCGTGCCCTATCTCTGGCTCCTCGTCCTGTTTCTTGTGCCCTTCGTGATCGTCTTCAAGATTTCCCTGTCGGAAACCGCGATTGCCCAGCCGCCCTATCTCCCGGTCTTCGACTGGACGGGCGTTTCGGCTTTCGCCGGCAGTCTGCGTCAGCTCGGCACCCAGAGCTACCAGTTCCTGGCGGAGGACCCGCTCTATCTCAACGCCTATCTCTCCAGCCTCCAGATCGCGGCGGTCTCGACGGCTCTGACGCTGCTCGTCGCCTATCCCCTGGCCTATGCCATGTCGCGCGCGCCCGGCGGGCTGCGGCCGGTGCTGGTCATGCTGACGGTGCTGCCCTTCTGGACGAGCTTCCTGATCCGCGTCTATGCCTGGATCGGCATTCTGCGCAACGAGGGCTATCTCAACCAGTTCCTCCTTTGGACCGGGCTCGTCGATACGCCGCTGACGATCATCAACACCAACACCGCCGTCTATATCGGCATCGTCTATTCCTACCTGCCCTTCATGGTGCTGCCGATCTACGCCAGCCTGGAGCGGCTCGATCCGCGCCTTCTGGAGGCAGCGGGGGATCTGGGCTGCACGCCGCTCGGCGCGTTCTGGCGCATCACCTTTCCGCTGTCGCTGCCCGGC
This sequence comes from Aureimonas sp. AU40, assembly GCF_001463785.1. Taxonomy (NCBI): domain Bacteria; kingdom Pseudomonadati; phylum Pseudomonadota; class Alphaproteobacteria; order Hyphomicrobiales; family Aurantimonadaceae; genus Aureimonas; species Aureimonas sp. AU40. Next base: position 31,378 of record NZ_BBWL01000005.1, read on the forward strand.
GTTCTCGCCGGCGCGCTTCTGGTCTTCATTCCGGCGGTGGGCGAGTTCGTCATTCCCGATCTTCTCGGCGGCTCGCAGACGCTGATGATCGGCAAGACCCTGTGGGACGAGTTCTTCACCAATCGCGACTGGCCAGTGGCCTCGGCGGTGGCGGTGCTTCTGCTTCTGGTGCTTGTGGTGCCGATCGTTCTCTTCCAGCGCATTCAGGCGAGGGCGGCATGAAACGCGGCCTTTCCGCCTTCAATCTCGTTTCGCTGGTGCTGGGCTTCGCCTTTCTCTACCTGCCGATCCTGCTTCTGGTGGTCTATTCCTTCAACGCCTCGCAGCTCGTCACGGTCTGGGGTGGATTCTCGACGCGCTGGTACGCCTCGCTCATGGGCAACCGCCTGTTTCTCGACGCGGCCTGGGTGACGCTGCGCGTCGCCTTTCTGTCGGCGACGTTGGCCACCGTGCTCGGCACGATGGCGGCCATGGCGCTGGTGCGCCACGCCCGCTTTCCCGGGCGCACGCTGTTTTCCGGCATGGTCTTCGCGCCGCTCGTCATGCCCGAGGTCATCACCGGTCTGTCGCTGCTTCTTCTCTTCGTCGCCATCGGCTTCGACCGCGGCTTCTGGACGGTGACCGTCGCGCACACGACGCTGACCCTCTGCTTCGTCGCCGTGGTCGTTCAGTCGCGCCTCGTCTCCTTCGACCGGTCACTGGAAGAAGCGGCGCAGGATCTCGGCTGCCCGCCCGCCAAGGCCTTTCTGCTCATCACCCTGCCGGTGATCTGGCCGGCGGTGGCGGCGGGCTGGATGCTGGCCTTCACCCTGTCGCTCGACGATCTCGTGATCGCGAGCTTCACCTCCGGCCCCGGCGCCACGACGCTGCCCATGCGCATCTACAGCCAGGTGCGGCTCGGCGTGACGCCGGAGATCAACGCCATTTCCACGATCATGATCGCCGTGGTGGCGGTCGGCGTCATCGCCGCCGCGCTGTTCACCCGTCGGCAGGAAACCCGCCGCCGGGCGGACGAGCGTCTGGCCGCGCAGGACGTCTGAGTTTTTCGCGCCTCTAACGAAAAAAGCCCCCTCGTGTGGTGTTCACGAGGGGGCTTTCGTCTGTGAGGCGATGGGCGGGTGCGTCAGGGCTTGCAGCGGCAGCTTTCGGCATGGGCGGCGGCGATCGCATCGAAGGTCGCGGTGAAGGCCGCGCCCAGCGGGTCCGCCGGCAGGGAAGAGGCGCCGAGCAGCCGCTCAGTGACTTCGAGGTCCGACAAGGCGCCGACCACGGTGAGGCGGGTGCGCGAGTCTCCGGGGAAGCCGCCTTCGGGCGCAAAGAGCGGCTTCAGCTCCGCAAGGCGCGTCAGCGCGTCCTTGGGCGCCCCGTCCTTGGCGAGGGTGTCCTTGGCCGGGGCGGGGCGCATGGGGCCGATCGGAGCGGCGACGCTGCCCGTCGTGGTGCTATCGAGCGCCTGCGCCTCCGCCACGTTCGGCATGGCGCGCCGGATCGCCTGAGCCAGCTCGGCCACGGCTGCACTGACGTCCGCGTCGCTTTCCAGCTTGTTCTCGGTGCGTGCCGGAATGGGCGGCAGGTCCGGGTCGGCTGCGTTGCCCTGCGAAATCCGCGTCTCGCCCTCTTCGCGCCCGGCCACCAGCATGGGCGGGCCGATGAAGGCTTCGTCCTTGACGCCGATGCTGGCGCGCAGGGTCTCGGCGATCTCGGCTGGGGTCGAGCGATCCTCCGGCGCGGGCGTCGGCAGCGGCACCGGGCGGAGCGCCAGAAGCGCGGCGTCCAGGCTGCTGCGCGCCATGGCGCGCGCGGTTTCCAAATCGCGCTGCCGGCGCTCGGGCGAGATCGCCACCTGGCCCGCGAAGCGCTTGAGGGTCGCCAGATATTGGTCGATGCCCGAGCAGAGATAGGGCGAGGGCCCCTGCGTCAGGAAGTCGGCGAGATCCTCGCGAACGCGCATGGCCGTCCAGCGGGCATTGCCGTCGCGCGGGACCACGCCCGAGGCGCCGTTGGCAGCGGCCGTGGCGGCGCGCAGCGCGGCGCTCTCGTTCGGCCCGCGCGAGCGCGCATTGGGCGGGAAGATCAGGCCGCGCGCGGCCGGCGCCTCGCCCGGCGCCGCTGCCCTGGCGGGCTCGGAAGGGGCTGAAAGGGCCGCCTTCACGCCCTGGAACGGCCCTTCGGCGATCGGCTTCAGCTTGGCGTGAAAGTCCCGCGCGCAGGCGGCGGGATCGGCCGGCGCGCCGCGAAGGCCGGTTGCGACCGTCGAGGAGCCGGCCGCTCCCGACGAGGGGTCGGAGCCGACGCGCAGGACGGAGCCGGCGGCCGAGGCGGACAGCGGGCAGAGGATCGAGCCGGCGAGAACGAGGGCAAGGAGGCGGGGGGACAGCAGGGGCAAAAGCGGCTCCGTTCCGGATGGGCGGAACGCCGCGCGCCTGAACCAGGGAGCGTTCCGTCTCAGGTCGGCCCGTCCGACGCACTTACGGTTAACGTCGGTTTCGGCCATTCGCCATCCAGCTTGAACCCGATGGGTTTCGATAGGGTGAACGAATTCGATACGCCGGACGCTTCGACCTTGGTCGGGTCGAACTGACCCTGCACCGCGAGGCGGCCGCTGCGCAGGTCGATCTGCCCGTTGGCCGTCGCCTCGCCCTCGTCGAAGGCGATGGAAAGCTTGTCGATTCGCATTCGCGGCCCGACGCCGGCCAGCGCGAGATCGACCCGGCGAAACGGCTCGGGCGAGGCCATGGTGGGGTCGATCGGGCGCGGGCCCGGCACTTTCAACATGCCGCGCTCGACGCCAGCCAGCTGGCCCTCGCGCACACGCAGCTTGGCTTCGGTGCGGCTGGCGAGCGCGATCTCGGCCCAGTTCGTGGCGGGGCCGCGCAGGGTCAGCTGCAACTCGCCCCGGCCGGACGCAAGCGGCATCGTGGTGCCGGTCAGGGTCGGAAGGGTCGCCACGTCGATGTCTCGCAGGCCCGCCGAGATCACGAGGTCCGGGCGCGGCGCGGTGGTGTCGACGGTGATGCGAAGATCGCCGCGCCCGTCCAAAAGCGCCATATCGCCGATGTCGATGGTGCCGACGCCGGCGCTCGCCTTGATCGTCGCCGCCACGTCGCGCGCCGTGGTGCGGCCGAGATCGGCTTCCTCCGCCGACAGGCGCAGGTCGAGATTGGCGTCCGCGATGAAGCCGGTGCGGATCGGGCGCTGATAGTCGAGCACGGTCTGCGGCGCGGGGGCGATCGCCCGGCTGAAACGGCCGAGATTGAGCTTGCGGAAGGCGAGCGTCCCGGAGATCGCGGGCACGCCGCTCGCCTCGCGCGGGAGAACGGCCTCCAACGCGCCCCGCGCCGTGTCGCCGCCGAGGTCCAGCGAAGCGGAGCCGAAGGACACGCGGTTGTCCACCAGCTGGATCTGCGTCTGAATGGAAAAGGCGCCGAAATCCGGCAGGCCCGCGTTGGACCGCCCGATCCAGTCCACCGCGCGGGATAGAGACGCCGTCGAAAGGCTCATGGCGCCCGATAGGCGCAGGAACTCGCCCGCCGCGCCGCTGCCGTCGAAACCAATCTCCAGCGCCGGCGCCTTCAAGGCCAGTTTCAGCGGTGCGGTCTGCCCTTCCGTGATGGAGAGCGGCCGGTCCATGCGCGCGTCGAGCCGCAGCGGCTGGCCGTTCCAGACGGCGGCGCCCGACAGGCGCGCCATGCTGGCGCCGCCCGGCCATTCGAAGGTGACGTTGACGTTGGACAGGCTGTCCGGGCGCCCTGGCAGGCGGAAGAGACCCTCGCGGATGTCGAGCTCGCGAAGGCCCTCGAAGCGCACGAGAAACACGCGCAGGTCGCGCGACGCCTTGCCGACGGGAACGCCCGTCGGAGCGGGCTCGGGGGGAACAGCGTCGGCAGCGGGCGGGGTGAGGGTGACGGAGGCGTCCGGCGTTTGGCCGGCCGGCCCGAGTTCCGGGCGCACCAGCGCGACGCGCGTGATATCGGCGCGGCCGAGAAGCGCGGGGAAGAGCGCGAAATCGGCCTCCACGCGGTCCACCGAAAGGAGCTGAGCGTCCGCGCCCCCGCCGGTTCGGGCGCGCAGGTCCGTCAGAACAGCCCTGGGGCGCGGCAGAAGCTCGAATGACACGGTGCCGTCGACATGGACCGGGCGGCCCGTCAGATGGGCGAGCCGGGCTTCCAGTTCCTCGCGCGCGTCGCCGAGCTGCAGCGAGACCTGCGACAGGGCAAAGACCAGAAGTCCCAGAACCAGCAGAACGACGCCCGAAACCGCAGACAGGAGCCCGCGCCGATGCCTGTCCCCGCGCGATGGCTTCTCGGTCGCGCGCCGCGCCGGGGCAGGAAGCTCTTTCAATCCGGGGTCCTTCGAGGCGTTGCGGGGCCAGACGCCCAAGTCGTATTGCTCAGAGAGTCATATTACTTAGAGAGACAGGCCGGGCTTGAACAGAGCGCCGCCGCCCGAGCCTGGCCCGATCCCCCGCAATCAGCCACGCGATTGCGCCGATCGCATGGCGCGCCGGCCGAGCCCGAACCGGCCGCGGGTTCGATCCTACACCGCGAGGACGCGGGAGGGTGGAAAGGTGATCTCCACCAGCGTTCCCTCCCCGGGCGTGGAGGCGATCGAGAACTGCGCGCGGTTGGCCTCCACCATCGCTTTGGTCAAAGGCAGGCCGAGCCCCGTGCCTTCGCCCCGCCCGCCGGCCTTGACCTGCTGGAAGGGGGTGAGCGCGATCTCAACCTCGTGCTCGGTCATGCCGATACCGGAATCGCGCACACGAAGGCAGACGGTGCCGTCCTCGCCATAATGGGTGGAGGCGACGATCTGCCCGCCGGCCGGCGTGAAGCGCACGGCATTGGCGATGAGGTTGAGCGCGATCTGCCGCACCGAGCGCCGGTCCGCCACGACGGGCGGCACGGAGGCCGGCAGGACGGATCGCACGATCACCCGCTCGCGATTGGCCTGGGGCTGCATGAGCGAGACGACCTCGGCCACGATCTCGTGCAGCGACACCGATTCGAAGCTCAACTCGATCTTGCCCGCCTCGATCTTGGAAATGTCGAGAAGGTCGTTGACGAGGTCGAGCACGTGATGGCCCGAGCGCTTGATATCGCCGAGATATTCGAGATAGCGCTCGTGGCCGATCGGGCCGAAGCACTCCGACGCCATGACGTCAGCAAAGCCGATGATGGCGTTGAGCGGCGTGCGCAGCTCGTGGCTCACATTGGCCAGGAACCGGCTTTTGTGCAGGCTCGCGTCCTCGGCCTGCTTGCGCGCTTCCACCAGATCCTTTTCGGCCTGTTTCCACTGCGCGATGTCGCGGATCACCACGCACCAGCCGCGCCCGTCCGACAGGCGGCCGAGCGTGACGAAGAGCGGGATCGTGCCCTGCTCGCCGCCGCGCGCCTTATCCGGTCCGACCTTGGCATGGACCTCGCGCCCGTCGTTGAGGATCGAGGCGAGGCCGTTGTCGCGCAGCGTCTCGATATAGTCGCGCGCGGTCTGCCGGCTTTCGGGAACCAGAAGCTCCACGAAGGGCAGGCCGAGATAGAAGTCGGGCGTCAGGCCGAACAGCGCCTCGGCCGCGCCGTTCATCTTGCGCACGCGCTCGCCCGCGTCGAGCAGGAGGATGCCGTCGGTCGCCGTGTCGAGCACGGCCTGAAGCTCGTCCACCTCGCGCTGGAGATCCACCACCTCGCCGGCCAGGAGATCGTCCGGCGGCTCGCGCGCTTCGGTGAAGGACATGAGCAGGCACGAGCGCCCGGCCACCGACACGCGCTGGAGATGCAGCCGGGCGCGCTCCATCGTGCCGTCGCCGCACTGGATCACCGCCTCGTCGCCTTCGCCCGATTCCCCGCAGGAAAGAACCAGCCGGTCGAGACCGCCCGATTCCTCCAGCGCGTCGAGATCGCTGTAGCGGGTCAGCGAGAAGAAGCGCTTGTTGGCGAAGAGAAGCCGGTCGCCCATCTGCACGAGAACGGCCAGCGGCAGCGCGTCGAACATGTCCTCCAGCTCGTGCGCTGCGAAGGGGACGGCCTCCTCCACCGGCTCGGGCTCGAAGGTCACGGGCTCGACATTCGTAGGCTCGGGGGCCGCCGGCTCCGCGCGGCGCGCGTCCGCGCCTTGAGGCTTGAGCGGCAGAACATTTCGCGGCGACACGCCGAGCTCGGCGCCGATGGCGCGGAAGGCCGCTTCCTCGGCGCTCGACAGGGCAAGCTCGCGCCGGTGCCGGCGCTCGGCCCGCTCGCTCTCGGTTTCCGGCGCCTGTTCCCGCCGGCCGAAGGCCGCACGGATTTCAGCCTCGTCCTCGGTCTCGTCCGCTTCCGGCTCCTGGGGCACGGGCAGGCCGCTTCGCAGCACGAGGCCTAGCGCGTCGGGATCGGCCACATGCTCGGCCGGGCGCACCACGCCGAAGCCGCGAAAGCCCTCGAAGCGGCGGTCTCGGCTGTAGATCGGCAGTGCCGCGAGATCGACCGGCGCCTTGCGGTCGGTTCCCTCGATCGGCCAGAGGATCGAGCGCCCCGACCACGTGTCGCGCCGTTCCAGGAGGCGCGCGATCTCGCCGTTCTCATCGAAACCATAGACCCGCGCGACATCGGTGAAGGCGCGCCCGATCACGTCGGCCGAGTGCGGGCCGACCACGGCGGAAAAATCCGTTGAGAGGCTGGAGAAGCGGCCGTCTTCGTCGATCTGCCAGACGAAGCGCTTCGGCTCGCCGTTCAGCGGGGCTTCGAAACTCGGCTGGAGCAGGGCGGGTTCGGGTGCTTCGGGCTCCACTGCAAGGACGAGCGTGGGAGCGCTTTCAACTGGCAGCAATGACGGGTCGGTGTCCAACCCCTGTTCGATGGACTCGGCGATCTTCGCGGACCCGTCCTCCGAAACAGCCTCATTCGAAACAGGCGCGGCGACCGCGTCGTCACCGGCGTCCGGCGTGTCGATATGGATGAGCACCAGCCCTTCGGCCACTTTGGCGAAGGACAGCGCGCCGTATTCGTCCTCGACCGTCAGCCGCTCTTCACCGGCGCGCAGGAACTCGGCGCCTTGCGCGGCGAGAAGCGACTGCTCTTCGGCCGGCAGATTGGGCGTTCCCCAGACGAAGCCCGTGTCGGACACGACGCAGGCCAGCGCTTCCGTCAGCCCCGCTTCCTGCACCAGGCGCCGGGCGAAGGCCTCGCGCGTTTCGCTCGGCGCGCCGTCGAGGCGCACGGTCAGGAGAACCCAGGCGCTTTCTTCACCGCTACCGTCCGGCATGGCTTCGAGTCGGGCCAGCACCGCCCGGCCCATGCCGGCGTCGGCCGGGCGCAGGAGCAGCTGCGTGCGCCGCTTGAGCGTCAGCGTTTGGCGCGCCGAGCCGATTTGCGGCAGGAGAGGGGAGGTGGCGTCTTCGCCCGAGGAGCGGCGTCCGCCGGGCAGCGCCAGCAGCGCGGCGCCGGCCGCGTTGCACCAGAGAACGGCGGCAAGGTCGGCCGACAGCACGGCCACGGCCGAGCCGATGGCGTTGGCAACGCGCACGGCTGGAAGAACCATGAAGTCGAGAGGCGTCGAAATGGCCGTGTCTCCGGTGGGAAGAACGAAAAGGTTACCGGAGTGTTAATACGGGCTTGCGCGGCTCAAATCCAGAAGCCGCCGCATCTGGGCCCTGTATCAACGGGGGACAGGGTTAATGCAAGGCCCGCCGGGCCTCCCCCGGCGCAAATCCGGCGCAACCCTTGCTGGCGATGCCTCGTTGTGGTCACAATGCTTCCAGGAGGAACCCGACCATGTCCGACACCGACAAGCCGCAGGACGCCGCGAACGCCGCTTTCGAAGGCGCGCGCAAGGCGTTCGACACGATGACCGACCCCAAGGCCTTCCGCGAGGCGCAGGCGGCCCTGGGAATGGACCCGTCCAAGATGACGGAAGCCTTTCGCTCCGCCACCGAACGCTCGATGGAGCAGTCGATGGAAGCCTATGCCAGAATGAAGGCCGCCACCGAGGAGGCCTCGCGCACCCTGGAGGCGACGATCGAGAACGCCCATTCCGGCTCCCTCAACCTCACTAAGCGAGCGCTGGACGGCATGCGCACGCAGGCCGAGATGAACTTCACCCATCTTCAGAAGCTTGCCAGCGTTCGCTCGCTTTCGGAATTCATCGAACTCCAGACGAGCTTCTTCCGCCAGCAAGTCGACTTGGCGACGCGCCAGGCGCGTGACATCCAGAGCGCTTCGCAGTCCGCAGCGCGCGACGTGCTGCAGCCCGGCCGCGAAGCCGCCGAACGGGCGACCGGCAAGACCGAGTTCTAAAGCGAAGCCAGTTGCAACCGGGGAGGGGGGGCTGAGTTCTTGGCCTCCCTCCGCTTCGAGGGACGGGTCTTTTTGGCCCGCCCCTCTTGCCATCCCAGCCGAAAGCTCGTATTGCCCACCCAGTCGTCGCGACAGCGATGCGCGGTTGTAGCTCAGTTGGTTAGAGCGTCGGATTGTGGCTCCGAAGGTCGGTGGTTCGAACCCACTCAACCGTACCATTCTTCTCCACTACTAATTAATTCATGCTTGTCACCGAGTTCGCGCTGAGGCGATCGAGCCGTTGAGTCTGAGCAAGCTGACGCGCGTTTTGCTGTAAGGCGACCGATAGCCTTCCCGTCAGTCGGCTAAGACTCGCGCGCGGAACTTCGCTCGCCACCGTCCGTATTCCTTCCCATGGCAGACAGCGAGAACGACGCGGCGAAGAGCGAGCGTGGGGAGAGCGTGTTCTCACCCGTGCCCGTGTGCATCATGATCGGAGGCGGGTTCGCCACGCTCATGATGCTGAAAAGCGCGTTCGACCTGATCCGGACCTATGGCGGGGTCTGACGAGACGCCCGGGTGGGCGAGGGCTGCGCCCGCCTGGCAGGATTCATGAACTCGGGCCGTTGGTGGGGGTGATAGAGCCTGCTCCTCCACGGGCCTCACCGTCCGAACGCTCTCGCAGCTCTCCGCCCGCTTCCGATCGTTGACAAGCGCGACCCGCATCGGGCCTTTGCGAACCATGGCCCGGCCAATGCCGGACCCCGGCGCGTCTGGCGTTGGCCACAGCGGTTCGGTCGCCCGGGCGCTTGCGGGAGAGGCTTTTGGAAACCGTCACGATCGCTCTCGTTCTGCTTCTGGCCGTGGTGGCGAGCGGGCTTCTCGCCCGCATCTTGCCGCTGCCCGTGCCCCGGCCTCTGTTCCAAATCGCGCTCGGGGCGGCGATCGGCCTGTTCGCCGATATCCGCGTGACGCTGGACCCCGAGATTTTCTTTCTCCTCTTCCTGCCTCCGCTCCTGTTTCTCGACGGCTGGCGCATCCCGCCCGAGGAACTGGTGAAGGATCGCGCGATCATCGTGGAACTGGCGTTGGGGCTCGTGGTTGTGACGGTGACGGGCATGGGCTTCTTCATCCATTGGATGATCCCCGCCGTGCCGCTGGCGGTCGCCTTCGCGCTCGCCGCCATCATCTCGCCGACCGATCCGATCGCCGTTTCGGCCATCGCGCGCCGCGTGCCCATCCCCAGGCGCATGCTCCATATCCTGGAGGGCGAATCGCTCCTGAACGACGCCTCGGGCCTCGTCTGCTTCCGCTTCGCCGTCGCGGCGGCGCTGACCGGGGCCTTCTCGCTGCGCGAGGCGCTTTTCAGCTTCGCCTGGGTGTCGGTGGCCGGGGTCGCCGTCGGCGTTCTCGTCACCTATGCCGTCACCCGCGCCAAGGACTGGATATCCGACCGCTTCGGCGAGGACACGGGATCGCAGATCCTCATCAGCCTTCTCATTCCTTTCGGCTCCTATCTCCTGGCCGAACATCTCGACGCCTCCGGCATCCTGGCGGCGGTCGCGGCGGGCCTCACCATGAGTTTTGCCGAAACCTCCGGCCGGGCGCTGGCGACGACGCGCGTGCGCCGCTCTACGGTCTGGGACACGATCCAGTACACGGCCAACGGCATCATCTTCGTGCTGCTCGGCGAGCAGCTTCCCGGCATTCTCGCCAGGGCGGCCGAAACGGTCGACATCACCGGAAACCGCGAGTCCTGGTGGCTGGTGCTCTATGTCGTCGCCATCACGGCCGGCTTGGCGGCGCTGCGGTTCGCCTGGGTCTGGCTGTCGCTGCGGCTGACCATCCTGCGCCGTCGCGGGCGCACGACCTCGCCGAGTTGGCGCATCGTCGCCGCCATGTCCTTTGCCGGCGTGCGCGGCGCGGTGACGCTTGCCGGCGTTCTGACCCTGCCGCTGACCCTTGCGGACGGAACGCCGTTTCCAGCGCGCGATCTTGCGATCTTTCTGGCGATGGGCGTCATCATCGCCTCGCTTCTGGCCGCGACCTTCGTTCTGCCGCTGCTTCTCAACGGGCTGGAACTGCCGCCCGAGCCCTCGCGCCAAGCCGAGGAGGATGCCGCGCGCATCGCCGCGGCCGAGGCCGCCATCGCCGAGATCGGCCGCTTCCTGCGCGCGGCGGGCGATCGGGCGGGCGACACCGATCTCTATGTCGCCGCCGCGTCGGAGATCACCGAGCTTTATCGCCAGCGCATCGACCGGCGCTCGGGCGAGGGCGACAATGCCGATATGGGCCTGCGCGCCGAGCGCATCGAACGCGAGATGCGCCTTGCCGCGCTCAAGGCGGAGCGTGCCGAGCTGTTCCGCAAGGTGCGCAGGCGCGAACTCGGCACGGAAACGGCGCGCAAGCTGGTGCGCGAGATCGACATTCTGGAAACCCGCTACGCCGGCTGAGCGACGACGCTTCGCTCTGCTCCGATCCACTAACCCTGCGTGGTCAGAACAGGTCGCCCTGGTTTTCCTCGATCTGCTCGCGCTTGGCCCGCTTGGCGCCGCGCGCCGGGCGGGCCGTGGGCACGGCGTCCGCGTCGGGCGCGGCGGCGATGGCGGCGCGGCGGTGGCCGCGCGCGAACTCGATCTCGAAGCTCGAACCGGGCACCAGATCTTCGGCGCGGGTGATCGGCACGTCGTTCTCGCCGCGAATGATGGCATAGCCGCGCTCCAGCACCTGACGCGGGTCGAGGCTGGAGGCGACGCGCCAAGCGCCGCCCAGCGCCGCGCGCCGCTGCGCCTGCCGCGTGGCGAAAGCGCGGTCGAGCCGGTCGGAGGCGGTGATGAGGCGATGGCGCGCCTCGGCGCCGCGCTGTGTCACCACATGCGGGCGCAGGGCCGCGCCGAGGCGCTCCAGCGTATGGCGCTGCTGGCGCAGGGCGGTGTCGAGCCGGTGCACCAGGGCGGAGTCGAGATGGCGCAGGTCCGCCCGCTTGTCGCGGATCGCGCCTTGGAGGCGCGAGGGCGAAAGCTGCAGCCCGGCCTCGGCCAAGCGGCGGCGGCGCTCGCCGAGGCCTAAGCGCTGATTGCGCTCCAGCGCGCTGTCGGCCTCGTCCAGGCGCCGGCGCGGCAGGGCCAGCAACATGTCGGGCGAGGGCAGGGCGCGGGCGAGATTGGCGACGGCGCGCCGCTCGGCCTGCAGCGTGCGCGAGATGGCGGCGCCGCTGCGCGCCTCGATCGCGGCCAACACCGCCAGAAGCTCGGCCCGCACCGGAACCGCCATTTCGGCCGCGCCCGTGGGCGTCGGCGCGCGCCGGTCCGCCGCATGGTCGATCAAGGTCCAGTCGGTCTCGTGGCCGACCGCCGAGATCAGCGGAATGGCGGACTCGGCCACGGCCCGCACCACCGCCTCGTCGTTGAAGCCCCAGAGGTCTTCCAAGCTGCCGCCGCCGCGCGCGACGATGAGAAGGTCCGGTCGCGGAATCTTGCCGCCGTCCGGCAAAGCGTTGAAGCCCGCGATCGCCGCCGCGACCTCGGCCGCCGAGGTCTCGCCCTGCACCCGCACCGGCCAGACCAGGACATGAAGCGGGAAACGGTCGGCGATGCGATGCCGGATGTCGCGGATCACCGCGCCGGTCGGCGAGGTGACGACGCCGATGACGCGCGGCAGGAAGGGCAGCGCGCGCTTGCGATCGGTGGCGAAGAGCCCCTCGGCCTCGAGCTTCAGCCGCCGCTCGTTCAGCAGCGCCATCAGCGCGCCCGCGCCCGCCGGCTCCATCGCCTCGATGACGATCTGGTATTTGGACGAGCCGGGGAAGGTGGTCAGCTTGCCGGTGGCGATGACCTCCAGACCTTCCTCGGGCTTGAAGGCGAGCTTGCCGAAGGAGCCGCGCCAGACCACGGCCTCCAGCCGGGCCTTGTCGTCCTTCAGCGCGAAATAGGCGTGGCCGGATGAGTGCGGGCCGCGATAGCCCGAAATCTCGCCGCGCACTCGCACATGGCCGAACGCGTCCTCCACCGTGCGCTTGAGCGCGCCGGAGAGTTCCGAGACGGAATATTCCGCCACATTGCTGGCGACCGCTTCCATGAGATCGCTCATGCTTACCAGCCCGCGACGCCGACGCCCGGCCGAAGCCTCTGGCTGCGAATCATTCTCGTTTCCGGCAGTCGGGAATTGATCTGCGGGGGAACGGAGGGCGCCAGGTTCTGCAGGCTTTCGCGGATGTGGATCACCAGCGCGTCGATCACCGGCGAGTCGGTGTTGCGCCCGCGCATGACGGCGATCTGCGCGTCGTCGAGCCGGGGAAAGCCTTCCGCGTCGCTGAGAACCCGCATGCCCGGCCGCAGCGCGCATTCCGGCAGGACGCTGACGGCAAGACCCGCCAGCACGGCCGAGGTGACGATCTGAGCCGACCAGGAGGTGAAGAGAATGCGATGGGCGCGGCCGACGCTGTTCAAAGCATCGACCCCCTGCTTGCGCCAGGCGCAGTCCGTGCGGCCGATGGCGAGCGGCAGGATCGGCTCCTCATGGACGCTGTGCGCGGCGGAGGTGACGAAATGCAGCGGCTCGGTCCGCACGATCTCCGACCAGGCATGGGTCTTGGACGGGCAGACCAGCGCCACGTCGAGATGGCCCTTGTCCACATGTTCGATGAGGCTCGACGTCGTCTCGCAGGCGATCTGGAGTTCGACGCGCGGGTTGGAGCGCACGAATCGCGCCATGATCTCGGGCAGGAAGCGCTCGGCATAGTCGTCCGGGAGGCCGATCCGCACATGACCCTCGATGGTCTGCTCGTCGAAGGCCGACAGGGTTTCCTGGCTGAGCGAGAGCATCCTCCTCGCATAGGAGAGGAGCCGGCCGCCCGCCTCCGTCAGCTTCACCGTTCGGCCCGAACGCTCGAACAGGTCCGTGCCCAGGCGCTCTTCCAGCCGGCGCACCTGCATGGAAACGGCGGACTGCGTCTTGAACACTTCCTCGGCCGCGCGGGTGAAACTGCCCGTGTCGACGATGGCGAGGAAGGTGCGGAGCTGGTCGAGGTCGAGGGGCGTGGCCACGGCTTCACCTATAATGATCGGTGATGATGGGCATAAGAAACATTCGTTGGTCTGATCCGTCAAGCCGGACTATCTCCATCCTCGACAGCCAGAGACGAGACCGCGAAATCGGGTGGCGCGAGCCTTCGACGGAGTGGACACTTGGCCGGCCACGCAGCCGGCACGGTGCTTGCAAACGCGCGAACGACCCCGTTCGAGCGAGCGCTCCCGCTTTGCCTGCCGACCTGAAAATGGCTTCCCAAGGGAGATCCTGCCATGACGCTTGCATCGAAGACCCCCGTTCCCTCCGTGGACGGTCTCGCCCAGTCGGTCCGCACCGGCTTCCTCGCGCTCGCGGCGATCGTCCGCACGATCCGCAATCGCCGGGCCGCCTACCGGATGTCGGAACTGCCCGACTATCTCCTGAACGATATCGGTCTGAAGCGCGACGACGTCCACGAGGCGCTCCATGCCGACTGGCGCGAAGACCCGACCTATCGGCTGGCCATCAGGGCAGGACAGCGGCGCCGCTCGCTTTGAGGCGGCCGGAATGAAAAAGACCGGACCGACAGAACCCGGACTGCGAATGAGAAAAGACCCGCCGCGAAGCGATCGCAGCGGGTCTTTTCTGTTGTGGGAGAGGGAAGGCGCGCCGGCTTAGAGCCTATTTGGAAACTCGGGCGGGTCGGTCCGTCGGTGCTTTTCCGCCATCGCCTCGTTGCCAATCCTCGCCGATGCCGCCGGCATCGACTGCGTTTGGCGCCTCGCGACGCCAAAAAATCCCTCGCCGGCCCTCCGCCGCCGAATTTCCAAACAAGCTCTTAGAGTTCGTCGCGCGCAGGCTCCAGCTCGCCGAGCTGCGAGGCCATGATCTTGTCCACCCGGCGACCGTCGAGATCCACCACCTCGAAGCGCCAGTTTCCGTATTGAATGAACTCGCCGACCTCGGGAATGTGGCCGAACTGGTCGAGGATGAAGCCGGCCAGCGTCTCGTAGTCGCGCTCCTTGGGCAGGCTGCCTGCGCCCAGGCGCCGCTCCACGTCGTCGATCGGAATGCCGGCGTCGATGAGGTAGGATCCGTCCTCCCGCTGCACCACGGAATAGTCCTCCTCGGCGCCCTCCGGCATGGAGCCGGCGATCGAGGCGAGAATGTCGGTCGGCGTCACCACGCCTTCGAACGAGCCGTACTCGTCGATCACGATCGCCATATGGATGTTGACGGAGCGAAAGCGGTCGAGAAGCTTCAGGACCGGCATGGTCTCGTTGACATAGAGCGGCTCGCGCACGGCGGCCTTCACGTCCACCGTGCCGGTGCGGCGATACTGTTCCAGAAGATCCTTGGCCTGCACGACGCCGACGAGATCGTCCACGTCCTCCTTGGCGACGGGAAAGCGCGAGTGACCGCTGGCGTTGATCTCGTCGAGAATGGCGTTCGGCTCGTCGGCGAGCGAGATCCAGGCCACGTCCGGGCGCGGCACCATGATAGAGCGCACGTTGCGGTCGGCGATGCGCAGGACGCCTTCCAGCATCTCGCGCTCCTTTTCCTCGAACACGCCCGATTCCGTGCCCTCGGCGATCATCGCCTTCACTTCCTCTTCCGTCACCGAATTCTCGCTGACGGCGCTGGCGCCCACGAGCTTGCTGACGGTTTCGGTGGAGAAGCGCAGGAACCAGACGATCGGCGCGCCGACCAGTGCGATCAGGCGCATGGAGGGCGCGACGAAGGCGGCGATCGACTCGGCATGGGCGAGCGCGAAGCGCTTGGGAACCAGCTCGCCCAGGATCAGCGAGAAATAGGTGATGAGCACGACCACCAGCACGAAGGCGATCGTGTCGGCATAGACGCTGATGAGAGGAATACCGACCAGGATTTCGGCCACCGGTGTCGAGAAGGCCGAGGCGCCGAACGCGCCGGCGAAGATGCCGACCAGGGTGATGCCGACCTGGACCGTGGACAGGAAGCCGGTGGGATCGTCCACCAGCTTGAGCGCGGCGGTCGCTCCTCTGCTGCCATTTTGCGCCATCTGCTGAAGCCGGATCCGCCGGGCCGAAACCATGGCCAGTTCCGACATTGCAAAGAATCCGTTGAGGACAATCAAGAAAACGACGATCAGAAGATTGACGATCAGCATCCGGTATCCGTGAAAGCCGCTGCGGCTTCCCGTTGAACATGCCGGGAGTATAGGGGGCGGGACGGTTCCGATCCAATAGATCACAGCAAAACTTTTGCCGGACCGGCGCCGATGCTGTGGCGCGGGCCGCGCGAGGGCGGCCCGCCCGGCTTGGAATCAGGCGTTCGGCTCGGCCTTGCGGTCGAACAAGGCGGCCATCGAGGTGAAGTAGTCGGCCTGCATCGATTGCGCATTCGTGATCATGTCGAGCACGGGATCGCGCCGCGGCTGGCGCGAATCGGCGGGCGCGGGGCGCGGCGCCGGGCTCGGCGGCGCGAAGGCCTTGGTCATGGCGCCCATCATGCCGAACGGATCGAACGGGAAGGCGGCCGGCGCGCCGGCCCCGGCCTGCGGGCCCTGCGGGGCCCAAGGGAAGGTCGTGCGCCAGGCATCCGAGAACAGGGCCATCATGGCGGCGGGCGTGCCGGGCGCGGCAGACGCGGCGCCCCCACCCGAGGGGCGATGGAAGGCCTCGACCGCATTGGCGGAGCGGCGCATGGTTTCGGCCAGCGCCTGGCCGGCCGGGTCGGTCGCGTAGCCCTTCGGCCAGTTGGCGGCGCCGGCCGCCATGGTCTGCAGCGCCGCGCCGAAGACCATGGCGCCGAAGGGCGCCATCATCTGCTGCAGCGTGTCGGGTGCTTGGCCGGTGAGGAGCGAAGCGTTGCGCGCGATCGCGGCCGTCAGGTCCGGCCCGAAGAGCGAGCGCGTCACCAATTCGCCCGCCGGCCCGGTCAGGAAGCTGCCGGCGCCGAAGCCGCCCATGGCGCCGAAGCGCTCGGCCAGATCCGACCAGCTTTTGGGGTCGATCATGGCGCGCTGCATCCCCAGGATATAGGCGGGCACCAGCGCGTCCGTCGTGGCGCGCATTTCCTCGGGGCTCAGCCGAAACTGAAGCGCGAGCTTGTCCGCCGCCTCGCCCGCGCCGGCAACCTTCAGCCAGTCGAAGAAATCCGTCATCCCGCCTCCCTCGCGCGCCGGGCCGACAGGCGGCCGGCGCGACGCTCTACCGTCCCTCGCGTCAGGAGCATCGCCGCACGGCGCCGCCACGAGCGGAACGAAGCGCCACCCTGCGGTCTTCCCACGGGCTTGGGAAGGGGGCGGAGGTGCGACGGGTCTGTTTTTCGGGAGTTAGTAGCTCTGGTCGGCGAACAGGGCTTCGAGGCTGCCGTTCCACTCGCCCTCGAACCGGGCGAGGAGGTCGTCGGCCGCCGTACGTCCGCTGGCGACCCGGGCGGCGAGCGGCTGGAGATAGATCGCCTCGCTGCGGCCTTGCGCGTCCCGCCGGTCGCGGCGCTCGAGCCCGTCCTGCGCCAGCGGCAGGATGCGGCGCGCGACGTCGAGCAGCGTCCCGTTGCGGAAGGGAGCGTGAAGCCCCAGGCGCGGGACGGCCGAGCGCAGCCGGTCGACTTCCTCGAAGCTCCAGTCGGCGGTGATGGCCTCGGCCTCGTCCAGCGCCTGCGCATCGTAGAGCAGGCCGCACCAGAAGGCGGGCAGGGCGATGATGTCGGGCAGAAGGCCGCCGTCGGCGCCGCGCATTTCCAGGAAGCGCTTGAGCCGCACATCGGGAAACACGGTGGAGAGATGGTTGGCCCAGTCGCCCATATTCGGCTCGGGATCGGCGATCTCGCCCTTCAACGCCCCGTCCAGCATCTGGCGGAAGGTGACATGCGTTGCGTCGTGATAGCGCCCGTCCCGCATCACGAAATACATCGGTACGTCCAGCGCCCAGTCCACATAGTCGCGGTAGCCGAAGCCCGCCTCGAAGGCGAAGGGCAGGAGGCCCGAGCGCTGGTTGTCGGTGTCGAGCCAGACGCCCGAGCGCCAGGACAAGAGCCCGTTCGGCTTGCCTTCGGTGAAAGGCGAGTTGGCGAACAGGGCCGAGGCCAGCGCCTGGAGCTTCAGCCCGAGGCGCATCTTGCGCGCCATGTCGCGCTCGTCTGAGAAGTCGAGATTGACCTGGATCGTCGCGGTGCGGAACATCATGTCCAGACCGCGCGTGCCGACCTTGGGCATGTAGCGCTTCATGATGGAGTAGCGCGACTTCGGCATGACCGGCGTCTGATCCAGCGTCCAGAGCGGGCTGGCGCCGAGGCCGAGAAAGCCGAGGCCGAGCTCGCCGGCGATCGCCTTCACATGGTTGAGATGTCCCTCGGTTTCGCTCACCGTCTCGTGCAGCGTTTCCAACGGCGCGCCCGAAAGCTCGAACTGTCCGCCGGGCTCCAGCGAGATCGCGCCTTCGCCGCTGCCGCCGGCAAGGCCGATGATGCGCCCGTCATCGACGATCGGCTCCCATCCGGTGCGCGTCTGCAGCTCTTCCAGAAGGCGGCGGATGCCGTCCTCTCCCTCGTAGGGAACCGGCGAGAGATCGGCCAAACGATAGCCGAATTTCTCGTGCTCGGTGCCGAGGCGGAACTCCGAAACCGGCTTCTCGCCCGCGCGGATATGGTCCACCAGTTCGTCCAGCGAGCGGATCGGGGTGAGGTCGGTCGTGTCGCGCGCCATCGAAAGCTCCGGGGACGGATGCGGTTCAGGAAGCCGGCGCGAAAGCCGGCACAGCTCAAAACGCGGGAACGAAACCGCCCCCGCCTTCGCAGCGAATGGGAAGACCCCATCCCTTCGGGTGTCTGTCCGCTTTCCCGCGCGGACGCAAGGGCCTGCCGGTGAACGCTCCGGTCCGCGAACCGCTCACCCGCCGGGGCCTTCTCGCCAATCGCCGGCCGCCGCCTGCACCACGGCCAGCGCCGCGACCGCCGCCGTGTCGGCGCGCAGGATGCGGGGGCCGAGCGAGATGGGGACGACGAAGGGGAGGGCCAGAAGCGTCTCGCGCTCCTCGCGCGAAAAGCCGCCCTCCGGCCCGATCAGGAGCGCCAGCGGCTTGCCGGCGAGCGGCGCGAGCGTGTCGATCGGACTCGCCGACCCCGCGCGCTCGTCGCAGAAGAGAAGGGTTCGCCCCGCATCCCAGGCGGCCAGGACCTTGTCGAGCCGCAGGATCTCGCGACATTCGGGCACGGCCAGCACGCCGCACTGCTCGGCCGCCTCCACCGCGTTGGCCTGCGCGCGGTCCAGGTTGAAACGCGGCGCCTGGCAATGCTGCGTCATGACCGGCTGGATGAGGCCCGCGCCCATCTCAACGGCCTTCTGAACCATGTAGTCGAGCCGGGCGCTCTTGAGCGGCGCGAAGAGCCAGTGAAGGTCGGGGCGCGGCGTCTGGTCGCGCAGCTTTTCCTCCGGCACGAGCGAAAGCCGCTTCTTGCCGTCCCGCCGGAGCCGCGTGCGCCACTCGCCGTCCGCGCCGTTGAAGGCGAGAATCATCGCCCCGTCGTCGAGCCGCAGGACGTTCAGGAGATAGTTCACCTGCGCAGTGCTCGCCTCGATCGCCGCCCCCTGCGCGAGCGCTCCTTCCACGAACAGGCGCTGGCCGGAAAAATCGTAGTCTGGCATCGCCCCTCGAACTCAGGCTCACGGCGCCGGCCCGGCGAAACCAACCGCCGGAGCGCTCGTTGTTGCCGGCATGGGTGCCGGGTTTGAACTCGCGTTTTAGCGAAGCCGGCCGGTCTTTCCAGCCATCGCGCGGGTTTCGGATCGCGATTCCGTCAGGTGGCCGGACTTTCGGGAGTTTTTCAGCGAATGGATCTGGGGATCAAGGGGCGCGTCGCGCTCATCACGGGCGCCGACGGAGGCATGGGTTTCGCCGTGGCGAAGCTGCTGGCGGAAGAGGGCGTGAAGCTCGTTCTCGCCGACAAGAAGCTGGACGAGGCGCTGGCGCGCAGAGGCGAACTGCCGGAGGACACGGCGATCGTCCAGGCCGATCTGACGCGGCAGGGCGATGCCGACGGGATCGTCGCCGAGGCCCTACGCCGCTTCGGCAAGCTGGACATCGCGGTCCACACGGCCGGCATCACGGGCGCCAAGGGTGATCCGTTGGAACTCACCGACGCCGACTACGAGGAAGCCTGGCAGACCGACTTCCTTGCCGCCGTGCGCGTCGCCCGCGCCGCGATCCCTCAGATGAAGAAGGGCCAGTGGGGCCGCTTCGTCTGCATCACCTCGGAAAACGCCGTGCAGCCCTATTGGGAGGAGGCGACCTACAATGTCGCCAAGGCCGGGCTCGCCACCTTCGCCAAGGGCCTGTCCTACAAGCTCGCGGCCGACGGCATTCTGGTCAACACGGTGGCCCCGGCCTTCATCGAGACGGCGATGACCGACGAGATGATGGAAAAGCGTGCGGCCGAACGCGGCACGACCAAGGACGAGGCGATTCGCTCGTTTCTCGAGGAAGAGCGGCCTGGCATCGTGCAGAAGCGGCGCGGGCGGGTGGGGGAGGTTGCTGCCGCCGTCGCGCTTCTCGTCTCCGAGCGCGCCTCCTTCATTAACGGGTCCAACATCCGGGTCGATGGCGGGTCGGTTCAGGCCGTTCAGAACTGAGCGAATGCAAGACGGGCGGCCCCAGGGCCGCCCGTCGCGCTCTTAACCCAGCGCCTCAGCTATGCTTGCCCGGGTCGATCATCGGGCCGTCGATGCGGCTGGGGGCGATGGGATCGGACGTCGGGAAGGTTTCCTCCAACGCCTCGTCCAGCTTCTCGTCCTCGGTCATCACGCGCTCCTGCCCGCCGGGCGTCACGCCCTCCAATGCGGAGGCGCGCTCAGTCGTCGCGTCGTCGGCATTCTTCGGATCGCTGTCTGTCATCGAGACCTCCCTATTCCCTCTAGGAATGGAGGCGAGCCCTGGGGTGTTCCAAGCCTGGGGAAGAACCCCCGGTGCTTTTTCCCGGGCGCGGCGACTGTCCTTCGCGAGGCGCAAGCTTTAGCATCGTTCCAAATCGGCGACGGCGCATGGTCCGGCGCCGAGGTCTTGGAGGACGGGAGAACCCATGGCGATCCAGATGCCCAAGCCCAGCGGCGAAATTCTCGGCCGCCGGGCCGAGATCGTGTCGGCGCTGCGCGCTATCGTACCGGGCGAGGGCGTGGTGGACGCCAGCGTCGAGATGCGCGTGTTCGAGACCGACGCGCTCACCGCCTATCGCCAGATGCCGCTCGCCGTCGTCCTGCCCGAAACGGTGGCCGAGGTCGCCGCCGTGCTTCGCTATTGCCACGCCAACCGCATTCCCGTCGTGCCGCGCGGCTCGGGCACCTCGCTGTCGGGCGGCTCGCTGCCGCTGGAGGACGGGGTGCTTCTCGTCCTGTCGCGCTTCAACCGCATTCTGGAGGTGGATTTCGACAATCGCTGCGCCGTGGTGCAGCCGGGCGTCACCAATCTCGGCATCACCCGCGCGGTAGAGCATGCCGGCTTTTACTACGCGCCCGACCCGTCCTCGCAGATCGCCTGTTCCATCGGCGGCAACGTGGCGGAGAATTCCGGCGGCGTGCACTGCCTGAAATACGGGCTGACGGCCAACAACGTGCTGGGCGTCGAGTTCGTCACCATGGAGGGCGAGGTCATCCGCCTCGGCGGCAAGCATCTCGACTCGGAAGGCTACGACCTGCTCGGCCTGATCACGGGCTCGGAAGGGCTGCTCGGCGTCGTGACCGAGGTCACCGTTCGCATTCTCCAGGCGCCGGAAACGGCGCGCGCCGTCTTAATCGGCTTTCCCACGTCCGAACAGGCCGGCGCCTGCGTCGCCGAGATCATTGCGCAAGGCATCATCCCCGGCGGCATGGAGATGATGGACCGGCCCGCCATCCACGCGGCGGAGGCCTTCGTCCATGCCGGCTATCCCTTGGATGTCGAGGCGCTCCTGATCGTGGAACTCGACGGGGTGAAGGCCGAGGTCGACCATCTCCTGTCCGAGGTCGAGGGCATCGCCACCAAGAATGGTGCCACCACGGCGCGCGTGTCGCAGTCGGCCGAGGAGCGGATGCGCTTCTGGGCCGGGCGCAAGGCGGCTTTCCCGGCGGTCGGACGCATCTCGCCGGACTATCTCTGCATGGACGGCACGATCCCGCGCAAGGAGTTGCCGCGCGTCCTGGCCGGCATGAAGGCCCTGGGGGAGAAATACGGGCTCGCCGTCGCCAACGTCTTCCATGCCGGCGACGGAAACCTTCACCCACTGATTCTCTACGACGCCTCCAAGAGCGACGAACTGCAGCGCGCCGAGGATTTCGGCGCCGACATCCTGCGCCTTTGCGTCGAGGTCGGCGGTGTGCTCACCGGCGAGCACGGGGTCGGCATCGAGAAGCGCGACCTCATGCCCGAAATGTTCGGCGAGGACGATCTGAAGCATCAGATCCGCGTCAAATGCGCCTTCGACGAGCGCCACTTGCTGAACCCCGGCAAGGTCTTTCCCGTCCTGCATCGCTGCGCCGAGCTTGGCCGGCTGCATGTCCACAAGGGCCAGCTGCCCTTTCCTGACCTGCCGAGGTTCTGATTCGAATGTCCGTTCTGTCGAACTCGGCCCTCGCGCCGGATTGTCTTCGCCCGGACAGTGTCGAGGCGCTGCGCGACATGGTGGCCGAAGCGCTCGCCCGCGAGGAGCCGCTCGCCGTCGAGGGCCAGGGCTCCAAGGCCGGCCTCGGGCGCCCCGTCCAGGCCGCGCGCACCCTGTCGCTGACGGGCCTTTCCGGCGTCAATTTCTACGAGCCGGAAGAGCTCGTGATCTCCGCCAAGGCGGGCACGCCGATCGCCGAGATCCAGGCGCTGCTCGCCGAGCGCGGCCAGCGCTTCGACTTCGAGCCGATGGATTACGGCCCGCTGCACGGCCGGCCGGCGGGGCAGGGCACGATCGGCGGCGTGCTCGCCTGCAACCTGTCCGGCCCGCGCCGGCTCAAGCAGGGCGCGGCGCGCGACCATATTCTGGGCGTCACCGCCGTTTCCGGGCGCGGCGAGATCTTCCGCTCCGGCGGGCGCGTGGTGAAGAACGTCACGGGCTACGACCTTTCCAAGGGCATGGCCGGCTCCTTCGGCACGCTTGCCGTCTTCGCCGACGTGATCTTCAAGACCATGCCACGCTCCCCTGCCGAGACGACGCTGATCGTCCGCGATCTCGCGGACGGCGAGGCGGCGGAGGCGATGAGCGCGGCGCTCGGCTCCTCGGTCGAGGCGTCCGGCGCGGCGCATCTGCCCTATGGCGTGGCGGGGCGGGTGCTGGGCGGCGCGCTCGGGCGCGACCCCGCGACCGCCATCCGGCTCGACGGGTTCGGCCCCTCCGTCTCGGCCCGGGCCGCGCATCTCGGCACCGCGCTTGCCCGCGTGGGCCGGCTGGAGCAGCTGGAAGGCGAGCGCTCGGAGGCCTTCTGGCGCGACATCCGCGACGTCGCGCCCTTCGCGGACGGCACCGACAGCGCGGTCTGGCGCGTCTCGCTGCCGCCCATGGCAGGGCCGGACTTCGTCATGGCGCTGCGTATGAACGCGGCGGCGGATGCCTTCTACGACTGGCAGGGCGGCCTCGTCTGGCTGCGCATGGACGCAGGCCTCGCCGAGGCCGATCTGATCCGCACGCTCGTCGCCCGCCATGGCGGCGGCCACGCCACGCTGGTGCGCGCGCCGGAAGGGGAGCGCCTGTCGCTGCCCGTGTTCCAGCCCCAGCCCGGCCCGCTCGCCGCCCTGTCCCGCCGTTTGAAGGATCAGTTCGATCCCGCCGGCATCCTCAATCCCGGCCGGATGGCATGATCTGATGCAGACCTCCTTCACCCCCGCCGCGCTCAGCGATCCCGACACCGCCGAAAGCGCCTCGATCATCCGCAAATGCGTTCATTGCGGCTTCTGCACGGCGACCTGCCCGACCTATGTGACGCTCGGCAACGAGCTGGATAGCCCGCGCGGGCGCATCTATCTCGTCAAGGACATGCTGGAGAACGGGCGCCCGGCGGACGAGCGCACGGTCAAGCATATCGACCGCTGCCTGTCCTGCCTCGCCTGCATGACGACCTGCCCTTCGGGCGTGAACTACATGCATCTCGTGGACCACGCTCGCGCCCATATCGAGCGCACCTACAAGCGCCCGCTGATCGACCGTGTCATCCGCGAGATGCTCGCCCGCGTTCTGCCCTATCCCCAGCGCTTCCGCTGGAGCCTGAAGCTCGCGCGTCTCGCCCGGCCCTTCGCGGACGCGCTGGGCGGCGTGGCGCCGCTGAAGCCGCTGGCGGCCATGCTGAAGCTCGCGCCCGCCGCCGTGCCGCCGGCCTCGGCCAACGATCGGCCGGGCCTGCGCACGGCCGAGGGCGTCGTGCGAAAGCGCGTCGCGCTCCTGCGCGGCTGCGCCCAGTCCGTGCTCGATCCCGGCATCAACGAGGCGACGGTGCGGCTGCTGACCCGGCTCGGCGTCGAGATCGTCCTGCCCGAAGGGGAGGGCTGCTGCGGCGCGCTGACCCACCACATGGGCCGGGAAGAGGAAGCGCTCGACTTCGCCCGGCGCAATGTCGACGTCTGGGCCCGCGAGGTGGAGCGCTCCAAGCTCGACGCTATCGTCATCACCGCGTCCGGCTGCGGCACCGTCATCAAGGATTACGGCCATATGCTGCGGCTCGACCCGGCCTATGCCGAGAAGGCCGCTCTCGTTTCCAGCCTTGCCAAGGACGTGACGGAGTTCCTTTCCACGTTCGACCTGCCCCTGCCGGAAAATCCGGTGGAGGCGATCGTCGCCTATCATTCCGCCTGCTCCATGCAGCACGGACAGAAGATCACGCAGGCGCCGAAAACCCTGCTGGCCCAGGCCGGTTTCACCGTGCGCGACGTGCCGGAAGGGCATCTGTGCTGCGGCTCCGCCGGCACCTACAACATTCTCCAGCCGGAGATTTCCGCCAAGCTGCGCGACCGCAAGGTCGGGAATATCGAGCGCGTGAAGCCCGACCTCATCGCCACCGGCAATATCGGCTGCATGACGCAGATCGGCTCGGGCACCTCGATCCCGATCCTCCACACCGTGGAGCTTCTGGACTGGGCCTTCGGCGGCGAGCCGCCCGCCAAGCTCGCCGGTCGTTCGTTCCCGCGCATGGCAAGGCCCGTCGCCGCCGAATAAAGGAAGGCCCGCGCGAGTTGCGGGCTTTTCGACGTGCCGGAGCGCTTATCCCAGCGCTTCGCATCGCGAGAGAATCCGGTCGACGACCTCGGCGAGCGGCAGGGTCGCGTCGATGGGGATCGCGTTCTCGGGAAGGTCTTCTTTCGACGCGTGCAGCCGCGCGATCATCTCTCGCTCGCCGGGCGTCCCGCCCAACTCGTCGGCGGGTCTCGCCGCGAGCCGCCGGTTCAACGTCCCCAAATCGACGTCGAGGACGAAGATCCCGTCGAAGAGATGGATGAACTTTGAAAAGTTTCGCGAGCCGCCGCAGAAGAAGGTGATCGGCTGGCTGCGGTCCGAAACCAGGGACCCGAGTTTTTCGAGATCCCAGATGTGGTTCTTATGCTTCGAGCCGGGCAGGGGCTCGCCGGTCTCCGGGTCGCCTTGATAGGCCAATTCCCTGTCGCCATGGATGGCGTGAAAGCCGCGACGCTTGAGTTCCTCGCAGACGCTGGTCTTGCCGGTGCCGGACACGCCCTCGATCAGATAGTTTCTCCGCCCCATCCTTCGGCTCCGATCTCCGGCCTGTTCTGGTCGCGAATCCGAACGCGCCTCGCGGCGGGTCCTTTCCGGCTGCGAAGGGAGCTTACGCAAAAGGCCCGCCGAGTGGGCGGGCCTTCTTGTCGTTCCGCGAGGGGGTGCCGCGATCAGCCGCCGAACACGGCGGCGAGCAGGCCTCGACCCGCCGGGCGCATCGTGCCGGTCTCGGCATAGACGCCGTTGCCGGACTGGCCGGGGCCGAGCACGATCACCTTGGTGCCGCGATCGGCGCGCTCGTAGAGATGCGTCACGTCCTCGTTCATCATGCGGATGCAGCCCGACGACATGTTGAGGCCGATCGTCCAGGGCTGGTTGGTGCCGTGGATGCGGAACATCGAGTCGCCGCCACCGCCGCCGCGATAGAGATACATGGCGCGGGCGCCGAGCGGATTGTCCGGGCCGCCGGCCATGTAGGCGGGCAGGATGTGGCCCTTGGCGCGCTCGCGGGCGACCATCGTGGCCGGCGGCGTCCAGCCCGGCCATTCGGCCTTGCGACCGATCTTCATCGTGCCGCCCCAGGCGAAGCCTTCCTTGCCGACGCCCACGCCGTAGCGCGTCGCCGTGCCGCCGGCTTCCACGAAGTAGAGGAACTTGCGGTCGGTATCGATGATGATCGTGCCCGGCTTTTCCTTGGTGGACAGGCGCACGCTCTGGCGCTTGAAGCGCGGATCGACCGGGCGCATGGCCTGCGGCTGGCGCGCCACGCGAACCGGGGCCCGGCCGAGCGAGGCGCCGCCGCTGGACACCACGGCGCGGCTATCGCCCGAGGTCGATACCCAGGTCTGCGAGGAGTGGTCGAAATAGCGGGTGTCGGCGCTGGCGCCGCCGGCCAGGGCCAGGGTGGCGAGACCCGCCAGCGCTACCGTTTTCAGGGAAATGAGACGCATCGAACGATCCTTCGAAACCGGCGAAAAGTTGAATGAAAACAGAGCCGTCCTGGAGATAGTCTGCCGGCCTTATCGTGAGGGGAACATGGGGCGCGAGACAATGTCGGGACCGGTCCCGCGCCCGTTTTGCATGAGATGTTGCGCTCAGAGCACAACCACGCGCGTGCCGACCGGGACACGCTCGTAGAGATCGCTCACGTCCTCGTTGCGCATGCGGATGCAGCCCGACGACACGGCCTGGCCGATGGTCCAGGGCTGGTTGGTGCCGTGGATGCGGTAGAGCGAGGAGCCGAGATACAGCGCGCGGGCGCCCAGCGGATTTTCGATGCCGCCTTCCATGCGCGCGGGCAGGATGCGGCCCTTGGCGCGCTCGCGCGCGACCATCTCGGAGGGCGGTGTCCAGTCCGGCCACTCCGCCTTGCGGCTGACGCGGTGCGAGCCGGCCCATTCGAAGCCCGGCTTGCCGACGCCCACGCCGTAGCGCGTCGCCCGGCCGCCGGCCTCGACGAGGTAAAGAAAGCGCGCCTGCGTATCGATGACGATCGTGCCCGGCTCGTAGCCGGAATAGACGACTTCCTGCGGCAGGAAGGCGGGGTCGAGCCCGCGCGGCTGCGTCTGGCGCGGCGCGGCGGCCATGCTGCGGGCGGGCGCGCCCGCGCTGGCGAACAGAGGCTGGCGCTCGCGGCGGCGCTCTGCGCGCGGGCGCGGCGGGGGGCCGGGCTCGGCGCCGAGCACGATGGGCTGCGCGTTCTGGTAGGAGCCGAGCGGCTCCACCGGGCCGCCGTCGCGGCGCACCACGCCGACGGGAATGTTGCCGTCGAAGATCACCGTGCCGGCGGGGTAGCCGCGCGTCAGCTTGGGATTCTGGTAGCCCGGCACGACGCCGCTGCCGGGGCTGAGCTGGAGAACGCGCTGGGCCGCATCCTCACGGTCGAGCGAAAGCGGGCGGCGGTCGCGCGCATCGGCGGCGGAGCCGGCGGCAAGAACGAGCGAAAGCGCCAGAAGGCGGCGGGCGAACATCGGCGGACACCTCGGAAACGTCGCGGGGCTCGAAAAGGGCGAGCCGCTTTGGGATGAGAATGCCGCCCCAAATCCGAGCGATTGGTGAATCCGCGCGCCTTGGCCCTCCGGTTCCGCCTCCCCTGTCCCAACGTGGTGAACGCGCCGCTAACGCTGCGTCACAATCCCAGGCGTCGCCTGTTGTCGCGCAGCACCGCCGGGAGCAGCGGCTCGGCGTCGGCAAGGCTCATGCCGGGGCGAAGACGGCTGTCGTAGAGCATGTTGACGAGGAGGCGATCGTAGGGCGTGAAGCTGGTGAGCTTCGAGGTGTCGTTGAAGACGCTCTGCGGCGCGTCGGTGTTGTCGTTGAGCGGCCCCAGACCCTGCAGCACCTCCTCGATCAGGCAGCGGCGAAACAGGAGATCGCCCTCGTCCGAGACGATGATGGCGTCCGAACGCGTGATGCCGGCACGCCCGTAGCTGGAGCGCACGATGCAGTTGCCCGGCGTGCGGCCGAAGGGGCGGTGATAGACCGCGCGCCCGGTGCGCTGGTAATCGTCGCGGTCCACGACATGGACCACGAAATTGGCCGGCTCGCCCCGGCCCGCCATGGCGATGTCGAGCCCTTTCACCTGCCGGGCGAGCTGGCGCACGAAGGTCGCCACCGCCGGCTTGCGATCGATCTTGGCGGGGTTTTCGACGCGCACGCGAACCGGCGCCGCGAATTTCTTGAGATAGCTGGAATCGCTGAGAGGCCCCGTGATCTCGGCGCCGAACACCACCGCCTCGAAACCGCGAATCATCGCCTCGTCGCCGGGCAGGCGCTGGGCGCGGGCCGGCTGCGCGGCCAGGAGCAGCGCCAGACCGAAGGCCAGCAGGAGGGCGGTTCGGCAGGTGAGGGCAGCCAAGAGGCGAAACGGAAGCGGGCGGACGGACATGGGCAGACTCGTTCGGCGTGTTCGCCTCGTTTGTGCGGCGCGGGGCGCGCGGAGGCAAGTCGCCTTCGAGGTGAAGCTCGGGGGAGGGCGCTTGCGCCCCGCGCCGACCGCGCGGCACAAGGAGGCATGAGCGAAACCAGCGACCTTCCTTCCGAATCGGGTCTGCGCCTCGGGGCGGACGGCGAGACCCGCTGCGCCTGGGCGGGCGCGGGCGAGGACTATATCCGCTACCACGACGGCGAATGGGGCCGGCCCACCGCCGACGACACCCAGCTCTTCGAGAAGCTGTGCCTCGAGGGGTTCCAGGCCGGGCTCTCTTGGATCACGATCCTGCGCAAGCGGGAGCGCTTTCGCGAGCGGTTCGAAGGGTTCCAGATCGAGCGCGTCGCCGGCTTCGACGAGGCGCGGATCGAGGCGATCCTCGCCGACCCCGGCGTGGTGCGCCACCGCGCCAAGATCGCCTCCACGATCAACAACGCCCGGCGGGCGCTGGCGCTGCGCGAGAAGACGGGCAGCAGTCTCGCCAGCTTCCTCTGGCGCTTCGAGCCGCTCCCTGAGGAACGCCCGGAGCGCATGACGCTCGCCTGGGCGCGGGCCAACCCGGAAACGCCGGCCTCGCGGCGGCTATCCAAGGCGCTGCGGGCGGAAGGCTTCTCCTTCGTCGGCCCGACCACGGCCTATGCGTTCATGCAGTCCATGGGCTTCGTGAACGACCATATGGAGGAGTGTTGCGCGCAGGGCGCGTGCGAGGCGGCGCGGCGAAACTTCATTCGGCCGCGCTGAAACGGGCTCCAGCCTTGCCGCTCCCGCGCCCGATGGGCTAGGACGCCGGGTAACTCGTTTCTTATCCAGCGTTCAGGCAGTTCCATGGCCCCCAAGAAGCCCTCCCGCGTGAAGGCGCGCCAGCCGCGCGGCTTCGTGGATCGCACGTCCGCCGATCTCCTGGCGCAGGAGCGCATGCTCGCTACGATCCGCCGCGTCTACGAGACCTATGGTTTCGAGCCGGTGGAGACGCCCTTCTTCGAATACACCGACGCGCTCGGCAAGTTCCTGCCCGACTCGGACCGGCCCAACGAGGGCGTCTTCTCCTTGCAGGACGACGACGAGGAATGGCTGTCGCTGCGCTACGACCTGACGGCGCCGCTCGCCCGCCATGTGGCGGAGAATTTCGAGGACCTGCCCAAGCCCTACCGCTCCTACCGGGCGGGCTATGTCTTTCGCAACGAGAAGCCCGGCCCCGGCCGCTTCCGCCAGTTTATGCAGTTCGACGCCGATATCGTGGGCGCGCCCAACGTCTCGGCCGATGCCGAGATGGCCATGATGATGGCCGACACGATGGAGGCGCTCGGCATTGAGCGCGGCCAGTATGTGATCCGGGTGAACAACCGCAAGGTGCTGGATGCTCTTCTTGATGCGGTGGGTCTCGAAGGCGATCCAGCGCGCCGTTTGACGGTACTGCGGGCGCTCGACAAATTTGATAAGTTTAAAGTTGAAGGCGTATGCCTGCTGCTCGGTCCCGGACGTCTGGATGAGAGCGGCGGCAAGGGGGACTTCACAAAAGGCGCCGGACTCAACGACGAGCAGATCAGCATGCTCGTGAACACGCTGGGGTGGGGCACTCCTGGTTCAGGTTCTATGAGTTCAGCACCGCAAGGCGATGGGATCACAATCGAGAATTTGTTCGAAGCCCTTCGGCAGGCGGGAGTTTCTACCGCTGGTGCTGAGGAACTGCGAGACATCTATCTGATGGTTGATCGCGCCGGATATTCCGACGGGCGCGTGAAGATCGACCCTTCCGTCGTGCGCGGCCTCGAATATTACACCGGCCCGGTCTTCGAAGCCGAACTCCTGTTCGATGTCGTGAACGAGAAGGGTCAGAAGGTGCAGTTCGGCTCGGTCGGCGGCGGCGGGCGCTATGACGGGCTGGTGTCGCGCTTCATGTCGACGCCGGTTCCCGCCACGGGCTTCTCGATCGGCGTCTCGCGCCTTCAGACCGCGCTCAAGAATCTCGGCCGTCTCGGCAATGCCGCGTTGCCCGGCCCCGTGGTCGTCACCGTGATGGACCGGGACCGCATGGCCGACTACCAGCGCATGGCGACGCTTCTGCGCCGCGAGCTGAACGGCGAGGGCCAGCCGCTCGTCCCGGTCGAGGTGTTCCAGGGCAACCCCAAGCAGTTCGGCAAGCAGCTGCAATATGCCG
The DNA here is from genome assembly GCF_001463785.1 of Aureimonas sp. AU40. Classification (NCBI taxonomy): domain Bacteria; kingdom Pseudomonadati; phylum Pseudomonadota; class Alphaproteobacteria; order Hyphomicrobiales; family Aurantimonadaceae; genus Aureimonas; species Aureimonas sp. AU40. The sequence continues at coordinate 61,376 of NZ_BBWL01000005.1, forward strand.
ACCGGCGCGGCGCGCCCGTCGTCGTCATCCAGGGCGGAGACGAGAAGGCGGCCGGCAAGGTGCAGGTGAAGGACCTCGTGGAAGGCAAGCGCGTCGCCGCCGGGATCGAGGACAATGCCGAATGGCGCGAGGCGCGCGCGGGGCAGGAACTGGTGGACGAGAGCGATCTGGTCGAGGCCGTCCGGCGCATTCTGGCGCGCCAGGCGTCCGAGACGCGGTGAGGGCCGGTTCATGAGCGGGGAGCAGGCATGAGCCGGCTGTTTCCGGCGGCCGAGAGCGGCACGCCCTTCGACGGCGCGCTGGCGCGATTCTTCGTCTCGGTCGGCGCCTCGCTGGTGTCGACGCCGCTCCTCCAACGCGCCGAGCCCTATCTCGACACGGCGGGCGAGGACCTGCGCCGGCGCATCTTTCTGACGCGCGGCGAGGGCGGCGAGACGCTGTGCCTGCGGCCTGACTTCACCATTCCGGTCTGCCTTGCCCATATCGCGGGCGAGGCCGGCCTGCCGCGCCGCTACGCCTATAACGGCCCGGTGTTCCGCCAGCGGCGGGGCGAGCCGGCGGAGTTCCGGCAGGCGGGCATCGAGAATCTGGGCGATGGCGACCGGGCCGAGGCGGATGCCGCGACGCTGGCCGAAGCGCTGACGGCGCTCGCCGCCTGCGGCCTCAACGATCCTGGAACGCTCGACATCACGATCGGCGACCAGGGCCTGTTCGAGGCCGTGTTGAAGGCGCTGGACCTGCCCGCCGGCTGGCAGCGCCGCTTGATCCGCACCTTCGGTCAGAACGACCTTCTCGCCCGCGCGCTGGAAACGCTGGCGAGCGACCGCTCCGGCGATGTCGCCGGCATCGACGCGGACGCGCTGGCGCTGGCGCGGGACGGGCGCCTGCTCGAACTGGAGGCGCTGGTGGCCGAGCGCATGGGCGCGGCTGGCCTGCCGCCCAATCGCAGCCGCAGCGCCGCCGAGATCGCCGCGCGCCTTGCCGAGAAGGTGCGCCTGTCCGACACACGCCTGCGCGGCGCGGCGCTGGAGCGGCTGCGCGCCTTCCTGTCGCTGGACTGCCCGGTGTCGGAGGCCTCCGAGCGGCTTCGCGCCTTATCTCGCGAGCACGGGCTGGATCTCGCCGGGGCGCTCGCCTTCTTCGAGGCGCGGGCCGAGGCGCTGTCGCGCGCCGGGGTCGATCTCTCGACGCTGCGCTACCGCGCCGCCTTCGGCCGCACGCTCGACTACTACACCGGCTTCGTCTTCGAGATCGCCCGGCCGGGCTTTGCCGGGCCGCTCACCGGCGGCGGGCGCTACGACCGGCTCGTTTCCTATCTCGGCGCGCGCGAGCCGATCCCTGCCGTGGGCTTCGCGCTTTATCTCGACCGTCTCTCGCTGACGCAGGAAGGCGCGCGCCCATGACGCTGACCCTCGCCATTCCGTCCAAGGGCCGGCTCAAGGACCAGTGCGTGGCCTCCCTCGCCAAAGCCGGCATTCTCGTCCACGCCAGCGAGGACGCGCGCTCCTATCGCACCCGCGTCGAGGGCGCCGAGGGGCTGGAGGTTCTGCTTCTTTCGGCCTCCGAGATCGCGCGCGAGCTGCGCGACGGGGCGATCGACCTCGGCGTGACGGGCGAGGACCTCCTGCGCGAGACCATGCCCGATTTCGACGAGCGCGGCCGCATCGTCTCACGACTCGGCTTCGGCCATGCCGACGTGGTGGTGGCCGTGCCCGACAGCTGGCTTGACGTCGAGACGATGGAGGATCTGGGCGACGTCGCCGCCGGCTATCGCGCCGCGCATGGGCGGCGCCTTCGCATCGCCACCAAATATTGGCGCCTGACGCAGGGCTTCTTCACCAAGAGCCACGGCATCCAAAGCTATCGCATTGTGGAAAGCCTCGGCGCTACCGAAGGCGCGCCGGCCGCCGGCTCCGCCGACATCATCGTGGACATCACGTCCACCGGCTCGACGCTGACGGCCAACCATCTGCGCATCCTGAAGGACGGCACGATCCTTCGCTCCGAAGCCTGCCTCGCCTTGGCAGCCAAGCCGCGCAGCGCGGACGACGATGCGCGCCTCGCGGCGCTCCTGCCGCGCTTCGAAGCCTGAAAACGCGAAACGGCCGCCCGAAGGCGGCCGTCCCGATCTCCGTTAGGGCGTAGGCTCAGACGCGGCGCGAGCGCGCGTCGATCGAGTAGGCACCGGCGCCAGCAGTCGCGAGGGCCAGGAAGCCGCCGCACAGGCCGAGATTCTTCATCAGCTGCGTCGACTGGTCGGGGCCGAGATGAGCGACCAGCGCGGTCGCCACGCAGAACACGGCGAGAACCGAGGCGACGATGCGGACCTGGAAGCCGACGAGGATCGCGAGCCCGCCGAAGAACTCCAGCGCGCCGACGAGATAGGCCAGCGCCACGCCACCGGGCAGGCCCAGATTGCCGAGATAGCCGGCAAAGCCAGCCGCGCCGGCCAGCTTGCCGAAGCCGGACACGATGAAGAGAATCGACAGGAGAATGCGGGCGAGAAGAAGCAGACCGGAGTTCATGAGAGCGTCCATCGACACGGAGTTGTGATGGCGCAGAGTGACCGAGGGCCGCCGCCGAAGATAGCGATTCTTTGCAAGACTGATCGTCAACGAAAAACGCCCCAATCCGAAGATTGGGGCGTTTCCAAAGTCCAATGACTTGGCGTTCGATTAGCCCGGTCGGGTCATCGCCGCCGGATCGACGATCCGGTCGTAATCCTCGCCGGAGACCAGACCGGAGGCGAGGGCCTCCTCGCGCAAGGTCGTGCCCTTCTTGTGCGCGGTCTTGGCGATGTTCGCGGCGTTGTCGTAGCCGATCGTCGGCGCCAGCGCCGTCACCAGCATGAGCGACTGCTGCATGAGGTCCTTGATCCGGTCCTCGTTTGCCTTGATCCCGTCCACGCAATGCTCGCGGAACGAGTCCATGCCGTCCGCCAGGAGGCGGATCGTGGAGATCACGGCGTTGGCGATTACCGGCTTGAAGACGTTCAACTCGAAATGGCCCTGCGAGGCTGCGACCGTCACGGTCGTCTCGTGGCCGAACACCTCGGCCGCGACCATGGTCAGCGCTTCGCATTGGGTCGGGTTGACCTTGCCCGGCATGATCGAGGAGCCCGGCTCGTTCTCGGGCAGCGAGAGTTCGCCCAGGCCGGAGCGCGGGCCGGAGCCGAGGAAGCGGATGTCGTTGGCGATCTTGAAGAGATCGGTAGCGAGCGCGTTGAGCGAGCCGTGGAAGAAGGCCAGCGCACCGTGCGAGGCCAGCGCCTCGAACTTGTTCTCGGCGGTGCGGAAGGGCAGGCCGGTGAGCGAGGCGATCTCGTCGGCGATCTTCACGTCGAAGCCGACCGGGGCGTTGAGGCCGGTGCCGACCGCCGTGCCGCCCTGCGCCAGCGCGAAGACGTCGTAGAGCGCCTTCTCGATCCGGATCTTGCCGAGCTGGAGCGCTGCGGCGTAGCCGGAGAACTCCTGGCCGAGCGTGATCGGCGTCGCATCTTGCGTGTGGGTGCGGCCGATCTTGATGATGTGGTCGAATTCATTCGCCTTGGCGTCAAGCGAAGCGTGCAGCGCGTCGATCGCCGGCAGGATGCGCTTGGTGGTCTCGATCGCCACGGCGACGTGGATCGCGGTCGGGAACACGTCGTTGGACGACTGGCCCATATTGACGTGGTCGTTCGGGTGGATCGGCTTCTTGGAGCCCATCTCGCCGCCCAGCATCTCGATGCCGCGGTTGGAGATGACCTCGTTGACGTTCATATTGGTCTGCGTGCCCGAGCCGGTCTGGTAGACCACGAGCGGGAAATGATCGTCGAGCTTGCCGGAGATCACCTCGTCGGCCGCCGTCTCGATCGTCCCGGCGATCCCGCCGTCGAGCTTGCCCATGGCGCGGTTGACGCGCGCTGCGGCCTTCTTGACCGTGGCGAGGGCGTGGATAACGGCGATCGGCTGCTTGTCGGTGCCGATGCGGAAATTGTTGAGCGAGCGCTCGGTCTGCGCCCCCCAGTAGCGGTCGCTCGCGACGTCGATCGCGCCGATCGAATCGGTCTCGCGTCTGGTGCTGGTCATCGGTCTTCCCCTCGCGACAAGGCGCCCGCTGATCCTATCTGGATGGGGCACCCTCGCGCGGTTATCACGACAGGCCAGCGGCGCGAAACCCTTTGCCGCAACGAAAAAGAGCCAGCCTTGCGGCTGGCTCCTTCTTCAAACGGTTCAGGTGCGCTCAGTGCTTGGCGCCGACCTGATCCTTTACGGCGTCCTTGACCTTGCCGTAGTTCTTCTCGGTCTTGCCCTCGACCTGGTCGGCCATGCCTTCGGCCTGGAGACGTTCGTTACCGACGAGCTTGCCGACGCCTTCCTTGATCTTGCCACCGACTTCCTTGGCGCCACCAGAAATTTCGTTCTTGTCGACCATGATCGTCTCCTCAAGATTGTATCGGACGGCGTGTCCGACTTTCGAAAAGGAGAACCGCCGAGGGGTGCGATCCGTTCCAGACCCGGCATTACATTTTGGAAAGGATTCCATAGAGCTGCTGCAGCGCCAGCGCGCAGATCAACAGGCCGACGATGCGCAGGAGCAGGCGCTCGGGGATGCGCTTCACGGCATAGCCGGCGAGCGGCGCAGCCAGAACGCCGCCCGCGATCAGGCCGAGAACCGACAGGGCGTGGTCTGTGAGATCCCCCGCTTCTTCCCAATGCCCCGTCAGCAGCGCGACGAGGAAGGACAGCGAGACCGAAAGCGTGATCAGGAACTCGGCCGCGTTCACCGTGCCGATGACATAGCGCGGCTGGCCGCCGGCCCCGAGCAGGCCGGAGGTGACGATCGGCCCCCATCCGCCGCCGCCGACCGAATCGAGAAAGCCGCCCGCAGCGCCCAGCGGCGGCACGAGCGCCATCGGCGTCTGGGCGCGTGGCAGCTTGCGGAAGGAGCGCAGCGTCAGCATCACGCCGATCACCGCGAGATAGGCCGCGACGAAGGGGCGGATCGAGGAACTGTCGATCGAGGTGAGGACATAGGTGCCGAGCACCGCGCCGAGGACGCCGAAGGGCACGAGGCGCCAGAACAGCTTCCAGTCGATATTGCGATTGGCGATATGGGCCGTGCCGGAGGCGGCCGTGGTGAAGAGCTCGGCCGTGTGGACGGACGCGGAGGCGACCGACGGCGGCACGCCGAAGCTCATGAGAACCGTGGAGGAGATGACGCCATAGGCCATGCCGAGCGCGCCGTCGACGAGCTGCGCCAGCGACCCGACGAAGAAGAAGATGAGAAATTCGCTCATGCGGCGTCCTGATGCGACGAGGCCGACGCCCCGGGTTTCGGGCGCTCTTAGACTCGAAAACACCCTTCGGCGCCAGCGCGGGCCGATCACGCCCGAGGGGAAATGCCTGACAACCGCGTGGTCGTCGAGGAGAGGCCGAGCAAAGCAGAAAATCGGACGGCCCAACGAAAAAGGGGCCCGCGCGAGCGAGCCCCTGATCTTGGCGTGGAACGCCGGCGCCCTTGCGGCGCCGGAAGTCCGGTCGGCTTAGAAGTCCATGCCGCCCATGCCGCCCATGCCGCCGCCGCCCGGCATCGAAGGGGCGCCGGAGTCCTTGCGGGGAGCTTCCGAGATCATGGCTTCCGTGGTGACGAGCAGGCCGGCGACCGAGGCCGCGTCCTGGAGCGCCGAGCGAACGACCTTCACCGGGTCGACGATGCCGGCCTGGATCATGTCGCCGTATTCGCCGGTCTGGGCGTTGTAGCCGTAGGTCAGCGACGAGTTGTCGAGGATCTTGCCGACCACGATCGAGCCTTCGCCGCCCGCGTTCTGGACGATCTGACGGATCGGAGCCTGGAGCGCCTTGCGGACGATGGCGATGCCGGCGTCCTGATCGGCGTTCTCGCCCTTGAGGTCGACCGAGTTGGAAGCGCGCAGGAGAGCGACGCCGCCGCCGGGGACGATGCCTTCTTCCACGGCCGCGCGGGTCGCGTTGAGAGCGTCGTCAACGCGGTCCTTCTTTTCCTTGACTTCGACTTCCGTCGAGCCGCCGACGCGGATCACCGCGACGCCGCCGGCGAGCTTGGCCAGGCGCTCCTGGAGCTTCTCGCGGTCGTAGTCCGAGGTGGTCTCCTCGATCTGCTGCTTGATCTGGGCGACGCGCGCCTTGATGCCGTCGGCTTCACCGTTGCCGTCGACGATCGTGGTGTTCTCCTTGGTGATGGAGACCTTCTTGGCGCGGCCGAGCATGTCGAGCGTGACGCTCTCGAGCTTGATGCCGAGGTCTTCGGAGATGACCTGGCCGCCCGTGAGGATCGCGATGTCCTCGAGCATGGCCTTGCGGCGGTCGCCGAAGCCCGGAGCCTTGACGGCGGCGATCTTCAGGCCGCCACGCAGCTTGTTGACCACGAGCGTGGCGAGAGCCTCGCCCTCGACGTCCTCGGCGATGATGACGAGCGGACGGCCCGACTGCACGACAGCCTCGAGGACCGGCAGCATCGCCTGGAGGTTGGAGAGCTTCTTCTCATGCAGGAGGATGTAGGCATCCTCGAGCTCGGCGATCATCTTCTCGGCATTGGTCACGAAGTAGGGCGAGAGGTAGCCCCGGTCGAACTGCATGCCTTCGACGACTTCGAGCTCGGTCTCGGCGGTCTTGGCTTCCTCGACGGTGATGACACCCTCGTTGCCGACCTTCTGCATCGCCGAGGCGATCATCTGGCCGATTTCCTTCTCGCCGTTGGCGGAGATGGTGCCGACCTGCGCGACCTCGTCGGAGGTCTCGATCTTGCGGGCGGAGGAGACGAGCGTCTCGACGACCTTGGCGACTGCCGCGTCGATGCCGCGCTTGACGTCCATCGGGTTCATGCCGGCGGCAACCGCCTTGGCGCCCTCGCGGACGATGGCCTGGGCCAGGACCGTCGCGGTGGTGGTGCCGTCACCGGCCTTGTCGTTGGTCTTCGAGGCCACTTCGCGCACCATCTGGGCGCCCATGTTCTCGAACTTGTCCTCGAGCTCGATCTCCTTGGCGACGGACACGCCGTCCTTGGTGATGCGAGGCGCGCCGAACGACTTGTCGATCACGACGTTGCGGCCCTTGGGGCCGAGCGTGACCTTTACCGCGTCGGCGAGAATGTCGACGCCGCGCAGCATGCGCTCGCGGGCGTCACGACCGAATTTGACTTCCTTGGCAGCCATGATCTTATCTCCTGGGCGCGCCGGAGGCCGGTCCGCGCCGTCGTAAAGGGAAGGGGGAAGGAACGGGCCGAAATCTCAGCCCGGCCAATGGCTCAGCCGACGATCCCCAGGATGTCGGATTCCTTCATGATGAGCAGGTCTTCGCCGCCGAGCTTGATCTCGGTGCCCGACCACTTGCCGAACAGGATGCGGTCGCCGGCCTTGACCTCGAGCGGGTTGACCTTGCCGGTCTCGTCGCGCGCGCCGGCGCCGACGGCGACGATCTCGCCTTCCTGCGGCTTTTCCTTCGCGGTGTCCGGGATGATGATGCCGCCGGCCGTCTTGCTCTCGGACTCGACGCGCCGCACCACGACTCGATCATGCAGAGGGCGGAAGTTCACGTTGGCCATCTCAGTCGAACCTTCTTGGGCTTAGGGGATCGAGCGCCCGGAAGCGGCCGATCCAGGATTCTGGCACTCGCTAACGTGGAGTGCTAACGAGCCGCTAGATAGGGGAGGAGGGGCCGCGCTGTCAAGGTTGGAGACAGGTCCGCCGTTAAGCGAGATGAAGCGCCGTTAGTTTGGCAACCCTTGAAACTTTGACCTGCGCGCAAAGAGGAATCGTAAGGAATCAAGGGGTATCCGTGGGACGACCGATCGTCTGGGCGGCAACGAAGCCGCCTGTCGCGCAGAGGGGTCAACCGCATGGATCGTTTCTCCCCCGCTTCCTTCGAGCCTCAGGGCGTGGTTCGGCGATTTGTCGCCGACCGGAACGGCAATTTCGCGATCATGGCGGCGGTGATCTTCATCCCGGTCCTGATGTCCATCGCGGCCGCCGCCGACATCAGTCTCTTCTACAGCGATCGGACGGCGGTGCAGTCCGCCGCCGACGCAGCCGCACTCGCCACCGCCAAGCGCTTCGGCACCGACCCCAATCCCCAGACCCTTCAAACCTATGCGCAGAACGTGTTCACCGCGAACATGGCCAGCGTTTCGCGGACCACCAGCACGTTGAAATACGAGGGCACGGACTGGACGCCGGAGGGCACGCGCGAATTGCGCCTTTCGGTCTGCTCGACCTACGACCCCGTATTCCTGTCGGCGCTGAACATTTCTTTCCCCGGCCTCAAGGGAGGGGACTGCGCCAAGGCGGAAAGCGTCGTGGCGGTCGGCTCGACCACGGTCGAGGTCGCCTTCGTCCTCGATACGTCGGGCTCGATGAACGACAGCCCGGCGGCCGGCGGCCCCGCCAAGATCACGACGCTCAAGGCGCAGGCGGCCAAGGCGATCAACACGATCTTCGGCTCGGGCAACTCGACGGGGGGCGAGGACCCGGTGCGCGTCGGCATCGTGCCGTTCTCGGGCGGCGTTAATATAGGCGCGGATCACCTCAATGACTGGTGGATGGATCCGAAGGGTCTTTCGCCGATCCATCATGAGAACCTGGACTGGCAGACGAGCTACTTTGTGCCGGACGCGCTTCTGGGAGCAGCAGTGACCGATACGGCGACGCTGTCGCCACTCGGGGCTGGTTGGGTTTCCACGCTCCATCCAACGACCTTTCTGACCCGGCAATATCTCTACAAGGCGATGGGTCCGAAGAATTCGAACTGGGCCTATCGAGGCTGCGTCGAGTCGAGGCCTGCTCCCTATGCTCTGTTGGACACCGCCCCGTCCGAGTTGAACCCGTCCACGCTCTTTGTTCCGTTCTTTGCGCCGGACGAGCCGGAGTCCTCCGCGTGGTCAGGCTGGTCGAATAGTTATGTCAAGGACTACAACGCCTCCGATGGCGATAAAAAACGCCGGTATAATTTTAATGGATACAGCAACTACCGTTTGGCGCTGACGGATGTCCGTAAGTATCTGATCAATCCTGCAATCGACGACCGCCTGGCGAACAACTATCGCAATTCTCCGAGCTTCATGTGCGACTCGGCCCCGTTGACGCCTCTTACGAACGACAAGACCAGCGCTCTTTCGGCCGTTGGCGGTCTCGTGGCGACGGGCGCGACCAACGTGCCGCAGGGGGTGGAGTGGGGCTGGAAGGTTCTGTCCAAGAACGAGCCCTTTCCCGAAGGCCGGGCGTCGGGAGACGAGAACAACATCAAGGCCATGATCGTCATGACCGACGGTCAGAACACATACTATAATTCTGGGAGCGAGGCGATCTCCGCTTTCGGCGCCTATGGCTATGCCAGCTATCCCGAACGTAATTTCACCGTCCCGCGTCTGTTCGACTACAAGACGGGCGTCTCCACGGCCACGACCGACACCAACTACACGGCGGCGCTGAACGGACGCCTCGCCGCGATCTGCGAGAATGCCAAGGCGGATGGCAAGATCAAGCTGAAGGACGGCTCGGGCAAGCAATTGTCCGACGAGAAGGGGCCGGTCTCGCGCGACGGCGTTTTGATCTACACGATCGCCTTCGACATTCCGGCCCAGTACCAGACCATGGTCAACGGGCTTCTCAAGGGCTGCGCCTCCTACAAGCTCGGCGACCTTCGCAACACCAATCTCGCCTATAAGGACAAGGGCAAGTATTTCTACAGCGCCTCCAACGCCAAGGATCTGGAAAGCGCCTTCAGCGACATCATGGCCTCGCTGACCAGCCTTCGCATCGCGCGCTAAAGAGCGGCTCGCCTTGACCCGTCCGGTGCGCCTCCGATATCGCGAGGGCGCTCAAGGTCAGGCGAGAGAAGGCGGACATGGCTCAGACACTGGAATCGATCGGCCGCCTCGGCGAGCTGTCCGGCCGCTACGGCGCCGTCTTCTGCGATGTCTGGGGCGTCGTGCACGATGGGGAGGCCAAGAACCCGCCCGCCGAGGCCGCGCTGATCGAAACGCGCCGGGGAGGCGCGCATGTGGTGCTTCTCACCAATTCGCCCCGGCCGGCCGAGGGCGTTCGCGAACAGCTCGACGCGCTCGGCGTCTCGCGCGAGGCCTATGACGCGATCGTCACTTCGGGCGACGCTACGCGCGCGCTGATCTCGGCCGGTTCGCGGCGCGTCTTCCATATCGGCACGCCGCGCAACGAGGACCTGTTCGAGGGGCTGCATCTCGATCTCCTGCCGCCGGAAGAGGCCGACCTCGTGGTGGCGACGGGCCTGTTCGACGACGAGCGCGAAACGCCGGAGGACTACGCCCCGCTGCTGGACCGGCTGGCGGCCCGCAATCTGCCGATGATCTGCGCCAATCCCGACATCGTCGTTCATCGCGGCGAGCGGCTGATCTATTGCGCGGGCGCGGTGGCCAGGAGCTATGCCGAGCGCGGCCAGATCGTGCATCTCGCCGGCAAGCCGCATCCGCCGATCTACGACGTCGCCCGCTCGCTCCTGCCCAAGGAGGACGCCGCGATCCTGTGCATCGGCGACGGGATGTTCACGGACGTGAAGGGCGCCAATACGCTCGACGCCGACTGCCTCTTCATTTCGGACGGCATCCACCGCGAGGAACTGGCCGAGGCGGGCGGCGACCCGGCGCGGCTTGGAGCAGCGCTCGAAGCGCGGGGCCTCAAGGCCCGCTTCGTCCAGCCGTTCCTGCGCTGACATGCGGGCGGGTTCGCGAGCCATCCAGCGTATCGGGGCCGCAAGCGCCCTGCCGGCGAACCTGCGCGGCGGCGTGGTGGCGATCGGCAATTTCGATGGCGTGCATCGCGGCCATCAGGCGGTGATCGACACGGCGCGCGCGGTCGCTGAACGAGAGGGGCGCCCGCTCCTATGCCTCACCTTCGAGCCGCATCCGCGCAGCGTGTTCCGCCCGCAGGCGCCGGTGGCGCGGCTGACGCCGGCCTCGATGAAGGCGCGCCTGCTCGGCGCGCTCGGGGTCAAGGCCGTGGTGGAGCAGCCCTTCGACCTCGAATACGCCGCGCACCCCGCCGAGATTTTCGTGGAGGAAACGCTGCTGCGCGATCTCGGCGCCGCCCATGTCGTGGTCGGCTTCGACTTCCGCTTCGGCGCTCGGCGCCAGGGAGATTTGCCCTTTCTCACGGAGGCCGGCGCGCGGCTCGGCTTCGGCGTCACCGCTGTCGAGGCGTTCGCCGACGAGGGCGCGCTGGTGGTCTCTTCCTCGCGCATCCGCGAGGACCTGATGAACGGCGACGTGGCCGCCGCCGCCGGCCTTTTGGGCTATCGCTGGACCTTCGAGGGCGTGGTCGGGCATGGCGCCAAGCTCGGCCGCACGCTCGGCTATCCCACGGCCAACATGATGCTGGGCGAGGACGGCGTTCTTGCGCACGGCATCTACGCCGTGCGCCTGCGCCGCGCCGACGGCGCGCTGCATGACGGGGTGGCGAGCTTCGGCCGCCGCCCGACCTTCGACAATGGCGCGGCCCTGTTCGAGACCTATCTCTTCGACTTCTCCGGCGATCTCTATGGCGAGGCGGCGAGCGTCTCGCTTTTCGGCTTCCTGCGCGGCGAGGAGCGTTTCGAAAGCGTCGAGGCGCTGGTGGAGCGGATGAACCGGGACTCGGAGGAGGCGAGGGCGCTTCTGTCGGGCGTCGGGCCCCTGTCGGAACTGGACGCCGCGATCGCTTTCTAGATCGGGCTTTATCTCAAACGGCGCGATTGATAGAGAGGGCGAATGAGGAACACGACCGCCCGTCTTTGCCAGCGAATTAGACGCCCGGCTTGCGCTGCCCGCTGAGCGAAGCGGGGGCGGAGGCCGGGATGCGCCTGCACGGCCCGCCACAGGGCTCGAAATTTAAAGACGTTCCTCGTTGAGACATGCCTTTCCGGGCGCCGTTCGCCCGATGCAGGCCCGTTCGAAAGCGGACCCATGACCGACACATCAGACTATTCCAAGACGCTCTTCCTGCCCGAGACCGACTTTCCCATGCGCGCCGGCCTGCCGGAGGCCGAGCCGCGCTGGCTCAAGCGCTGGGACGAGATGGATCTCTACGCGACGCTGCGGCGCGAATCCGCCGGCCGGCCGAAATACGTCCTCCACGACGGCCCCCCCTATGCCAATGGCCATCTCCATATCGGCCATGCGCTGAACAAGGTGCTGAAGGACGCGATCACCCGCTCGTTCCAGATGCGCGGCTACGATTCCAACTACGTGCCGGGTTGGGACTGCCACGGCCTGCCGATCGAGTGGAAGATCGAGGAAGAGAACTACCGCGCCAAGGGCAAGCCGAAACCCGACCTTCTGGACTCGGCCGCCATGCTCGCCTTCCGCCGCGAGTGCCGCGCCTATGCCGAGCATTGGGTCGGCGTGCAGTCCGGCGAGTTCCGCCGACTGGGCGTCGAGGGGGACTTCAAGAACCCCTATCTCACCATGAAGTTCGAGTCCGAATCGGTGATCGCCGGCGAGCTCCTGAAGTTCGCCATGTCCGGCCAGCTTTATCGCGGCTCCAAGCCCATCATGTGGTCCGTGGTCGAGAAGACGGCGCTGGCCGAGGCCGAGGTCGAGTATCACGACCACGAGTCCGACACCATCTGGGTGAAGTTCCCCGTGCGCCCGGCGACGGGCGGCTTCGCGCCGGCCTTCAAGGGCGGCATGTCGGGCTTTCCCAAGGCCGGCCAGCCCGACCTCGGCCCGCTCGACGGTGCCAGCGTGGTGATCTGGACGACGACGCCCTGGACTATCCCCGGTAACCGCGCGGTCGCCTATTCCACCCGCGTCGCCTACGGGCTCTACGAGGTTACGGCCGAAGACGACGCCGAGAACCCGCGCTGGGCGCGCCATGGCGAGCGGCTGGTTCTGGCCGACGCGCTGGCCGCTGATGCGTTCGCCAAGGCGCGCGTACCCGACGGCGGCTTCCGCCGGCTGCGGGACGTCTCGGCCGCCGATCTCGCCACCCTCGTCTGCGACCATCCGCTGAAGGGCCTCGGCGGCGGCTACGGCTTCGCCGTGCCGCTTCTGGCCGGCGACCATGTGACCGACGACGCCGGCACGGGCTTCGTCCACACCGCGCCCAGCCACGGCCGCGAGGATTTTGACGTGTGGATGGCCTCGCGCCGTGAACTTGAAGCGCGCGGCATCGACGCCGCCATCCCCTTCACGGTGGATGACGACGGCTTCTACACCAAGGACGTGCCGGGCTTCGGGCCGGACGCCGAGGGCGGGCCGGCGCGCGTGCTCGACGACAAGGGCAAGAAGGGCGACGCCAACAAGCGCGTGATCGACGCCCTGGTGGCGGCCGGCCATCTCCTGGCGCGTGGGCGTCTGAAGCATTCCTACCCGCATTCCTGGCGCTCCAAGAAGCCGGTGATCTTCCGCAACACGCCGCAATGGTTCGTCCATATGGACAAGGACCTGAAGGGCTATGGGACGCAAACCCCCGCGCCGGGCCAGGACACGCTGCGTGAGCGTGCCTTGAAAGCGATCGCCGACACGCGCTTCGTGCCGGCCGCCGGGCAGAACCGACTCCACGCCATGATCGCCGACCGGCCGGATTGGGTCCTGTCGCGCCAGCGTGCCTGGGGCGTGCCGATCTGCGTCTTCGCCGACGAGAACGGCGAAGTCCTGAAGGACGAGGCGGTGAACGCGCGCATCCTCGCCGCCTTCGACCGGGAAGGGGCGGACGCCTGGTTCGCGGAAGGCGCCAAGGAGCGCTTCCTCGGCAACGAGCATGACGGCGAGAAGTGGACCATGGTCCGCGACATCCTCGACGTCTGGTTCGATTCGGGCAGCACCCACGCCTTCTGTCTGGAAAAGCGCCCCGACCTGAAGTGGCCGGCCGACCTTTATCTCGAAGGCTCGGACCAGCATCGCGGCTGGTTCCACTCCTCGCTCCTCGAAGCCTGCGGCACGCGCGGCCGCGCGCCCTACGACGCGGTGCTGACGCACGGCTTCGTCATGGACGAGGAAGGGCGCAAGATGTCGAAGTCGCTCGGCAACGTGGTCACCCCACAGGAGGTCATCGGGCAGTCGGGCGCCGACATTCTGCGGCTCTGGGTCGTCTCCTCCGATTATTCGGAGGACCTGCGCCTCGGCAAGACGATCCTCCAGACCAATATCGACAGTTACCGCAAGCTGCGCAACACGATCCGTTGGATGCTCGGCACGCTCGCCCACGACACGGGCGAGGACGTCGCCCCGGCCGACATGCCGGAGCTGGAGCGCCTGATGCTCCATCGCCTCGCCGAGATCGAGGAGGTGGTGCTGCGCGCCTACGATGCGTTCGACTTCAAGCGCATCGCCCGGACGCTGTCGGACTTCATGGTGGTGGAGCTGTCGGCTTTCTATTTCGACATCCGCAAGGACGCGCTCTACTGCGACGCGCCGTCCTCCACCCGGCGCAAGGCCGCGCTCCAGGTGGTTCGCATCCTGTTCGACCAGCTGGTGACGTGGCTGGCGCCGCTCCTGCCCTTCACCATGGAAGAGGCATGGCTGTCGCGCCACCCGGAGGCCCGCTCGGTGCATCTGGAGCAGTTCCGCGCCTGCGACCCGGCCTGGCGCGATCAGGCCCTGGCCGAGCGCTGGGCGAAGATCCGCCGCGTGCGCCGCGTCGTCACCGGCGCCCTGGAGGAGGAGCGCCGCGCCAAGCGCATCGGCTCCTCGCTGGAGGCGGCTCCCGTGGTGCATGTCGAGGACGCGAGCCTGCGCGCGCTGCTCGGCGCGATCGACTTCGCCGAGATCGCCATCACCAGCGATCTCTCGCTTTCGGGCAAGTCGGCGCCGGACGGCGCCTTCCGCCTTGCCGACACGCCGGGAATCGCGGTCGTGCCGGCGCGGGCCGAGGGGCGCAAGTGCCAGCGCTCGTGGAAGATCTCGCCGCTCGTCGGCACGGACCCGGACTTCCCGGACGTGACGCCGCGCGACGCGGACGCCCTGCGCGAGCTGGGGCTTCGCCGCGACGCGGCCTGACGCCGGGTCGGCACGTGGTTGGACTCGGAGCGGGCGACCGGACAGCCCGGCGCGTTTCGTTCCGAGTTCTTAACCTTTCTGGACGGGGAAGCGGCTTTCAGCTAAAGCCGCTTCTCAAAATCGCCGGATTGTCGTGGGATCGCGCGAGATAAGGTCTCGTTGCCGTTTGTCCAGCGCGGGCGGTTTCGAGCGTGAGGGGAAGAATCCAGCATGAACTCTGCAACGGCCCGCCTGCGGGTTCTCGCTCTTCTCGCCGGCGCCTGTGCGCTATCTGGCTGCGTCGGGCCGACCTATGGCACCGGCGTCAGCCAGGGCCAGCAGTTTCTGAACGATCTGGACAATGCGGTGACCCTCGGCTCCTCCAAGCCGCGCGTCGATTATTCGCCGCGTGCCGAGTTGGTGAAGCCGAAGGCGATCGGCGCCCTGCCGGCGCCGCGCGACACCGTGGCCGATCCCAACCTGCCCGAATCGCCCGAGGCGCGCCGCGGCCGGCTCCAGGCCGCCGCGCCCAATCGCGACGGCGTCCTGCCGGTCGGCTTCATGACGGCCGAGAAGGAAGGCATGGAGGTCGAGGCCCCCGCCAGCTTCAAGCGCCAGCAGGACGAGGACAACAGCTGGATCGACCCGCGCTCCATGGCCGGCCAGCGCGTCGCCGCGCAGGAAAAGAGGAAGGTCGGCGCGCAGGGCAGCCCCGACCAGCGCCGCTACCTCTCAGAGCCGCCGCTCGCCTATCGCCAGCCCGCCGCCACGGCGCCGGTCGGCGTGCCGGGCGACGACGAGGAGGTGAAGGAGCGCCGCCTCAAGGGCACCACCTCGGTGGGCTCCAAGCTCAAGAGCCTCTGGCCCTTCTGATCGGCCAGCGCCGGGCCTTCTTAGCGCTTGGCGCGAAAGAAATCGCGAAGAAGGTCGGCGGCCTCCCGTTCGCCGATCCCGGAATAGACCTCCGGCGCATGGTGGCAGGTCGGCTGCGCGTAGAAGCGCGGCCCGTTCTCCACCGCTCCGCCCTTCGGGTCGGACGCGCCGAAGTAGAGCCGCCGGATGCGGGCGAAGGAAATCGCCGCCGCGCACATGGCGCAGGGCTCCAGCGTCACATACAGATCGAAGCCGGGCAGGCGTTCTTCGCCCACGGCCTCGCAGGCGCGGCGGATCGCCAGAATTTCCGCATGGGCGGTCGGATCGCGCTGGGCTCGGGTTTCATTCCCGGCGCGGGCGATGATTCGATCCTCGAACACGATCACGGCGCCGACGGGCGTCTCGTCCCGGCCGGCGGCCAGGCGGGCCTCGATCACGGCTTCTTCCATGGAACTCAAGCGAGACACGCGGTTTCCCTCGTTTCAACGACGGGTTTTTGATATGCGTCGCGCGAAACAAGGCATAGCGAAAAGATGAGCGACGACACGGACGGCCGTTCGGGCGGCAAAGGCAAGGGTGGTTCCACGCGCGGCGGGGGCGGCAAGGGCGGCCCTCGGGGCGCACGGCCGGCCTCGGGCGGGGCGGGCGAAAAGCGCGCGCCGCGCGGCGACAAGCCATTCGGCGCGGCGGCCAAGGGCGCGCGGGGCGACCGCCCCGTCCGCGCCAAGCCGGAAGGCGCGAGCGGCGAAAGCCGCGCGCCGCGCGCCCGGACGGAAGGCGCTGAGCGCAGCGCATCGCGCGGCGACAAGCCGTTCCGCGCCCGCACGGAACGGCCCGAAGGCGGCGAGCGCACGTTCCGCCCGCGCACCGAGGGCGGCGAAAGCCGTGCGCCCCGTGCCCGGCCGGATGGGGAGCGCGGCGCGCCGCGTGGCGACAAGCCGTTCCGCGCCCGTACGGAGCGTTCCGAAGGCGGTGAACGCACGTTCCGTCCGCGCACCGAGGGCGGCGAGGGTCGTCCGTTCCGCGCCCGGACTGAGGGCGAGCGTGGCGCACCGCGCGGCGACAAGCCGTTCCGTCCCCGTGCCGAGCGCTCCGAAGGTGGCGAGCGGACCTTCCGCCCGCGCGAAGGGGGCAAGCCGGGTGGCCGGCCGAAGCGCGATGCGGGCGAGGGCGGCGAGAAGAGCTTCGTTCCCCGCTCGCGCGGCATGTACAGCCATGGCGGCGCGCGAACCACGGAAGACGGCCAGACCGAGAAGCCGCGCTCCTACGGCCGCCTGTCGCATGGCGCGACCGGCGAGCGTAAGCCGCGCGCCGTGCAGGGCGAGGATCGGGGCGGGGATCGCCCGCGCCGCTCCGAGGATCGTCCCTCCCGGGCCGCCAGCCCGCGCGTCGTGGGCGCCGCCGGCGACGACCGGATGCGCATCGCCAAGCGGCTGGCCCGCGCCGGCATCGCCTCGCGGCGCGACGCGGAAGGCATGATCGCGGACGGCCGCGTGACGCTGAACGGCAAGCGCCTGGATTCGCCGGCCGTCGACGTCAAGATGACCGACCAGATCGAGATCGACGGTCGCCCGCTGCCGGCGATCGAGCGCACGCGCCTGTGGATGTTTCACAAGCCGGCCGGGCTGGTCACCACGAACCGCGACCCGGAAGGGCGCCCGACCGTGTTCGATCGCCTGCCGCAGGACATGCCGCGCGTTCTCACCATCGGCCGGCTCGACATCAACACCGAAGGCCTCCTGCTTCTCACCAACGATGGCGGCCTCGCCCGCACGCTGGAACTGCCGGCCACCGGCTGGATGCGGCGCTACCGCGTGCGCGCCCATGGCGACATCGACCAGGCCAAGCTGGACGATCTGCGCAACGGCGTCGCGGTGGACGGCGTGTTCTACGGCGCGATCGAGGCGACGCTGGACCGCAAGCAAGGCTCCAATGTCTGGCTGACGCTGGGCCTGCGCGAGGGCAAGAACCGCGAGGTCAAGCGCGTACTCGGCCATCTCGGCCTCGACGTGAACCGGCTGATCCGCCTCAGCTTCGGCCCGTTCCAGCTCGGCGAGCTGGAAGAGGGCGCGGTGCAGGAGATCAACGGCCGCACGCTGCGCGAGCAGCTCGGGCCGACGCTGATCGAGGAGTCGGGCGCCGATTTCGACGCGCCGATCGTCACGCCCTTCTCCAACAAGCCCGTGCTGGCTGCCCGCCGGCAGCAGGCCGACACCGCGCCGGAAACCGAGGAAAAGCCCCAGCGCGCGGGCCGCGAGTGGATCTCGGCCTCCGACGTCACGCCCAACCGCAAGAAGTTCGGCGCCGCCAAGCGCGAGGACGCACTGTCGCGCATGGACACCAAGGCCCCGCGCGGCCCCCGCACGGGCCGTGACGGCGATGGCGACCGCTCGCCGCGTCCCTTCCGGGCCCGCGAGGGCAATGATCGCGGCGGCGATCGCGAGCGCAAGCCGTTCCGGCCGCGCTCCGACGAAGGCGGCGAGAGCGGCGAGCGTCCGGCCCGCCGCCCGAGCGCGCCGGTTGCCGCCAAGCGCTCGTCCAATGTCTGGATGGCGCCCGGCGCCCGCGCCATGGGCGAGAAGAAGAAGCGCGAGCGCGAGGAGCGCTTGGTCGAGCGCGACGCCAAGCCCCGGACCTTCCGCCCGCGTGCGGAAGGCGGAAGCGATCGCCCGCGCGGCGAGCGGCCTTTTGGCGGTGAGCGCTCCGGCGCCGGTCGCCCCAGTGGTGATCGTCCCGGCGGCGATCGTCCGCGCACGCCCCGTCCGGCCGGCGGCTCACGCCCCGGCGGCAGCGATCGTCCGCGCGGGCCGCGCCCGGGCGGCGCCGGTGGACGGCCGCCGCGCGGCGATCGGTCCTAATCCCGCATGGCCATGCGGATCGTCGCGGGCGCCCTGAAGGGGCGTCCGCTGGCCACGCCCAAGGGGGAGGGCATCCGCCCGACCTCGGAGCGCCATCGCGGCGCCCTGTTCGACATTCTCCAGCACGGGTTCGGCTTTCGCTTCGACGGCGGCCGGGTGCTCGATCTCTTTGCCGGCACGGGCGCGCTCGGGCTGGAAGCGCTCTCGCGCGGCTGTCGCTTCGGCACGTTCGTCGAGGAAAGCGCGGAAGGGCGCGGGCTCATTCGCACCAATGTCGAGAGCTTCGGCCTCGGGGGATGCACCAAGATCCTGCGGCGCGACGCGACGAAGCTCGGGCCGGCGGGCACGATCGAGCCCTTCGACCTCGTGCTGCTCGACCCGCCCTACGGCAAGCGGCTCGGCGAGGCGGCGCTGGCCGGCGCGCTCGTCGGCGGCTGGCTGAAGCCGGATGCGCTGGTGGTGCTGGAAGAGGCTCTGAATGCGCCCTTCGAGCCGGTGAGCGGCCTCGAGATCGAGGACGAGCGGACGATGGGCGAAACGCGGCTGCGCTTCCTGCGACCCGCTGTCGCTTGAGGCCTGCGGGGAAATTCGCGAGCGTACAGGCGGCGAAGTGCTTTCGTCGTCCGGCGGGTGCCCGCCTCACGCAATGCGCAGGCGCATTGATAGCCATTCAACCGGACGGTCGCGGGTCTTCCGCGCCCGCGCTGCTCGGCTTGCCCTCGGTTGATGGTGCAAAACGCCGTCCGACCAAGGCCGGCGAGGCGCGCAACCGGCTCCCGAAAGCGACGCGGCAGCACTTCGGCCGGTCGCGCCGGCCCTTACAAAAACGTAATTGGTGCCTTTTGCTGCCACAAGGCATACCGGCGGCTTGACCGACGAAGCCCCGAACGCGAGGAACAGCCCTTTCATGACGTCTCCTCTTCGCCGCTTGCGCGCGTCCTGCCTTGCCGCACTTCTGGCCGGCTCCATGCTCACGCCCGCTTTTGCGCAGACTCCGGCGCCGCAGCCTGGCGCGCCCGCCGCCTCCGCTCAGACGGGAGCGGCCGCCGAGGCCGAGGCCAAGCGGCCGAAGATCGAGAGCTTCACGCTGGCGAACGGGCTGCAGGTCGTGGTGCTGCCCGACCACCGCGCGCCGATCGCCACGCAGATGATCTGGTACAAGGTCGGCTCGGCCGACGAGACGCCCGGCGTCAGCGGCATCGCCCACTTCCTCGAACATCTCATGTTCAAGGGCACGAAGACGCATAAGGAGGGCGAGTTCTCCAACGCCGTGTCCGCCATCGGCGGCGAGGAGAACGCCTTCACCTCCTACGACTACACCGCCTATTATCAGCAGGTGCCGGTCGAGGCGCTGCGCGATATGATGGGCTTCGAGGCCGATCGGATGGAGAATCTCGTCCTGACCGACGAGGTGGTTCTGCCCGAGCGCGACGTGATCTTAGAGGAGCGCCGCATGCGGATCGACAACGATCCCGGCGCGCAACTCTCCGAGGCGGTGGACGCCGCCCTTTTCCAGAATTCGCATTACGGCATTCCGGTGATCGGCTGGCGCCACGAGATGGAAAAGCTCTCGCGCGACGACGCGATCGCCTTCTACAATCGCTACTACACGCCCAACAACGCCACGCTCCTGATCGCCGGCGACGTGACGCTGGATCAGGTGCGCGCCATGGCGGAGGAGACCTTCGGCAAGGTGAAGCGCCGAGCCGAGCCGGGCGAGCGCGACCGGCCGCAGGAGCCCGAGCCCCGCGCCACCCGCACCGTGTCCCTGTCGGACCCGCGTGTGACGCAGCCCAGCGTCCAGACCACCTATCTCGCCCCGTCCGAAAACACGGCCAAGCCCGGCGAGGCCGAGTCGCTCGATCTTCTCGCCGACATTCTGGGCGGGGGCGCCACGAGCCGGCTTTACCGCGCGCTCGTGGTGGAACAGGGCATCGCGGCCGGCACCGGCGCCTATTACCAGGGCACGGCGCTGGATGACGGCCAGTTCATGACCTATGGCACGCCGCGCGGAGAGGCGACGCTGGAGCAGGTGGAGAAGGCTGTCGACGCCGAGGTCGAGAAGCTGGTGAAGGACGGCGTGACGCCGGCCGAGCTGGAATCGGCCAAGAACCGCGTGCGCAAGGCGCTGATCTACCAACGCGACAATCAGACCTCCATGGCGCGCCGCTACGGCGCAGCGCTCTCCACCGGGCAGACGATCGCCGAGATCGAAAGCTGGCCGGACCGGATCGAGGCCGTTACGGTGGACCAGGTGAACGCCGCCGCCCGCGCTTACCTCCAGAAGAAGCGCTCCGTCACCGGCACGCTTCTGCCGGCCACGGCCGAAAGCAGCGCCGAGGCCAAGGCGCCGGAGGGCTCGCCTGCCGCCGCCGGCGCGGTGGACCCGACCGCCGGCGCGCCGGTGCCCGGCGACACCCGCTCCTGATCGACCGCAGAGGGACCTTTTCCATGAACGCCTTCACCGCGCCTCTGCGCCGCGCCGCCTGCCTTCTCGGCCTCACCGCCGCCGGCTTCTTGACCGTCCTCAACGCCGCCGAGGCGGTGGAGATCAAGGAAGTCACGAGCCCGGGGGGCATCCACGCCCTTCTGGTCGAGGACTACACCAACCCGCTAATCGCCATGCGCTTCGCCTTCAAGGGAGCGGGCTCGACGCAGGACGCGCCCGGCAAGGAGGGCACGGCCAATCTCCTGTCGGGCCTCTTGGACGAGGGCGCCGGCGACATCAAGAGCCAGGATTTTCAGGGCAAGCTGGACGAACTCGGCGTCGCTCTCTCCTATGACGCAGGCTTCGACAATTTCTCCGGCAATTTCCGCACCATCGTCGAGAACGAGGACGAGGCCTTCCGCCTCCTGAAGCTCTCGCTGAACGAGCCGCGCTTCGACGAGGAGCCGGTGGCGCGCATCCGGGGCCAGATCGCGGCCAATATCCGCGCCAACGAGCAGGACCCCGGCACGCTCGCCTCGCGCGCCTTCCGCCGCACCGTGTTCCCCGACCATGCCTATTCCCGGCCGCTGGAGGGCACGCAGGAGACGCTCGCCAGCGTGACGGCGGACGATCTCAAGTCGTTCCGCGCCACGCATTTCGGCCGTGACAATCTGGTGGTCGGCGTCGTCGGCGCGATCAGCCCGGAGACGCTGAAGCGGCGGCTGGACGAGACCTTCGGCCCCTTGCGCCAGACCGCCGAGCTTAAACCCGTTCCCGACATCCGTCCGGTGACGGGCAAGAGCGAGACGGTGACGCTCGACGTGCCGCAGACGCAGATCCAGTTCGCGCTGCCGGGCGTTCAGCGCAAGGACCCCGACTTCTTCGCCGCCTATCTCGTGAACCATGTCCTGGGCGGCGGCACCTTCTCCTCGCGCCTCTACCAGGAAATCCGCGAAAAGCGCGGCCTCGCCTACGGCGTCGGCACCGGGCTTTCCAGCTTCGACCATGCCGCCATGCTGGCAGGCTCGACTGCGACGCGTGCCGACAAGGCGAGCGAGAGCATCGCGATCATCCGCACCGAGCTGAAGCGCATGGCCGAGAACGGCCCGACCGAGGACGAACTCGCCAAGGCCAAGGCCTTCGTGAAGGGCTCCTACGCCGTGCAGAACCTGTCGTCGTCGCTGTCCATCGCCTCGACCCTGGTCGGCATCCAACTCGAAGACCTCGGCGTCGACTACATCGACAAGCGCCAGGGCCTGATCGACGCGGTGACGATGGACGACGCCAAGCGCGTCGCCAAGGAATTGCTCGCCACCGACCCGACGATCGTCACCGTCGGCCCGGCCGGAAGCTGATCGCCCCAGCGAGACGTCGAAAGACCTTGGCGAAACCCGGTCGGCGATCCATTTTCGGGGCGCCGACTAGAGCAATTCCGGTGAGTAAGGATTCACTAGAACTGCTCTAGGTCTTTGACTTCGTCGCATTATCCAACGGCATAGCGCATCCGCTTTGCCTGGAAATGCTCTAGCGCCAGCCGACAGGTCCCATGAACCAACCCCTCGCGTCCTCCGGTTCCACCCCTCTGCCGCGCCTCGGTCTGGCGCTCGGCGGGGGCGGGGCGCGGGGGATCGCGCATATCCATGTCCTGCGCGCGCTGGACGAGCTGGGCCTGCGCCCCGCCCATATCGCCGGTAGCTCGATCGGCGCGCTGATCGGCGCGGCCTATGCCGCCGGGCTGACCGGCATAGAGATCGAGGACCACGTTCTCCAGTCTCTCGCCCATCGCCGCCTCGTGGTCGGCAAGCTCTGGCGCACGCGGCCGGCGAGCCTCGGCGAATTCCTGGCCGATGGCGGCTTCCGCTTCGGCCAGCTCAATGCCGAAAAGGTCGTGGCCGCCTTCCTGCCGGAGATCGTACCCAGGACGTTCGAGGAACTGCGCATTCCGCTGACCGTCATGGCGACGAGCTTCTTTGCCGGCGGCGAGCGGCCGCTGCGCACGGGCGATCTGCCGAGTGCGGTCGGCGCCTCCGTCGCGCTTCCCGCCGTGTTTCGCCCGGTGCGGCGCGACGAGGAGGTGCTGATCGACGGCGGCATCAGCAACCCGCTGCCCTTCGACGTGGTGGCGGAGGAGACCGACTTCGTCGTCGCCTGCGACGTGACGGGCGGGCCGGTCGATTCGGGCTCGCTCATGCCTTCGCCCATGGAGGCCATGTTCGGCGCCTCGCAACTGATGATGCACGCCATCATCCGCGCCAAGCTCGGCTGCATCGCGCCGGACGTTCTGATCCAGCCAGAGGTCTCGACCTACAAGGTTCTCGACTTCATGCGCGCGCGCGTCATCATCGATGAAACCGCCGCCCTGCGCGAAGAGACCAAGCGCCGCGTCGGCGAGGCCTTGGAAGCGCGTCTGCGGCTGGCGGGCTAACGCTTCAGGTCGTTGGGTTTTCGCATTGCCCGACGGCTGAGAGGCTTCAGCGCGTCGCCGTCTCTTCCAGAAACCGCATAAGCGCGCTTTCCGCCTTGGTCAGCCCCTCGCGGCAGCGGCCCTTGAGAAGGTCGGCGGGCAGGCGATCGGTCTCGAAGGCCGAGACGATCTCGGGATGGACGTAGGACGCTCGCGCTACGGCCGGCGTGTTGCGCAGCATCTCGCTCACCGCCTTCATCGCCTTGCCGATGACGCGCCGTCGCTTGGCGTCGGTGTCGGCGTCAGTCGGCGTCACCTCTTCCACCAAAAAGCGCAGCGCCTCGGCCGAGCCGTGGAAGGTGCGGAAGTCCTTGGCCGAAATCTTGGCGTGCGCGGCGTCCTTAAGATATTCGTTGAGCAGCGTCGCGGTCAGGTCGCGGGGCTTGGCGTCCTCGCCGCGAAAACGGAACAGACGCTTGCCCTTCTGGGCGCGCATCTTTTCGAGCGAGCGAACCAGCGAACGATCCTCGATCTCCACGACGTTGAGCTTGCTCGACTTTCCGACGAAGCGCAGCGTGGCGCGGCTCTTCTTGACGGTCAGATTGCCCTTGCGCAGCGAGGCGACGCCACGCCCGCCATCCTCGGCATATTTCTCGTGCCCCGGCCTCATGGCGGACACGTCGATCAGGCGGGCGGCGACGGCCGAGGTGGTCTGCCGGTCCAGCGCGCGGCGGCGCAGGTCCTTGCCGATGCGCCGACGCAGCTTGGGCAGGGCGCGGCCGAAGCGCAGGAGGCGTTCGGTCTTCACCGCGTTGCGCACGCTGACCCACGAGTCGTGATAGCGATACTGGATGCGCCCCTTCTCGTCGCGCCCGACGGCCTGGATATGGCCGTTCTCCTCGACGCAGATCCGGACGTCCGTCCAGGCAGGCGGAATCACCAGCGCCTTGATCCGCGCCTTCAGGCGCTTGTCGGTGATCTTCTCGCCGGTCGAGAAGCAAACGCGGTTTCCACGCCCATGCTTGTGCTGCTCGATCTCGAACGCGGCGGGATCGACCATGACAAGGCCGATGCGATCGGCGTGAAACTGAAGGCGTTTGTTCATCAAAGCAGCGGGGGCCAGAAGCGAAAAGGTCAGACCTAAACTCCGCCGCCGGCTCCCAGTTCCGTGGGCGCTCAAGCCGGCGGGGCGGCCTCGCTCGGCTGCCGCTCGGCGGCCTCCTGCAGGTGGCGCGGGGGCGCGCCGCGCGGCTGGCGCACGGCGCCGTCGGCCCGGCGTGGGCGGGTGAGGGGCTCGGGCGAAACGCGCGAGGGGGCGAGCACGCTGCCGCCGCCGACGCCCGCGCCGCGCGCCTGCTGGAGCGCCAGCCGCTCGGCGTCGCGTCGGCGCACGTCGTCGACGATCTCCTCGATGCGCCCCGGCTCGAAGCCCAGCTCGCGCAGCGTCTCGCCGCCGAAGCGCAGCGCCGATTCCAGCGTTTCGCGCAGCTCGAAGGCGACGCCCCGCTCGCGCAGCGACAGCGAATGGTTTCGGTCGTAGGAGCGCACGAAAAGCCGCGTCTCTGGAAATTCCGAGCGGATCAGATCAACCACGCCATTGGTGATCTCAGGCTTGTTGGTGCAGACCAGGACGACCTTGGCCTGCCTGATGCCGGCAGCGGCCAGCACGTCGCGCCGCAGGCCCGAGCCGAAATAGATGCGGAAGCCGAACCGCCCGGCCGATTTGATGCGCTCGGCCGAGGAGTCGAGGATCGTCATGTCGTAGCCGCTGGAAAGCAGCACCTGCGCCGCCATCTGGCCGAAGCGCGAGAAGCCGATCATCAGGATGTCGGCGCCGGCACCGGCGAAATCCTCCTCCAATTCCTCCAACTCGGCATCCTCGCCCGACAGGCGGCGGCCGAGATAGGCGGTGAGCGGCGTCAGCGCCATGGACAGCGTGACGACGGAGACGAGGAGCGAGCCGATCTGCCCGTCGAAGATCGCAGCCGAGGAAGCGGCCGAGAAGAGCACGAAGGCGAACTCGCCGCCCTGCGGCAGGATCAGCGCCGTGCGCAGCGCCGTCTGCCGGCTTTCGCCGAACAGGAGGCAGAGCGGAAAGAGAACGGCGGCCTTCACCAGCATCAGCGCGGGGGCGGCGAGCAGAATGATCCACCAATTGTCGGCGATCACCGTGATGTCGAGCGACAGGCCGACGGCGATGAAGAACAGACCGAGCAGCAGGCCGCGGAACGGGTCGATATTGGCTTCCAGCTCGTGCCGGTAGTTGGATTCGGCGAGCAGCACGCCGGCGATGAAGGCGCCCATGGCCATGGAGAAGCCGGCCAGCGCCATGAGCAGCGCCGAAGCCAGCACCACGAAGAGCGCCGCGCCGATCATCACCTCGCGCGCGCCTGAATTGGCGAGAATTCGAAACAGCGGGTTGATGAGGTAGCGGCCCGACAGGACCAGCGCACCGAGCGCGGCGAAGCTCATTCCCACGGCCCGCACGTCGATCCCCGCATCGCCCCCGCCCGGCGCCAGAATCGGCAGTGCCGCCAGAAGCGGCACGATGGCGAGGTCCTGGAACAGGAGAACCGAGAAGGAGGTCTGGCCGAAGCGCGTGTTGAGCTCGCCCGCCTCCTCCAGAAGCTGCAGCGCGAAGGCGGTGGAGGAAAGGGCGAAGCCGAAGCCGATGACACAGGCCGCGCGCCAGCCGAGCGGCAGGAAGGCGAGGGCGGCGGTGAGCGCCGCGCCCGTCAAGAGAACCTGCGCGAGGCCGAGGCCGAAGATCTGCCGGCGCAGCGACCAGAGACGCGAGGGCTTGAGTTCCAGGCCGATGATGAACAAAAGGAAGACGACGCCGAGTTCGCCGATATGCAGGATCTCGTTCTGGCCGCTTTCCACGACGCGGAGCAGCGGCCCGAGCACGATCCCGGCGAAGAGATAGCCGAGAACGGTGCCGAGGCCGATCCGCTTGAACAAGGTGCCGGCCAGGATGCCGCCGCCGAGGATCAGAAGGATTTCCAGAAACAGCGGGACGGTTTGTTCCACGGGGAATCCTCCAGGGCGGTCGGTCAATTCGGCTTGAAGGCAGCGAATGGCATAATAGATGGTGCAAGTGCAAAAGTTTCGGCGGTTCCCCCATGAATGACGATATTCCGCGCCTTCTCGACCTCGGCGCAAGGCTGGTCGAGGCTGCTCGTCGCAGCGGCGCCGACGCCGCCGACGCCGCCGTGGTGAGCGCGCGCTCGCGGTCAGTGCAGGTGCGCATGGGCCGCGTGGAGGAGCTGGAATCCAGCGAGAGCGACGAGGTCTCGCTGCGCGTCTTCGTCGGCCGGCGGGTCGCGACCGTTTCGTCCGATCTCCGCTCCGACCCGCAAAGGCTCGCCGAGCGCGCCGTCGCCATGGCGCGCGTTTCGCCGGAAGACCCCTATGCCGGTCTCGCCGACGCGAGCCTCTTGTCGGACGGGGCGGACGGGCTCGACCTCTATGATCCGACCGAGCCGGATGGCGCGGCGCTGGCCGACGAGGCCAAGGCGCTGGAAGCCGCGGCGCTTGCCGTTCAGGGCGTCAGCAATTCCAGCGGCGCGACGTCGGGCTTCGGCACGTCGGGTCTCGTGCTCGTCACTTCCACCGGCTTTTCCGGGTCGCGCCTGCGCTCGGGCTTCTCGCGCTCGGTCAGCGTGGTCGCCGGCGAGGGCACGGGCATGGAGCGCGACTACGACTTCGATTCGCGCATCCACGCCGGCGATCTCGACGCGGCCGAGGCGATCGGCCGGCGGGCTGGCGAGCGCGCGGTGCGCCGCCTCCACCCTGCGAAGATGGACACCGGGCGCTATGCCATCGTGCTCGACCCCCGCGTTTCTCGCGGCTTTATCGGCAGCTTGGTCGGCGCGCTGAACGGCGCCTCCATCGCCCGGCGCACCAGCTTCCTGAAGGACCGGATGGGCGAGCGCGTCCTGCCCGAGGGGCTCGACCTCGTGGACGATCCGCAGCTGGCCCGCCGTCCGGGCTCGCGCCCCTTCGACGGCGAAGGCGTGCGCGGCGAGCGATTGATGCTGGTCGAGAACGGCACCTTGCGCAACTGGGTGCTGGATAGCGCCACGGCGCGCGAGTTGAACCTTGCTTCCAACGGCCGCGCCTCGCGCTCCTCCAGCGGCGTTTCGCCCTCGTCCTCCAACGTCACGCTGACGCCGGGCGCCCGCAGCGCCGCCGAGCTGATCCGCGACACGGGGCGGGGCATCTACGTCACCGAGACGATCGGGCACGGCGCCAATCTCGTGACCGGCGATTATAGCTGCGGCGCCTCGGGCTTCCTGATCGAGAATGGCGAACTCGCCGGCCCGGTTTCGGAGTTCACCATCGCCGGCAATCTCACCGACATGTTCGCCGCGATCGAACCGGCGAACGATGGCGACACGCGCTTCTCGCTGGTGGTGCCGAGCTTGCGCATCGGTGAGATGACGGTCGCGGGCCGCTAGGGATGTTCACGCCGGAGGACGATCTCGCGCTGATCCGGACCGCCGCCGCCGAGGCCGGGCGCATCGCGCTCGGCTTCTGGAAGCGGGAGCCGGAGGTCTGGTGGAAGGGCTCCTCGCCCGTGTCGGAGGCCGATTTCGCGGCCGATGCCCATCTGCGCCGCGTTCTGCTGGCAGCCCGGCCGCACTATGGCTGGATCTCGGAGGAAACCGCCGCCCAGCCTGCCGGGGCGGGCGAGCAGCGCTTCTTCGTGGTGGACCCGATCGACGGCACGCGCGCCTTTCTGCGGGGCGAGACGACCTGGTGTATCTCCGTCGCGGTGATCGGCGAAGGGCGGCCGATCGCGGGCGTGCTCGACGCGCCGGCGCTGGGCGAGGTGTTCGGCGCGACTGCCGATGGCGCTGCGACGCTGAACGACCAGCCCATCGCCGTCTCGGCCTTCGAGCGCAAGCGTAAGCTGCTTCTGTCCATGCCCGATTCCATGCGCCGCCGGCTGGAAGGCCTGCGGGGCGGGGAGATCGATTTTGCCGCCAACGTTCCCTCGCTCGCCTATCGCCTCGCCATGGTGGCGAGCGGCCGGCTGGACGGGACGCTGGTCGGCGCGCGCGCCAACGATTGGGACATCGCGGCGGGCGATCTGATCCTGGAGCGGGCCGGCGGACGTCTCGTTCGCGCCGACGGCCAGCCGCATCTTTACAATCCCGCCCCGGAAAGGCATGGCGTCCTCGTGGCCGGCGCGCAGGGCGCGGTTCGTCGCCTCCTGGATTACGGTCTCGAAGCGGCCTGAACAGGCCGCCGTCCTCCCCTTTGGTCCGCCTATCCCGTCAATCGGAGACTGTTCGAATGGTCAGCGAAGAAAAGCCCAAGCAGCTGCTGCATCTCGTGTTCGGCGGCGAGCTGAACAGTCTGGATGCGGTGGATTTCCGCGACCTGTCGGCGCTCGACATCGTCGGCATCTATCCCGACTACGCCTCTGCGCTCGCCGCTTGGCGCGGCAAGGCGCAGGCCACCGTCGACAACGCGGCCATGCGCTACTTCATCGTCCACATGCACCGGCTCCTCGACCCGCAGGGCCAGTGACCGGCGCTAGAGGCCCGGTGCCGCCGGCCGAAGAGGACCAGAAGACCGCCCCGGCCACGCGGCCTAAGCGCCGCAAATGGCGGGTGCGCCTGCAGCGTCGGCTGAAGGCGGCTTCGCGCTCGCCCGGCGCCGTGCGCTTCGTCGGCCGCCTCATCTACGAGGCGCTGCGCGGCATTCGCGCGTCGCAGCGCCCGGCCGCCGACTCCAGCGACTTCGACGCCATCCTGCACCGGGAGCATCCCGCGATCGTCGCGCTCTGGCACGGGCAGCATCTGCTCGCGCCCTTCTTCCGCCCGCGCGATCTGCCCTATCTCGCGCTCCTGTCGCGCAGCGCCGACGCCGAGATCAACGCCGCCGTGGTGGAGCGTTTCGGCATCGAGACGGTGCGCGGCTCGGGCGGGCGCGTGCGCGAGGCCGCGTCCGAAAAGGGCGGGGTGCGCGCCCTGATCCGCATGAAGCGTGCCCTGGACGATGGTTTGGGCATCTGCATGATCGCCGACGTGCCCAAGGGCACTCCGCGCGAGGCGGGCCTCGGCATCGTCACTCTCGCTCGCCTGTCGGGCCGGCCGATCGTGCCCAGCGCCGCCGTCACCAGCCGCCGCCGCGTCCTTGAAAAAACCTGGGACAAAACCACCCTTCCGCTGCCCTTCGGCCGCATTGCCGTGGTCATGGAAGAGCCGATCTTCGTGCCGCCTCAGGCCGGCGCGGACGAGTTGGAGGCGATTCGCGCCCAGCTGACGCTCGCCATCGAAAGGGCGAACCGGCGGGCCGCGGACCTGGCGGACCGAAAGACATCGCATTGAACGACAAATGGGCCAAGGCGGCGCTGACCGCCTATCGCGTCGCCGGCTCGCTCGCCTATCCGGCGGCCGGCTCCTATGTGAGCTGGCGCGCCTCGCGCGGCAAGGAAGACAAGGAGCGCCGACGCGAGCGCTACGGCGTGCCGAGCGAGATCCGCCCGCCGGGCGTGCCGCTGGTCTGGGTCCATGCCGCCTCGATGGGGGAAAGCGCCGCCGTGGCGCCGCTCGTCGCCGCCATCGCCGATGACGGCATTACCGTGGTGATGACGACGGGCACCGTCACCTCGGCGGCCACAGTGCAGGAGCGGCTCGGCGACAGCGTCATCCACCAATATGTCCCGCTCGACCTCAAGCCTTGCGTCTCGCGCTTTCTCGACCATTGGCAGCCGGAGCTCGCCATCGTCGCCGAAAGCGAGATCTGGCCGACCACGATGACCGAGCTCGCCGCGCGGCGCATTCCGCAGGTCCTGGTCAATGCCCGCCTGTCGGACCGCTCCTTCAAGCGATGGAAATCGGCGCCGGGCGTCGCCGAGGCGCTGCTTTCGAAGCTCGCCCATGTCGTCGCCCAGTCCGAGATCGACGGCGAGCGCTACCATCTCCTCGGCGCGCGCGCCGTCACGGTCGCGGGAAATCTGAAGGCCGATGTCGAGGCGCCGCCCGCCAATCTGGAAGATCTCGAGGACACGCGCCGGGGCATCGGTATGCGCCCGGTCTGGGCCGCCCTCTCCACGCACGAGGGCGAGGAGGAGATCGCCGCCAATATCCATCTGCGCCTTCGGGAAGAGCGCGGACGGCTCCTCACCATCATCGTGCCGCGCCATGTCGACCGGGCGGACGCCATCCACCGCGATCTCGAAGCCAGGGGGCTGCAGGTGGCGCGCTGGAGCCGGGGCGAACTGCCGCTGCCGACCACCGACATCTTTCTCGGCGACACGATGGGCGACATGGGCTTCTACGCCCGGCTGACCGAAATCGCCTTCATGGGCAAGTCGATCCGGGGCGAGGGCGGGCAGAACCCGCTGGAAGCCGCCATGCTCGGCACGGCCATCCTGTCAGGCCGCTATGTCCAGAATTTCCGCGAGGTCTACCATCGCCTGATCGACAAGGGCGGGGCCTGGATCGTGCAGGACGAGGCGGAACTCGGCGCCGCGGTGTCGGAGCTGTTCGACCGGCCGGCCGCGCGCCGGCAGATGATCACGGCTGGGCGCGAAAGCGTCGCCGACATGGGCGGCGCGCTGAAGCGCACCATGGCCGCACTCGACCCCTTCCTCCTGCCGCTGCGTCTGTCCAGCCGTATGGACTGGGGCGGCTGAGATGGCACTGTTCGGCACGGCGCCCGGCTTCTGGTGGCGCGAAGCGCCGGGCTTTCGCTCGCGCCTTCTGGCGTTGCCGGCCTTGGCCTATGGCACGGTGGCACGCCGCAATCTGGAACGCGGGGCGCGCGTCCAGGCGCCCCTGCCAGTCATCTGCGTCGGCAACCCGACCGTGGGGGGAGGGGGCAAGACGCCGACCGCCTTGGCGCTGGGCCGCGCCGCCCTGGCGCTCGGCCGCAAGCCCGGCTTC
This sequence comes from Aureimonas sp. AU40, assembly GCF_001463785.1. Classification (NCBI taxonomy): domain Bacteria; kingdom Pseudomonadati; phylum Pseudomonadota; class Alphaproteobacteria; order Hyphomicrobiales; family Aurantimonadaceae; genus Aureimonas; species Aureimonas sp. AU40. Next base: position 92,780 of record NZ_BBWL01000005.1, read on the forward strand.
CTCTCGCGCGGCCATGGCGGGCAAGCCGGGGCGCCGCTTTTGGTGGACCCCATGCGCCACGCGGCCGATCTTGTGGGCGACGAGCCGCTGCTGCTGGCCGACCTCGCGCCGACCGTGGTGGGGCGGGACCGCGCGGCCGGCGCCCGGCTTCTGGCCGAGGCCGGCTGCGATGTCGCCATCATGGACGACGGATTCCAGAGCGCGCGCCTCCGCTTCGATCTGGCGCTGCTCGTGGTGGATGCGAGGCGTGGCCTCGGCAATGGGCGGCTCCTGCCCGCCGGCCCCTTGCGCGCGCCGCTCGGCGCGCAGATCGCCCATGCCGACGCTTGGCTTCTCGTCGGCGACCCCGAGCCCAGCGGTGCGCTGGCCTCTCGCCTCGGCCGGAGCGGCCTGCCGATCCACCGCGCCGCGACGTTCGCGCCCAATGCCGCCGAGTTCCAGGGTCGGCGCTGCCTCGCCTTCGCCGGCATCGCGGACCCCGAGAAGTTCTACGCCTCGCTGCGGCTCGCGGGGGCGGAAATCGTGGCGACCCGCAGCTTCCCCGACCATCATGCCTTCACGGCCGAGAACGCGCGCGATCTCTTGGGCGAGGCCGACAGTCTCGGCCTCGATCTCGTCACCACCGCCAAGGACAAGACACGGTTTCGCAGCCAGGACACGGGGCCGATGCGCGGCCTCAACCGGCTCGCCAAGGTGCTCCAAGCCGAGCTTCACTTCGCCGAGTCGGACACGGGCGAGGCGCTGGTTCGCGCTGCGTTGGCGCGCTTCGCGGAGCGCGCTTCGGCCTAAGAGCGCTAAACAAAACCTCGTGGGGTCGGCTGGCCCTAGTCTTTCCGCCGGGGACTTCATCGCGAATGCTCGCCGATGCCGCCGGCATCGACTGCGCCTCGCTCCTCGTCCTCGGCCGAACATCCCTCGACCATCCTCCGCCCAGAGGTTTTGTGAGGCGCTCTAAATCGACTTAGCCCCGGCGGCGCGCCGGGGCGAGGTCGAGTTCGCGCTGGAGCGAGGCGGCGGCGTCCCGGTAGGGCTCCTGACGCTCGACGTTCCAGTAGCGCAGCAGATCGAGCGGGATCGCCTCGCCCGTCACCGCGCAGCGCACGAAGGCGCCGGGGCGCACCACCTCGAAATCGCCGTCGCCATAATGCAGCTTGGCTTCGCCGCCGCTGTCCATCCGGTTCATCATGCTCGTGTCCATTTGTCCGTGGCCGGCATGGCCGGCGTCTTGAGAGACTGTTTGACAACTTGGCGGCTGAGGGCCGTCGAGTGATTTTTTGCCGTTCGCGAGGCGCCAAACGCAGTCGATGCCAGCGGCATCGGCGAGGATTGGCAACGATGAGACGGCAGAAAAGCGCCGACGGACCGACCCGACCGAGTTGTCGAACAGTCTCTGAACCCTGTGTTCGGCCGAGAGGCCCTTGATGTCAACGCCGCCCGAACAGGCGTTCGATGTCGGCGAGCTTCAGTTCGATGAAGGTCGGGCGACCGTGGTTGCACTGGCCGGAGCCCGGCGTGCGCTCCATCTGGCGCAGAAGCGCGTTCATCTCGGCCGGCTGAAGCCGGCGGCCCGAGCGCACCGAGCCGTGGCAGGCCATGGTCGCCGCCACATGGTCGATCCGCGCCTTAAGGCCCACCTGACCGCCCTCGAACAATTCGTCGGCGAGATCGCGCACGAGCGCCTTGGCATCCACCTCGCCCAGGATCGCGGGCGTGCCGCGCACCATCACCGCGCCGGGGCCGAAGCGCTCCAGGATGAGGCCGAAACGCGACAGCGTCTCGGCTTCCTCGCCAAGGCGCTCCGCCTCGCTTTCCGTGCAGTCCACGATGTCGGGGATCAGCAGCATCTGCGCGGGGATGGCGTCGGTATGCAGTGCCTCCTTCAGCGCTTCGTAGACCAGCCGCTCATGCGCGGCGTGCTGGTCCACGATCACCAGACTGTCCTGCGTTTCCGAGACGATGAAGGCCTTGTCGATCTGGGCGCGCGCCGCCCCTAGCGGAAACTCGGCGCCGGCCGGTGCGGGGGCCTGCTCGGCCTCGCGCACGGGCCGCGCGGCCGGCTCGAAGCCCGCCATGCGCGGCGCGGGCTCGCGCACGGAGGGCGTCTCCAGCGGGCGGAAGAAATTCGTCGCCGCCTCGAAAGGCGTGTCCCCCCGCTCGCGAAAGCCCCCCGTGCGCCGACCGAGAACGGCGGACGCGCCGCGCTCGCTCGCCGCCATCGCACCGGGCGCCGCTGGGCCGGAAAAGGGCGGGGGTGCGGGCTCGCTAGGCGCGCCCATGCCGCCTGGACGAAACCGCGCCATCAGCCCCTCGGCGCCTTCGGTCGAGGCGCGAAGGCTCATGCCGCCGAGCGCCTGGCGAATGGCGCCGACGATGAGCCCACGCACCAAAGCCGGGTCGCGAAAGCGCACGTCGGCCTTGGCCGGGTGGACGTTCACGTCCACGTCGCGCGGATCAACGTCGAAGAATAGGACGCAGACGGGGTAGCGATCGCGCGGCACGAAATCGACATAGGCGCCACGAATGGCCGAGAGGATCATCTTGTCGCGCACCGGCCGCCCGTTCACATAGGCATATTGGTGCTGCGCATTGCCGCGATGATAGGTCGGCAGCCCTGCCCAGCCGGTGAGCCGCACGCCCTCGCGAACGGCGTCGAGCGCCACGGCATTGTCGAGAAATTCCGGCCCTACGATCTGCCCGACGCGCGCTTCCGGCGTGCCGGCGGCGAGTACCGTCTCGGCCCGGTCCTCGCCCGCAAGCTCGAAGCGCACGGCGGGAAAGGCGATGGCGATGCGCCGCACCGTCTCGGTGATCGCGGCGGCCTCGGCTCGGTCGGTCTTCAAAAATTTCAGCCGTGCGGGCACGGAGTGGAAGAGATCGCGCACCTCGACCATCGTCCCGGCCGAGAGCGCGGCCGGGCGCGGCCCGTCCTGCGCGCCATTGTCGACGCGAATTTCGTGCGCGCCCTCCGCGCCGCGTGCGCGCGAGCGCAAGGTAAGGCGGGCGACCGATCCGATCGAGGGCAGCGCCTCGCCGCGAAAGCCGAGCGTATCGATGCCTTCCAACCCGCCCGCCATCTTGGAGGTGCAATGGCGGCGGATGGCGAGCGGCAGTTCGGCGGCGGGGATGCCGCCTCCGTCGTCGGTGATGCGAAGCAGGCTCTTGCCGCCGCCGGCGGTGACGATCTCGACCCGGCGCGCGCCCGCGTCCAGCGCGTTTTCCACCAGTTCCTTCACGACGCTCGCCGGCCGCTCCACCACTTCGCCGGCGGCGATCTGGTCGATAAGCGTTTCGGGCAGGAGCTGGATGGGCATGGAGGGCGGTCTTCCCTGGCAGGAGCCTATCCGATGTAAGGGCTTGGCCGGCCTCGTGCAAATCCGCCCGCGCCCTATCCCCGGCTTTGCGAGGCAAGCGACCGCCCAATCCTAGCGCGGGCCGAACGATTTCCCGCACTCTTCACCGAACGCACTGGCCTCTTTCAGCAGAGCTTCAGGGCGTTCTCAGCCCTCGCGCAGGATTGCGATGGCGCGGGCGCCGAGCTCGAACACGCCGCCGAGCGGGCGCGGCTCGGCGTCCGGTCGGTCGCTCGTCAGCTCCAGCCAGAGGCTGCGCCCTTCCTTCGGCTCGGGCGGCCGGATCGAGAGGGGCTCAAAGCCCCGGTTGATATAGATCAGCGCCGCCTCGCGCTCGCCGGCCATGCGAAGGGCCAGCAGCGTGCGGCCGGCATCCGCCCAGTCGTCCGGCCCCATCTCGCCGCCATCGGCGCGCAGCCAGCGCGCGTCCGGCTCTCCCGCGACGCTCTCGCCCGTCAGGAAGCGGTCGCGCGACAGCGGCTCCAGCGCGCGGCGCAGGCGCTGGAGCCGGCCGGTGAAGGCAATGAGCGCGTCGTCGGCGTCCGCCCAGTCGATCCAGAAGATCTCGTTGTCCTGCGCATAGGCGTTGTTGTTGCCGCCCTGCGTGCGGCCCAACTCGTCGCCGGCGACGATCATCGGATTGCCGCGCGCCACGAACAGGGTCGCGAGCAACGCGCGCGCGTCGCGCCGGCGGCGCTCGGTGATGGCGGGGTCCTGCGTCGCGCCTTCCCATCCATTGTTCCAGGAATGGTTGTCACCGTGGCCGTCGCGGTTTCCCTCGCCGTTGGCCTCGTTGTGCTTCTGCTCGTAGCTCACGACGTCGCGCAGCGTGAACCCGTCATGGGCGGTGATGAAGTTGACGCCGTCGGACGCGCTTCTGCCGGGCCGGTCGAACAGGTCGGGCGAGCCCGACAGGCGCGTCGCCAGCGCCGACACCGTTCCCGCATCGCCGCGCCAGAAGCGGCGCACGTCGTCCCTGAACCGGTCCTGCCATTCCAGGAAGGGTGGCGGAAAGGCGCCGACCTGATAGCCGCCGGGGCCGATGTCCCAGGGCTCCGCGACATGGACGCGGTCCTTCAACACGGGATCGGCGGCGATCCTCTGGAGGAGCGACGCGTCGGGCCGGAAGCCCTCGGGCGTGCGGCCGAGCACCGTGCCGAGATCGTAGCGGAACCCGTCCACCCCGCCGACCTCGACCCAGCGCTTCAGGGCCTCCAGCGCCATGTCGGCCACCGGCTTGCGCCAGAGTGCGAACGTGTTGCCCGTACCGGTGTCGTTGACGAGCTGGTCGGGATCATCGGGCGCTGCGGCGTAATAGGTGCGGTTGTCCAGCCCGCGATAGGAGAAGGTCGGGCCGAACCGGTCGCTTTCGCCGGAATGGTTCAGCACCACGTCGAGCAGCACGCGGATGCCGCGCGCATGCAGCGCCTCCACCACACGCCGCGCCTCGGCCCAGCCGCCTGGCACGAGGCGCGGGTCGGGTGCGCCGTGGGCGACGGTGTTGTAGCCCCAGGCATTGGTGAGGCCGAGGGCGACGAGGTGGCGCTCGTCGATGGCCGATGCCAGCGGCATCAGCTCCACCGTCTCGACGCCGAGCCGTACGAGATGGTCGAGCGAGGCGGGCTCGGCGAGCGCGCCTAACGTGCCGCGGAGATTCAGCGGCAGGTCGACGCGGCGCTGCGAGAAGGCGCGAACGGGCAGTTCGTAGGTGAAGCCCGGCTTGGCGAAGGGGAGGGGGGCGGCGTCGCGCCGAAGGTCCTCCACCACCGCGCGCGGCACGAAGGGCGTCGTGTCGAGCCCGCGCGTGGGCGGGGCGGCCAGCGCGCCGTGATACAGAAACGGCCGATCGAGCCGGGAGGCATAGGGATCGACCAGCAGCTTCGATGCATCGAACCTATGGCCCTGCTCGGGGGCGTAGGGGCCGTGGGCGCGCAGGCCATAAAGCGCGCCGACGGCAAGCCCCGGCACGAAGCCGAAATGGACGCCCTCCGGCGTGCGGCCGGGAAGGATCAGGCGTTCACGCTCCTGCACGCCGCCGGGCTCGAACAGGCAAAGCTCGATCCGCTCGGCATGGGCGGAGAAGACGGCGAAATGGACGCCGTCCGCCGCGACGCTCGCGCCCAGCCGCTCCGGCGCGCCGCGCTCCACACTGATGCTCGCCAAGGGCCTCTCCTTCGATCCCGCAGTGGCCCGGTCAGGCTCCGCCCTGCCATGCGCGCACGGCATCCAGCGGGTAGAGAAGCATGAGGACGTTCAAGGTCAGGTTATCGCGGATGAGGAAACCGGTCAGCAGTTCGAATCCGAGCGCGATCAAGACCGTCAGCCAGATCGGCAGGCGCGCGGCGAAGAGAAAGCCGGCGATCATGAAACCGATGTCCGACACCGAATTGATGACGCTGTCGCCGAAGTAGTCGAGCGAGATGGTGGTCTCGCGATAATGGCGAATGATAGCGTCGGTGTTCTCCACGATTTCCCAGGCCGCTTCCACGATCGTGGCCAGCACCAGCCTTCGGCCGATCGGCCAGCGCCGGGCGACGAGCCAGAGCGCCCCGTAGAACAGGAAGCCGTGGATGAGATGGGAGGGCGAGTACCAGTCGGACAGATGCTGCGAGTTCTCCGAACTCACCACTGTGCCGTGCCAGAGCTTGACGTATCCGCATTCGCAGATCGGCACCCGGCCCATGAGGAGCAGGGTCGTGGCGGCAAGCGCCACGACCCCGAGAGTGAGCGCCCAGTGGACGGGGCGAATCGCCCGCCAACCGGAGCGGATGGGCGAGGAAGCGAGCGTGCTCACGTGCGAACGTCGGGTTCCGTGCGGCCCGTGCGCTTGGTGATCTCGCCGATCGCGTCGGCCGTGCGCACCAGCTCGCCCAACGCTTCCTCGATCGAGAGATCATGCTTGGCCGCGTCGGGCTCGAAACGCTCGATATAGACGCGGAGCGTCGCGCCCACTGTGCCCGTGCCCGACAGGCGGAAGACGATGCGTGAGCCGCCGGAGAAGACGATGCGCACGCCCTGGCCGGTCGAGACCGAGCCGTCGATCGGATCCTTGTAGGAGAAGTCGTCGGCTTCCGAGACGACGAGCGTGCCGAAGCGCTGGCCGGCCATGGAGGCGAGGCGATCGCGCAGGCTCTCCATCAGCCCTTCCGCAGCGGTCTTGTCGACCTCCTCGTAGTCGTGGCGCTGGTAGTAGTTGCGCCCGAACTCGGCCCAGTGGCCCTTGACGATCTCGGCCACCGATTCCTTGCGCACGGCGAGAATGTTCAGCCAGAGCAGCACCGCCCAGAGGCCGTCCTTCTCGCGTACGTGGTCGGAGCCGGTGCCGGCGCTCTCCTCGCCGCAGATCGTCACCTTGCCGGCGTCGAGCAGATTGCCGAAGAACTTCCAGCCGGTCGGCGTCTCGTAGATGCCGATGCCGCGCTTCTTGGCGACGCGGTCGGCCGCGCCACTGGTCGGCATGGAGCGGGCGATACCGGCGATGCCACGGGCATAGCCCGGCGCCAGATGCGCGTTGGCGGCGAGCACGGCGAGCGAGTCGGAGGGCGTGACCACGATGCCCCGACCGAGAATCATGTTGCGATCACCGTCGCCATCCGACGCCGCGCCGAAGTCCGGCGCGGTGGGGCCGAGCAGGAGATCGACCAGCGGGGCGGCCCAGACCACGTTGGGATCGGGATGGCCGCCGCCGAAATCTTCGGACGGCACGCCGTTCATCACCGTACCCTCCGGGCTTCCGAGCCGGCGCTCCAGGATTTCCTTGGCATAGGGACCGGTCACGGCGTGCATGGCGTCGAAGCGCAGCGTCAGCCCGCCCTTGATCGCCTCGCGAATGGCGCCGAAGTCGAACAGCGTTTCCATCAGCGCCGCATAGTCGGCGACGGGATCGACGATCTCGACCTCGGTTTCGCCCAGGCGCGAAGTGCCGACGACGGAAAGGTCCGGCGCGTCCTCCTCCACTATCTTGTATTCGGTGATCTCGCGCGTGCGCTTGTAGATCGCGTCGGTCACGCCCTCGGGGGCGGGGCCGCCGTTGGAGATGTTGTACTTGATGCCGAAATCGCCGTCCGGCCCGCCCGGATTGTGCGAGGCGGACAGGATGATACCGCCGGCGGCCTTGCGCTGGCGGATCAGGTTCGAGGCGGCGGGGGTCGAGAGCAGGCCGTTCTGGCCGACCACGACCTTGGCGACACCGTTGGCCGCCGCCATGCGGATCGCTTTGCGCACCACTTCGGCGTTGAAGAAGCGTCCGTCGCCGCCGATCACCAGCGAAGCGCCCGCCGGGCGCTCCGTCGCGTCGAAGATCGCCTGCAGGAAGTTCTCGGCATAGTGGGGCTGCTGGAAGTGCGGCACCTTCTTGCGCAGGCCGGACGTGCCGGGCTTCTGGTCGAGATAGGGCGTCGTCGCGACGGTGCGGATCATCGGGGGCTTTCCTCGGAGAGGCTCGAATAGAGATCGGCATAGCGCCGGGCGCTGGCCGTCCAGGACACGTCGCCCGCCATGGCGGAGCGCTGCAGATCGCGCCAGAGCGACGGGTCGGCGTAAAGGCGGGTGAGGCGGGTGATGCCGTCGAGCAGAGCCTCGCGCGTGACGGGCGCGAAGATGACGCCGGTCGCAACGCCTGCCGCGAGCGCTGCGAAATTCGCGTCGATCACCGTATCGGCCAGGCCGCCGACGCGGCTGACGACAGGCAGGCAGCCATAGCGCAGGGCATAAAGCTGCGTCAGCCCGCAGGGCTCGAAGCGCGAGGGCACGAGCAGCGCATCGGCGCCGGCCTGGACGCGGTGCGAGAGCAACTCGTCATAGCCGATGCGCACGCCGACACGGCCCGAATGGCGCGCCGCGCCGCTGAGAAACGCCCCTTCCAGGAGGCGGTCGCCCGAGCCGACCACGACCAGCCGGCAACCGGCGACCACGACGTCGTCCACCGCCTCGGCCAGAAGGTCGAGCCCCTTTTGCCAAGTCAGGCGGCTGACCACGGCGAGGATGGGCGTCTCGTCTTCGTCCAGCGCGAACTCGGTTTCCAGCGCGCGCTTGTTGATGGCGCGGCGGAACAGCTCGTCGCGGGTGAAGGTCGCGGCGATGTTGGGATCGGCGGCGGGGTCCCAGACATCGATGTCGATGCCGTTGACGATACCGGTCAGCCGGTCCGCCCGGCCGCGCAGAAGCCCGTCGAGCCCCATGCCGCCGGCCGGCTGGAGGATCTCGTCGGCATAGTTCGGGCTGACGGTGGTGATGCGGTCGGCCGCGCGAAGGCCGCCCTTGAGATAGCCGACCGAGCCGTAATACTCGACGCCGTCGATGCCCCAGGCGCTGTCCGGCAGGCCGAGCTCGGAAAAGATCGTCTGCGGAAAGGCGCCCTGAAAGGCGAGATTGTGGATGGTGAGGACGGTGCGTGGGCGCCCCGCGCCCGCCGCCTCGAGATAGACCGGGGCGAGCGCGGCCTGCCAATCGTGAGCATGGACGATGTCGGGCCGATAGCCCGGCACGAGGCCGAGGCCGACCTCGGCCGCCGCCTTGCAGAGCGCGGCGAAGCGCGCCCAATTGTCGGGATGGTCGTAGCCGTTCGGCCCGACATAGGGGCCGCCCGGCCGATTGTAGAGATGCGGCGCGTCGAGCAGCAGGAGGTCGAGCCCGGCTTTCTCAGTGGCGAGAATGCGCGCCGGCCCGCCGAACAGATCGGCGATCTCGGCGACGCTCACGGCCTCGCCGATCTCGGCGAGGATGCTGGGATAGGCCGGGAGAAGCGTGCGCACCTCGATGCCCAGAGGCCCCAGCGCGAGCGGCAAGGCGCCCGTGACGTCCGCAAGCCCGCCGGTCTTCACCAGGGGGAAGACTTCCGATGCAACGGAAAGGACGGATGTCATCTGTAGTTGAGCCGTTCGATCATCGGCCTGGTGACGAGACAAACGCCGCTCGACGTGCGGCGGAAGCGCTGGGCGTCGAGTTCGGGGTCCTCGCCGATGACGAGCCCGTCCGGAATATGGACGCCGCGATCCACCACCGCCTTGGTGATGCGCACGCCGCGCCCAATATGGCAACCCGGCAGGACCACCGCTTCGTCCAGCTTGGAATAGCTGTTCTGGCGAACGCCCGTGAACAGGAGCGAGCGGTGCAGCGTGCCACCCGAAATGATGCAGTCGCCCGAGACGAGCGAGGAGATCGCCATGCCACGGCGCCCTTCCTCGTCATGCACGAACTTGGCTGGCGGGGTGACGTCGGCATAGGTCCAGATCGGCCAGTCGCGGTCGTAGATATCGAGCTGTGGCACCACGTCGGTCAGGTCGATATTGGCCTGCCAATAGGCGTCCACCGTTCCGACGTCGCGCCAGTACGAGCCGTATTCGGCGGCCGAGCGCACGACCGACGTGTTGAACGAGTGTGCCCAGGCCGTGCCGTGCTTGACGATATGGGGGATGATGTCCTTGCCGAAGTCGCGGCTCGACTTCGGGTCGGCCGCGTCGCGCCGCAGCTGGTCGGCGAGGAAGGCCGTGTTGAAGACGTAGATGCCCATGGACGCCAGCGCCGTATCGGGCCGGCCGGGAATGGCCGGGGGATCGGCAGGCTTCTCGATGAAGTCGGTGATCTGGCCCTTTTCGTCGACATGCATGACGCCGAAACCGACCGCTTCCATTCGCGGGACTTCGAGACAGCCGACGGTCACGTCGGAGCCCGTGTCCACATGCTGCTGGAGCATGATCTCGTAGTCCATCTTGTAGATGTGGTCGCCCGCCAGGATGATGATGTACTTAGGGGCGTAGGCCTCGATGATGTCGATGTTCTGGTACACGGCGTCGGCCGTGCCGGCATACCATTGGTCTTCCGACACGCGCTGCGAGGCGGGGAGGACGTCGAAGCTCTCGTTGCGGCCCGGGCGCAGGAAGTTCCACCCCCGGTGGAGATGCCGGATCAGCGAGTGGGCCTTGTACTGGGTCGCGACGCCGATGCGGCGGATGCCCGAGTTCACCGCGTTCGACAGGGCGAAGTCGATGATGCGGGACTTGCCGCCGAAATAGACGGCGGGCTTGGCCCGGTCGTCCGTCAGTTCCATCAGACGCGAACCGCGACCGCCGGCCAAAACATAGGCCATTGTATCGCGCGCGATCGGTGCCACTCGCCGGCTGTCGGCCATCCCGTTCTCTCCCCCAAGGATCGCTGCGTGTCCGGCTCAGCCGGCGATCCCCCGCAGTTTTCTATATCGATCTTCCCGTATCAACATAGCGTGTGGCACCAGACCTTCCAGCAAGGGGAAAGCGGTGCCCACACGTTTTTTCGCCGCGATCCTGTCGCGGCGAAAAAGACGTGGGAAGGGGAGGGCGCTTAGGCCCCCTTCGGGCCGGCGCGCCAGATGTCGTGCGCGTACTCGTCGATCGATCGGTCGGAGGAGAACCAGGCCATCCGGGCTGTGTTGCGAACCGCGATCGCGTCCCACTTGGCGCGGTCCTTCCAGACCATGTCGAGCTGGCGCTGCGTGTCCCAATAGGCGCGGAAGTCGGCCGCGATCATCCACCAGTCGCGGTCGCGGATGGAGTTCATCAGATTGGCGTATCGGTTCGGATCGTCCTGGCTGAAGACGCCGGCCGAGATGGAGTCGATCGCCGAGCGCAGCATGGGCTGCTTGTCGATGACGCTCTGGCCGCGATGGTCCTCGGCGCGCATCCGGGCGACTTCGTCGGCCTTGAGGCCGAAGATGAAGATGTTGTCTTCGCCCAAGTGCTCCAGCATCTCGACATTGGCGCCGTCGAGCGTGCCGATCGTCAGGGCGCCGTTCAGCGCGAACTTCATGTTGCCCGTGCCGGAGGCTTCCAGACCGGCGGTGGAGATCTGCTCCGACACGTCCGCCGCCGGCATGATGATCTCGGCCAAACTCACATTGTAGTTCGGGATGAAGACGACCTTCAGAAGGCCGCGCACGGTCGGGTCGGAATTGATGACCCGCGCCACATCGCCGGCCAGATGGATGATCTCCTTGGCCTGGACGTAGGAAGGCGCCGCCTTGCCGGCGAAGATCTTCACGCGCGGGGTCCAGTCGAGATGGGGCAGCGAGCGGATCTGCTCGTAGAGCGCCACCGTCTCCAGGATGTTGAGAAGCTGGCGCTTGTACTCGTGGATGCGCTTGACCTGGATGTCGAAGATCGCGTCGGGATCGAGATGGATCGCCAGACGCTCCTCCACGAGGCGGGCGAGGCGCGTCTTGTTGTGACGCTTCACAGCCGCGAAGCGTTCACGGAAACCGGCATCCTCGGAATGCGGGTCGAGCTTGATGAGTTCGCCGATCTCGTCCTTGAAGCGCGGGCCGATCGTCTCCTCGATCAGCTTGGTCAGGCCCGGATTGGCCTCGAACAGCCAGCGGCGGGGCGTCACGCCATTGGTCTTGTTCTCGATGCGCGTGGGGTAGACCTTATGAAGATCGCGGAACACCGTCTCCTTCATCAGCTCGGTGTGCAGTGCCGAAACGCCGTTCACCGCATGACTGCCGACGAAGGCGAGCTGGCCCATGCGCACGCGCCGGCCGTTGTTCTCGTCGATCAGCGAGATCGCCGAGATGGTGGCGCCGTCGAGTTCCTTTCCGGTCGTCGCCTCGCGCAGGACCTCGGCGTTGATCTGGTAGATGATCTGCATCTGGCGCGGCAGCAGGCGCTCGAAGAGATGGATCGGCCAGGTTTCCAGCGCTTCGGGCAGAAGCGTGTGGTTGGTGTAGCTGAACGTGTCGCGCGTCACCTTCCAGGCCGCGTCCCACTCCATGCCGTGAACGTCCACGAGGAGGCGCATCAGCTCGGCCACCGAGACGGCCGGATGCGTGTCGTTAAGCTGGATCGCCACCTTGTCGGCAAGGTTGGTCAGGTCGTCATGCTGCGCGAGATGGCGGCGGATGATGTCCTGCAGCGAGGCGGAGGAAAAGAAATATTCCTGGCGCAGGCGCAGCTCCTGGCCGGCCTGGTGCGAATCGGCGGGATAGAGGACGCGGGTGATCGCCTCCGCCTTGTTGGATTCCAGCAGCGCGCCGATATGGTCGCCCGCGTTGAACGCGTCGAGCAGAATCGGGTCGAGCGACTGCGCGCTCCACAGGCGCAGCGTGTTCACATGCTGGCCGCGCCAGCCGACGACCGGCGTGTCGTAGGCGACGGCGAGCACGCGCTCGGCCGGGCGCCAGACGAAGCGCGGCTTGCCGTTCTCGTCGATCGAGGAGACCTTGCCGCCGAAGCCGATCTCGTAGGAGCTTTCGCGTCGCTCGAACTCCCAAGGATTGCCGTGCTTCAGCCAGGTCTCGGGCAGCTCGACCTGCGCGCCGTCGACCACTTCCTGGCGGAAGAAGCCGTGGACATAGCGGATGCCGTAGCCGAAACCGGGAACGCCCGTGGTCGCCATGGATTCCATGAAGCAGGCGGCGAGGCGGCCGAGGCCGCCGTTTCCGAGGGCTGCGTCCGGCTCCAGAAGCTCCACGAGGTCGAGATCGACATCGTAGCGCGCCAGCGCCTCGCGCACCGGCTCGGTGAGGTTCAGGTTGCTGATCGCGTCGCGCAGAAGGCGGCCGATCAGAAACTCCATCGAGAGATAGCAGACGCGCTTGTCCTGCCGCTCATAGGTGCGGATCGTGGAATCGAACCAATTGTCGATGATGCGATCGCGCACAACGAGGGTCGTGGCCTCCAGCCAGTCGTGCAGGCGCGCGGCCTTCACGGTCTTGCCGATGGAATAGGTCAGCTTCTCGACGATCTCGGTGGCGATCGTGTCGGCGTCGTTGAGGCGCGGTTCGGGCTTCTCGGCGGCCGGGGAGCGCGCGATGGGGCTGGCAGGCGTCATCGTGTTCAGCTCCTGAGTGCGGCGATCGCGGCCACGAGGCCGGCGGTCGAAGAATCGCGCGATTGGGCGGATTGGGTTCCTTGGATGACCGGGAGGAGGCCGGTGGCCAGCTCCTTGCCGAGTTCGACGCCCCATTGATCGAAGGCGTTGATGCCGAAAAGCTGCGCCTCGACGAAGACACGGTGCTCGTAGAGCGCCACGAGGCGACCGAAGGCGAAGGGCGTCAGCTTGTCGTAGAGGATGGTAATCGAAGGCCGGTCGCCGGAAAACTCACGGTGGGGGGCGATCTGCTCGGCTTCCTCGGGCGAGCGCCCGGCCTTGAGCAGTTGCTCGCGCGCTTCCTCCAGAGTGCGGCCCTTCATCAGCGCTTCCGACTGGGCGAGGCAGTTAGCCAGCAGCAGGTCCTGGTGGACGCGCATGGCCGGGTCGCTCTCGTGCGGGTTGGCGCCGACGATGAACTCCACCGGCACGATGTCCGTGCCCTGGTGCAGGAGCTGGAAGAAGGCGTGCTGGCCATTGGTGCCGGGCTCGCCCCAGACCACGGGGCCGGTGGCGGTCGGCGTGCGCAGCCCGTCGAGGCCGACATGCTTGCCGTTGGACTCCATATCGAGCTGCTGGAGGTAGGCAGGCAGGCGCGCGAGGCGCTGGTCGTAGGGGATGATGGCGCGCGAGGGATGGTTCTGCGCCACGCGGTGCCACCAGCCGGCAAGTCCGAGCAGGATCGGCAGGTTCTCGCCGGCCGGAGCCGACTTAAAGTGCCGGTCGAGATCGCGCGCCCCGTCGAGGAACTGGCGGAAATGATCCGGGCCAATCGCGATCATCAGCGGCAGGCCGATCGCCGACCAGACGGAATAGCGTCCGCCCACCCAATCCCAGAAGCCGAAGGTGCGATCCGCGCCGATGCCGAAAGCCGAGACCTTATCGAGCGCGGTGGAGACGGCGCAGAAATGCGCGCCCACTGCCGCTTCGCCCAGCGCGCCGGCGATGAAGCGGCGCGCGGTCTGCGCGTTGGTCATGGTCTCGATCGTGGTGAAGGTCTTGGAGGCCACGATGAAGAGCGTGGTCTCGGGATCGACCAACGCCAGCGTGTCCGCCATATGCGCGCCGTCGATGTTCGAGACGAAATGCGTGCGCGGGCCGTCATGGTAGGGCGACAGGGCGATCGCGGCCATGACGGGGCCGAGATCCGAGCCGCCGATGCCGATATTGACGATGTCGGTGATCGGCTTGCCCGTGGCGCCGGCAATCGAGCCGTCGCGAATGCCGGAGGCAAAGCGCGCCATGGCCTGGAGAACCTCCTCCACGGCGGCGCCGACGCTTTCGCCGTCGGCCTTGAACCCGTCCTCTTCGTGGGCGCGCAGCGCGACATGCAGCACGGAGCGGTTCTCGGTCGTGTTGATGCGCGCGCCGGCATACATGGCGTCGCGCCGGGCCTCGACGCCGACCACGCCGGCATAGGCGATCAGCGCGGAGAGATCGTCCGGCGAAAGCGCGCATTTGGACAGGTCGAGCAGCAGATCGTCATGGCGGAAAGAGAGGTGGGCGAAGCGCTGGGCATCGCCCGCGAAGAGCGCCCGAATGCCGGTTGTCAGCGCTTGCGAGCCGCGCTCCTTGAGCTGGTCGAGGGTGATGTCGGCAAGGGGCTGTTCGTTCACGCTGATCGATCCGTCGCTGTGCCGGGCTCGTGAGGCGAGTCCGGCGGGTCTGAAGGTCTGTCGGGAGATAGACCAAACGGACGGGAAGCAAACCGGCCCGCTCCATCCGGGTCAAGTCCCAGGGCATCCATGCGTTCGATGCATGTCTAGCACGGCGAGTCTTTCGAATTTACATCAAAGTCCGGGAACGCAGGGGCGACAGCTGGCAAATCGCTTTTCCGTGAGGCTGAGACAGGCGGGGCCATGCGGTCGGACCCACCCATAAAAAAAGCCGCCCGGAGGGGCGGCTCGGCTTTCACGATTGCGGCGAATGCGATGGACAGAATGAGGTGGTCAGGTCCCGAGGCCCGCCAGACGTTCGATCGCGCTGTCGAGCTCATGGTCCATCGTGTGGATGCCGTCGGCGCGATTGTGCTCGGCGACGCGGCGCTTCCACTCTTCGAGGATCGAGCGCTTTTCGCCGCCATGCAGCCCGGCGTCTTCCACAACGGCCATGGGCGAGGCGTAGCTCTTGCCGTCGTCGCGATCGAACTTGGCGTATTTCAGGGACTCTGTGCTCATGTCTTACGCTCCTTCGGCGAGCGGGCGGCCGGCTTCATCGGCCGGCCGTCCCTCTTATCCCCGTCAAACGCATGGAGCCGCGAATTGTTGCGGGCGCGGATGCAGGCCAGTGGGCCTCAATATTCCTTCTCGTAGAAGATGCCGACCTCGCCGCCACCGCCCGCCGTCACCGCGCCGCGCGCCTTGATGTCGGCCCCGAGATCAAGGTCGATCGAGACGCGGCCCGTGGAATCCACGCCGACATAGGTGTTCTCGTTGAGGTAGCGCCCGACGCCGACGGCCGCCTGACCGTCCGCCGTGGTGCGCACGTCGATGTCGTCCACGCCCAGCTGCGAGCGCAGATTGTCGAGAAGCCCGGTGGACCCGCCGACGCCGGCGAGCTGCGCCGCCGCGCTGGCGAGCTGGGCGATCTGGACAGGCGACAGGTCCGAGGTGCCCTGGCCGAAGATCAGCCGCGCCAGAACCTCGTCCTGCGGCAGGGCAGGGGAGGAGGAGAAGGCGAAGCTCGGGCTCGCGGCGGGGCCGGTGATCGCGACATAGACCGTCACCTCGCCCGTGTCGGAGGAGGCCAGGAGATCCAGCGTCGGCACGAGATTACCGTCGAAGGTCAACGTCGCGCGCTCGAAGTTCAGGCGCCGCGACAGAAGTTGGAAGCGGCCGCGCCGCAGCTCGAAGGCGCCGGCGATGCCAAGATTCGACACCGGGCCGGTGATACGGATCGTGCCGCCAAGCTCGAGATCCAACCCCCGGCCGCGCACGAAGACGCGGTTCGGCGCGTTCAGCGTGACGTTGAGGCTGATGCCGGCCGAACTCGTGGTGCCGCCCGAACCCGACTTGGGGTCGATCTCGCGCAGCTGCTGCAGGACGGGCGGCGGCGTGTTGCGCCGCTTGAGGTCGATGCGCGCGACCGAGGTCGGCAGATTGTCGGGAACGAGGATCGCGATCTCGGACGCGTCGATCGTGCCGGCCAGAACCGCCGCGCCCGTCAACGGTCCTTGCAGCGTCAGCCCGGCATTGAGGCGAACGGTGACGAGTTCGCCATCGCTGTAGCGCCCGTCCTGCACGCGGATGGCGAGGTCGGCCGGGAAGCCGGCGCCAAGGCCGATCGTGCCGGAGACCGACACCGTGCCGCCGCCGCCGAGCTGCGCGGTAACGCCCTGCAGTGTCGCCGTCTGGCCGTTCAGCGCGACCGTCGCGTTGATGCCGTTCACTGCCAGATTGGCGCCGGTGTCGACGAAGCTCGCCCCGGCGGTGGAGACCGTGCCGACCACGTTCGGGTTGGCGGCGGTTCCGGTCACCGTGGCGTTGATGCGCGCCGTTCCCTGAACCGAGCGGCCGTTCTCGGCCAGGATGCGGTTGGCGAGCGAGAGCGGCGCCGTGCCGTCGAGGCGAAGGTCGAAACTCGGCGTGCCCGCGACATTGACCGAGCCGTTGGCGGCGAACTGGAGGCCCGAGCCCGACAGGGTCGAGTCCAGCGTCACGCGATTGTCGGCGAACTGGCCGTTGGCGGCGATGGCGAGCGAGCCAACGCCCGCGTCCCGCGTCGGTTGCACGGAGAAGCCGGCGAGCGACAGGTCGTATTGAACCTGGGGCGCCGCGATCGTGCCGCCCGCGCGCACCCTGCCGTTGAGCGTGCCCTGGGGGCCGAGATCGGGCGCGGCGGCGGCCGCGATCGAGGCCGGGATGTTGACGAGCTGAACGTCGAGATCGAGCCGTTCGCCCACCGTACCCGTCGCCTCCAAGCGGCCGGAGCCGAGCGTGATGCGAGCGGCGCGAAGGCTCGCGCTGCCATTGGCGAAGGTTCCGGCGGCGACCGCGTCGATCGGCGGCGCTCCGGCCTGGCGCGTCTGCGCCACGGAGACGGCGTCGGCGCGCAGGTCGAACTCGGCATTGGGAGCCGAGAGCGAGCCGGTGGCCCGGGCGGTGCCCGAGAGTGTGCCGCGCGCGTCGAGGTCGGGCCTTGCGGCGTTGGCGAGCGCCACAGGCAGCCGGTCGAGCGTCAGCGATAGGTCGAGGGCGCGGCCGACCGTGCCGGACAGGTCGAGCGAGCCGTCGCCCACATCGATCCGCCCGCGTTCGAAGCGCGCCGTGCCGTCGGCATAGGTGCCGGCGACGTCCAGCGCCAGCGGGCGCACGCCGGACTGGCGCAGCGGCGCGGCGGTGAGATCCCGGCCGGTAAGCTGGAAGCGCGCGTCGGGATTGCTGATCGAGCCGGTTGCGGTGGCCGTGCCGTTGAGCGTGCCGGAAGCGCCGAGGCCGGGGCGCACGCCGTTGGCGAGCGCGGCCGGGAAATCGACGAGCTGAAGCTGGAGATCGAGGGCACGGCCGACGCTGCCGGTCGCCTCCAGTCGGCCGGAGCCGACATCGACCCGCGCTGTCTCGATCCGAACGGTCGCGGCGCGATAGGTACCGGACACGTCCAGCGACAGGGGCTGCACGCCCGCGCGGCGCACCTCGGCGGCGGTGATGCCCGCGCCCGCCACGTCGAAGGTGACGGCCGGGTTCTGGAGCGAGCCGGTGGCCCGGGCCGTGCCGTTCAACAGGCCTCCGGCGTCGAGGCCGGAAACGAAGCCGTTGGCGAGCGCGACCGGAATGTCCACGAGGCGCAGGTCGAGATCGAGCGACTGACCCACAGTGCCCGTCGCGGTGACGGAGCCTTGGCCGAGCGTGACGCGGGCGGTTCGCAGCGTCGCGGTTCCGTCGCGATACTGGCCCGCGAGGGCGGCATCGACCGCGTCGATCTTGGCTGCGCGGGTCTGGCTGGTGCGAACGCCGGCCGCGCGCAGGTCGAAGTCGAGATCGGGGGCGTTTGCAAGACCGCCGACCTTCAGCGTGCCGTCCAGCGTGCCCGAGGCATCTAGCCCGGCGACGAAGGGATTGGCCAGAGCCAGCGGCAGGCGTTCCAGGGCGAGATCGAGATCGAGCCTGTCCGCCAGCGAGCCGGAGGCGGTGAGCGAGCCGGAGCCGACATCGAAGCGCAGCGTGCCGAGCGTGGTGCGAACCGAGCCGAGCGTCACCGTCGCGGGCTCGCGGAGCGCCAGCCGCGCGTTCGGAATGTCGGCGGTGAGGGTGCGAAGCTGCACCACCGTGCCGGCGTCGGTGAAGGCGACATCGCCGCTGAAACGGGTCGGCACGCCGTTGAGGGACGTTCGTGCGTTGATCGCGGTCGCGTCGTTGACGGTCTCCAGCGTCGCGTCGAGATTCTCGATGCGCTGGCCGCCGGCCTGCAGCGTGGCGGCACGAATCGTCCCCGCCGCCAGCGGTGCCTGGAGGAAATTCTGAATGCGCAGGTCGATCCGGGCGTTGGCGAGCCTGTTCGAGCCCACCGTGACGCCTCCCGAGGTCAGGTCCACGTCGGCGACCGGCGTACCACCATTGCCGAGCGCGAAGGCGAGGCGGCCGCGCAGATCGCCCGAGCCGGTCTGGCCGGCCAGCGCTAGAAGAGTGGAAGCGTCTGGCACATCGACCGCGAGATCGCCCGAGGGGCGGTTCTGGCCGTCCAGCGACAGCGTGCCGGACAGGTTGTTGCGGCCTTGGCGCAGCAGGAGGTTGCGGAGCGAGCGCACCGAGCCTTCGGTGGCGAGGTCCGCCGTCAGTGCCAGCGGCGCGTCGTTGTAGGTGCCGTTGACGGCGATCGTGCCGCTCGGCGCGTCAGCCGCGAACGTGCCGTCGATCCGCGCGTCGAGCGCCTGAAGCCGCCGCCCGGCGACCTCCAGATTCTCAGCGTTCGCCGTCAGCTTCACCTCCGGCGCGCTCAAGGTACCGGCGGCATTGAGCGTGAAATTGGCCTTGCCCTTCAGCGCCTGGTCGGCAACCCCAGCCTGATCGAGGCGGCCAGTAATGGCGGCGGCAAGTGTCTCGCCCGTCAGGCTGGCCGAGCCGGCAATCTCCAGCGCGTCGCCATCCACAACGAGACTGCTGACGCCGAGGCTTCCATCGGCGGCGCGGCGCGCCTGACCGTTGATCGCCACCCGCTGGCCGACATAGGGCACGGCTTCGCGCGAAAGCGCCGCCGTTTCGAAGCTGGAGCGGATGTCGAGAAGGAAGGTCGAAAAGTTCAGCGCGGCCTGACCGCTCAACGCGAGATCGGCCGCGCCGGTGGTGAGCGTGGCGCGGTTGAAGCTGAGGCCGTCGCTGGTGAGCGCGCCATCTGCGTCGAGCGCGATCGGCCCTTCCAGAATGCGCGAGGCGACTAGGGCGACCTGGGAATTCTGAGTGTTCGAGACGGTGGCGTTGCGCGCGTCGACCTTGAGCAGAAGGGGGCCGACGAGATTGTTGAGGTCGAAGGCGGAGGAGCGCGCCGTTGCGCTGACCTCGTTCAGGACATAGGTCTCGAAGCCGGCGGTGCGGGCCTTGACGGCGAGATCGATCCCAGCGGCGGAGAAGGCGCCGGTGAGCTTGGCGTCGAGCGAGGCGATTTCCAGTGCCGTGCGAGCGCCCTGCGAGCCGAAGGCAAGCGGGATCGGATCGCCCGATCCCGTGCGCAGCGCGAGCGTCAGATCGTTGGCGGAGCCGCTGCGGTCGAGCGTGCCCTGGGCGGTGAGGTCAAGCGGGCCGGACTGGAGGCGCCCAGCGTCGATCACGATCGCGCCGTCGTTGCGCAGGAGGACATTGGCGTTGAGCGCAAGGTCCTGGCCAACCGAGCCGAGATAGGCCTCCGGCACGAAAGGCTGCGTCAGAGCGGTGAGCGTCGCCGAGACGCGCCGTCCGTCCGCGCCGGTCTGCGTCGTCGCCTGCAGCGTTGCGGCGCGCTCGGTGCCGAGGTCCAGCGTGCCGTTGGCGGCGAAATTGTCGAAGGGGCCGGAGCCCTGGATGCTGAGCGCGACGGGCGGGGCGCCCGGCAGTTTCAGGAGGCTCGCAACAAGGCCGCCCGCCGGCTCGCTGGCTGTCACGTTCAGTTCCAGCCGGTTGGCCCCCGGCTGGAAGCCGATCTTCAGCGCGATGTCGCCGCCCTGGTCAAGCCGGCGGATCGCGGCCTGCAGGTCGAGCTGCGCCGGGTCGGCGGCGAGCGTCAGCCCGGCTTCCGCCGAAAGGCGCGCGGGAACGCCGGCCACGGCCTCGCCCAGCACGAATTCGTTGATCGCGATGCGGCCGATATTGGCGGTAATGCTCGGCAGCGAGAAGCCGCCCGAGGAAGCTTCGGTCGTCTGCGTCGATGCGCGGGGCAGGCGGTCGAGCCGGATCGAGCCGGCCGAAAGGTTCTGGATCTCGACATTCTTGCGCACCAGCGCCAACGGCGACCAGTCCAGCGCGAGGTCGCGCGCCGTCAGCCAGACGCCGTCGCGGTCCGACACCGTGACCTCCTCGATCCGCACATTGCCGCTGAGCGCGCCCGAGAGGCCCTGGATCTTCACCTGCCTGTCCTCGGTGGACAGGAGGTTTTCCAGCTGGCCGGCGAGGAACTGCGCCTTGGCGGGCTGCGTCGCGGCGAGCGATGCGAAGACGCAGGCGACCAGCACGAAGGCCCCGCGCAGGCGGGCCAGACGGGCGAGAAGGAGGCGGTCGAGAAGGAGGTGCATCGTCATCATCAGAAGGCCTGTCCGATGCCGGCATAAATCTGGAAGTCGCTGTCGCGCGGGCCGGGGTCGAGCGGCACACCGACATCGACGCGGATCGGGCCGAAGCTCGTCATGTAGCGCGCGCCGACGCCCGCGCCGATCTTCAGCTTGCTGAAATCGGGGGCGAAATCGTCGCCCACCGCGCCCGCGTCCACGAAGGGCACGACCTGGATATTGTCCGTCACCTTGAAGCGCAGCTCGGCCGAAGCCTCGAACACCGACAGGCCGCCGATCGGCGTATCGACGAAGCGCGCATTGGTGCCGGGCAGCGCGAAGCCGGGGTAGTAGGGTCCGATGGACTGGAACACGTAACCGCGCACCGAGCCGCCGCCGCCGGCGTAGAAGCGCCGGTCGTTCGGCACGTCTTCGAGATCGGCGCCCGCCACGATGCCGTAGCCGACCCGCCCGGCCAGCACGAAGCGGCTTTCCTGATCGAAGGAGAGATAGGCCGAAGCGTCGGCCCGCGCCTTGACGAAGGGCACTGAGTTCTCGAACTCGTAGGTCGGCTCGGCCGAGAGCGACGCGAGGAAGCCCTTGGTCGGGTTCAACTTGTTGTCGCGCGTGTCGAACGTGTAGGTCACCGGCACGGAGGCCAGGAGAAACTCCTCGTCGGAAACGAGATAGTCGGTGATGGTCTCGTACTCCGCCTTCACGGCGACGGTCAGCCGCTGCCGGTCGTCGATCGAATATTCCACCCCGTTGGACACGGCGATGGAACTGCGGTCGTAGGCCAGGGGCTGCTCGGTCAGCGCGGTGATCGAGCCGACATAGACGGAGTCGGGGCCCAGCACGCCCGGCTTCTTGAAGGTTGCGCCCAGCTTGTAGTCGAAGCCGTCGAGCTCGCGGCCGGTGGTGCTGATCGTGTCGGCGCCGATGCGCGAGACCGCGCCTTCGAGGCGCAGGCTCTCGGCCCGGCCGAACAGGTTGCGATGCTCCCAATAGGCGTTCACGCCGCCGCCTTCGGTGTTGGAGAAGGTGGCGCCCGCGCCGAAGACGCGTAGCTTGCGCTCGGCCACCGTCACCTGCACGGGCAGCGTGCCGTCGTCCACCTGCGCGTCGCCGGCCTTGACCGAGACCGTGGAGAACACGCCGAGATCGACGAGGCGCTTGCGCGCCTTTTCCAGCGTCGCGGTGGAGAAGGTCGAGCCCGGTTCGATGCCCGCCATGAAGGCGACGAAGCCCGGCTCCATGCGCTGCGTTCCGGTGACGTAGGTCTGGCCGAAGGGCACTGGGGGACCGGGCGAAACGGTGAGGTCGATGTCGATCCGATTGGTCGCGCTGTCGGCCACGATGTTGCGGGCCGTCACGGCGACGAAGGGCCGGCCCTCGTTGCGCAGGTCCGTCAGAAGCCGGGCCTCGGAGGCGAGGATGCGGGTGGAATCGGCCGATGCGCCGGGGGCGAGGTCGTAGGGCGCGGCGTCCACCGGAACGCCGTTGGCGGTGATGCGCACGGTGCCCAGCGTGAAGAGAGGGCCGGGCTCGACGGTGATCTCAACCGGCACGGGGCGCGAGGTGTCGAAAGTGGCGTCGGGCGCAAGGTCGGCGATGTCGCGCCCCTCGATGCGGATCGTGACGAGGCCGTCGTAGCGGGAATTCTCGTAGAGCGTGGCGACGAGGCGGCGCCGGTCGTTGCGCGCCTTGGCCAGCAGCCCGAGCGAGCCCGACACGGCCTCCTTCTCGTCGGCCACCAGCGAGGAGGCCTTGGTGAGCGTCTTCTCCAGCCCGTCCACGTCCTGCGTCACGTTGAGCGTCGCGGTGTAGCGCACGGGATCGGGCAGGTCGCTCGGCGTCTCCTCGCGGCTGCCGAAAAGGTTGAACGGGTCGAGAAACTTCGGCAGCGCGTCGGCCGGGGCCGGCGCGCTCACGAGCCCGAGGCCAAAGGCCATGGCGGGCAGGCCGAAGGCCGTCCCGGCCCAACGCTTCAATCCTGACATCAACGCGAAACGCTCTCTTTGCCGGACGTCATCGGGGCGGGGACAAGAGGACCGGCGCGCCGTGGCGCTTCCCGGATGATCTCCGCTGCGATGGCCGCCCCAGCCGTCGCTCCCCCGTGCTTCCTCTCAAAATGCCGGTCCGGGCTGAAATAACAACCGCGCGACGACGGCCTGCGCCGATTCCCCGAACCTTTTGTGGGACTTGCGCCACACATTGTTAACGCCGCCGCGCCCGGCTCCTTAACAACGGCCAAGGAAGTGGGTCCTATCGCCGCAGGTGTGTCTCGCCGGCGTCTGGAACGGTTCCAGAAATCGCTTGCCGAGGGCCGCCAGCCGGGGCAGTCTCCGCTCAGCCGAACGGCCGAGAACGGCGCGGGAGACAGGCGACTGTCTCGAACGCGCGCCGGCCGCAGGGCGTCCGTTCGGACGCTCCCCGGCACGTGTTCTCGGGAGGAACGGATGACCGAAATTTCTGTGGTGGTGAACGGCCGCAAGATGCAGGGCCAGGCGGAGGATCGCGTTCTTCTCGTCCAGTTCCTGCGCGACACGCTCGGGCTCACCGGCACCCATGTCGGCTGCGACACGTCGCAATGCGGCGCCTGCATCGTGCATGTCGACGGGCGCGCGGTGAAATCCTGCACCATGCTGGCCGTGCAGGCCGAGGGCTGCGAGATCACCACGATCGAGGGCATCGCCAAGGGGCAGGAGCTGCACCCAGTCCAGGCCGCGTTCCGCGAGCATCACGGGCTCCAGTGCGGCTACTGCACGCCGGGCATGATCATGACCGCCGTGGACATGATCCGCCGCCATGACGGCGTTCTCGACGAGAAGACCGTGCGCGACGAGCTGGACGGCAATATCTGCCGCTGCACCGGCTACCACAACATCGTGAAGGCGGTTCTGGCCGCCGCCGAGACCATGCGCGCCGCGCCCACTGAGCAGCGCATCGCCGCCGAGTAGGCCGCCCGGCCCCTTTCGGGCCGCCGCCGCACCAGCAGCATTCATCACGGGGCGCCCCGATGCGCCGGCCTCGCGCGCATCCCGCCGGCCCCCGATTGGCATTTCGGGAGGATGAGACATGGGTATCGAAGGGTTCGGCGCGCGGGTGCTGCGCAAGGAGGACCGCCGCTTCATCACGGGCCGGGGGCGCTACACCGACGACATGGTGGTGCCCGGCATGAAGTTCGCCGCCTTCGTGCGCTCGCCGCACGCCCATGCGCGCATCAAGAGCATCGATGCCGAGGCCGTGCGCGAGATGCCCGGTGTCATCGACATCCTGTCCGGCGATCAGCTGAAGGCCGACGGGATCGGCAATCTCATTTGCGGCTGGGCCGTCTCGTCCAAGGACGGCTCGCCCATGAAGATGGGCGAATGGCCGGCGCTGGCGGTGGGCACGGTGCGCCATGTCGGGCAGGCCGTGGCCGTGGTGGTGGCCGACACCAAGCTCCAGGCGCGCGACGCGGCGGAAGCCGTGGCGGTGGACTACGAGGTGCTGGACGCCGTGGTGGAAGGGCCGTCGGCGCTGGCAGACGGCGCGCCGCAGATCCACCCGGAGGCGCCGAACAATCTCTGCTTCGACTGGGAGCTCGGCGACCAGAGCGCCACGGAGGCCGCCTTCGCGCGCGCCGCTCACGTGACGCGGCTCGACATCGTGAACAACCGGCTGGTGCCCAACGCCATGGAGCCGCGCGCCGCGCTTGGCGTCTACGATCCGGCGGACGACCATTACACGGTCTGGACCACCTCGCAGAACCCGCATGTCGCCCGGCTCGTCATGAGCGCCTTCTACAACGTGGCGCCCGAGCACAAGCTGCGCGTCATCGCGCCCGATGTCGGCGGCGGCTTCGGCTCCAAGATCTACATCTACCCCGAGGAGATCGTCTGCCTCTGGGCGTCCAAGCGCACCGGCGTTCCCGTGAAATGGACCTCGGACCGCTCCGAAGCCTTCCTCACCGACGCGCACGGGCGCGACCACCACACACATGTGGAAATGGCGATCGATGCCGATCACAAGGTGATCGGCCTCCGGGTCGGGACGGTCGCCAATCTCGGCGCCTATATGTCGCTGTTTTCGTCCGCGACCCCGACCTATCTCTACGCCACGCTCCTGTCGGGCCAGTACGAGATCCCCGCGATCTACGCCAATGTGAAGGCGGTCTACACCAACACCGTGCCGGTGGACGCCTATCGCGGCGCCGGCCGGCCCGAGGCGACCTACGTGATCGAGCGCACGATGGAGACGGCGGCGCGCGAGCTGGGCCTTTCGCCCGACGAATTCCGCCGCCGGAACTTCATTCAGTCATTCCCTCATCAGACGCCCGTCATCATGAACTACGACACGGGCGACTTTCCCGCGACGCTCGATGCCGCGCAGAAGGCGGCCGATGTCGCCGGCTTCGAAGCGCGCCGGGCCGAGGCGAAGACGCGCGGCAAGCTGCGGGGCCTGGGCTATAGCTGCTACATCGAGGCCTGCGGCATCGCGCCGTCCAAGGCGGTGGGCTCGCTCGGCGCGGGCGTCGGGTTGTGGGAATCGGCCGAGGTGCGGGTCAATCCGGTCGGCACGATCGAGATCCTGACCGGCTCGCACAGCCACGGCCAGGGTCACGAGACGACCTTCGCCCAGCTCGTGTCCGAGCGCTTCGGCCTGCCGCTCGACAATGTGCAGGTGATCCATGGCGACACGGACAAGGTGCAGTTCGGCATGGGCACCTACGGCTCGCGCTCGGGCGCCGTCGGCATGTCGGCCATCGCCAAGGCCTTGGACAAGGTGGAGCTGAAGGCCAAGAAGATCGCCGCCCATCTCCTGGAAGCCTCCGACGACGACATCGTCATCGAGAACGGCGAGGTGAAGGTGGCGGGCACCGACCGAAAGCTCGCCTGGCATGAAGTCGCGCTCGGCGCCTATACCGGCCACAACCTGCCGGACGGGATGGAGCCGGGCCTCAAGGAGGGCGCCTTCTACGACCCGCAGAACTTCACCTTCCCGGCCGGCTGCTACATCTGCGAGGTCGAGGTGGATGCCGAAACCGGCAAGACCGAGATCGTGCAGTTCGTCGCCGCCGACGATTTCGGCCGCATCGTCAATCCGATGATCGTCGAGGGGCAGGTTCATGGCGGCCTGGCGCAGGGCATCGGCCAGGCTCTGCTGGAAGGCGTGCACTACGACGAGTCGGGCCAGCTGGTGACGGCGAGCTACAATGACTACGCCATGCCCCGCGCCTGGGACCTGCCGATGTTCGAGGTGCTGACCACCGAGACGCCCTGCACCACCAATCCGCTCGGCATCAAGGGCTGCGGCGAGGCGGGGGCGATCGGCTCGCCGCCGGCCGTCATCAACGCCATCACGGACGCGATCGGCACCAACGAGCTGTCGATGCCCGCGACGCCCGAGAAGGTCTGGCGCGCGCTGCGCTCAGTCGGCGCGGCGCTCTGAAGGGGGAGGGAAGAGCCATGTACGAGACCCAATACAGCCGCGCGAACTCTCTGGCCGAGGCCGCCCAGCTTCTCGCCCAGGGCGGCGAGGAAGCCAAGTATCTCGGCGGCGGCATGACGCTGATCCCGACCATGAAGGCGCGGCTCGCCGCCCCGTCCGCGCTGATCGACCTTCGCCATGTGCCGGAGATGAAGGGCATCACGGTGGAGGGCCGCCATGTGCGGATCGGCGGCGGCGTCACCCATTTCGAGGTGGCGACCTCGCGCGCCATCGAGGCGGTGGCGCCGGGCTTCACCGAACTCGCCAATCTGATCGGCGATCCCGCTGTGCGCCACATGGGCACGATCGGCGGCGTCGTCGCCAATTTCGATCCGGCGGCGGACTATCCCGCCGCGCTCCTGGCGCTGGGCGGCACGATCGAGACCGACCGGGGCGAATATGGCGCGGACGAGTTCTTCCTCGGCCTGTTCGAAACGGCGCTGAGCGAGGGCGGGATCGTCAAGGCCGTCCGCTTCGAGGCGCCGGACGCTTCGGCCTACGAGAAGTTTCGAAATCCCGCCTCGCGCTATGCCATGTGCGGGGTCTACGTCTCCCGGCGCGGCGGCGATGCGCGCGTCGCCGTTACCGGCGCGGGCTCCAACGGCGCCTTCCGCTGGAAAGCGGCGGAAGCGGCCCTCTCGGCCCGCTTCGAGCCGGAGGCGGTGGACGGGCTCACCGTGCCGGAAGGCGACATGATCGGCGATCTTCACGGCTCGTCGGAATATCGCGCGGCGCTGGTTCCCGTCGTCACCAAGCGGGCGGTGCGCAAGGCGCGCTGACCCATCCGGTCAACGAGAAAGCGCCCGGTCTTGGCCGGGCGCTTTCTTCGTATGTGCTGGCGTCTACCAGATATTGCAGCGATGCCGGTATCCGTCGTTGCCGATATAGGTGTCGGTGCGCGCGTCGTAGGAGCGATATCGGTCGAAACAGGCGTCCACATGGGCTTGGCGCGAACCGTCGCGATAGTCCCGCGTGTTGGTGCCATAGTCGTCGTAGTAGCGCGCCTGTCGCGGCCCGCGATACACCGGGCGGGCCGGGACCGTGTCCTCATAGCTCGGCGGGGCGACACCATAGGCGGGGTAGGACGGGCGCTGCGGCGGGTAGTAGGTCGGGGGGGCCTGCTGGGGCTGCGACAGGGCCGAGCCCAGAAGCGCGCCGGCGGCGAGACCCAGCGCGCCGCCCAGAAGCGCGTCGCCGGCATTGATCCGATTGTGGTGTCGGCGCTGCGGGGGATAGTAGCCTGGAGGCGGCGGAGGCGGGGCGGGCTGGCCGATATAGCCCGGCCCGTTGTCCCAGGCCTGGGCCTCAGCAGTGCCAAGGCTCGTCGCCAGCGTGCAGGCGGTGAGGACGGCAAGAAGAATACGCATGGTTGCGAACTCCAGAGCGACGGATGCGCCGCCCTTCGGGCTCCCGGACCATCCGAGGTCTCGAAGCGGCTTTGTTGCGTTCATCATTAGCGGCGCCATCCTGAACGACGGCTGAATGTCATTCCGGCAATTGATGCGGGCGTGGCAAAAGAAAAGGGGCCGGCTGCGCGCCGACCCCCATCATGCATGAGACTTAAGCCGATCAGAGGCGGCAGATGCGGCGCTCGCCCGCGCTGTTGGCGACATAGGTGTTGGTGCGCGGATCGTAGGTGCGGTAGCGCGCGGCACACCGAGCGACCTGATCGCGGCTCACCGCCGCGCCGCCTTGGGCATTGCCGGCCGCCGCCGCGCCGAGCGCCGCGCCGGCCGCAAGGCCGAAGATCGTCGCCGCCGTGGAATCGCGGCGGTCGCGGTAGTTGTCGCGATACCAGCGATTGTAGCGGCGATCGTCCCAGCGCCGGGCATCGCGCCGGAATTCACGGCAGTCTCGCGCGCCTGGGTTGCGGGCGCAGAAGCGCTCCACGAACCGCTGCCGTTCCCGGAAGCTCTGCGCCTCGGCCGGCGCGCTGAAGGTGACGCTGCCGGTTCCCAAAACCACGAGGGTCATAAAGACCTGACTGAAACGACGCATGACAAATTGCTCCCTTTGAAATGAACCGGCCCGTCGGGCAAAGCGCCCTTGAGGGAGGACGGACATCCGAATGCGAGGCCAACGCGCCTCGCTTCCGTCCCGTTCCGACCGGTGATGGAGAAAGCAAGTTAGGCTTATTGATATGAACGCGGCCTGAACGGGCTGCGACGTCCCGCCACGGCAAGGACCGGTGGAAAAGCTTCAGCTGCCATGGCCGGAACGAAGAGTGAACGCTATCTCTGGCCCATGGCCAAGATGACATTGATGGACAAGCTCGCGATCCTCAGCGACGCGGCGAAATACGATGCATCCTGCGCTTCGAGTGGCACGACGCGTCGCGACTCGATGAAGAGCGGCGGCATCGGCTCCACGGAAGGCTCGGGCATCTGCCACGCCTATGCCCCGGACGGGCGATGCATCTCGCTGCTCAAGATCCTGATGACGAACTTCTGCATCTACGACTGCGTCTACTGCGTGAATCGCTCCTCCTCGAACGTCGCCCGGGCGCGCTTCACGGTGGAGGAGGTGGTGAAGCTCACCATGGCCTTCTACAAGCGGAATTATATCGAGGGCTTGTTTCTCTCCTCCGGCATCATCAGAAGCTCAGACCACACGATGGAGGAGATGGTCCGCATCGCCCGGAAGCTACGGATGGAGGAGAACTTCTCCGGCTACATCCATCTCAAGACCATTCCCGACGCGGCGCCCCGGCTGATTGAGGAGGCCGGCCTTTTCGCCGACCGCCTGTCGATCAATATCGAGCTGCCGACCGACGTTGCCCTGGAAAGCCTGGCGCCGGAAAAGAAGCCGCGCGACATCCGCCGTTCCATGGGCCACCTGCGCATGAAGATCGACGAGGGCAAAGGCGAGGCGCGAGACCGGATCAAGCCGCCGCGCTTCGCGCCGGGCGGCCAGTCCACGCAGATGATCGTCGGCGCCGATGGCGCGGACGACGAGACGATCCTCACCCGGTCGGAAAATCTCTACGGCAACTACCGCCTGCGCCGGGTCTACTATTCCGCCTTCTCGCCCATTCCCGACGCCTCGAACCGGCTGCCGTCCGCCAAGCCCCCGCTGATGCGCGAGCACCGCCTGTATCAGGCGGACTGGCTCATGCGCTTCTATGGGTTCGACCGCGCCGAAATCGTCTCGGGCGGGGAGGGCGGGATGCTCGATCTCCAGATCGATCCCAAGCTCGCCTGGGCACTGCGCAACAGGGACAAGTTCCCGGTCGACGTGAACAAGGCGGACCGGGACATGCTCCTGCGTGTTCCCGGGCTCGGCACTCGTTCAGTGGACGCGATTCTCTCCTCGAGACGGCACCGCACGTTGCGACTCGACGATGTCGCCCGGCTGTGTCGCTCCATCGAGAAGCTGCGCCCGTTCGTCTGCACGTTGGATTGGACGCCGGGAACGCGACTGGACGGCGAGAATTTGCGTAGCCAACTAACGCGCACGGCAAAGCCCGAGCAGCTCTCGCTTTTTTGAGAGAGTGCTGTAACTTGGGTTTATCTTTATCTCGGAATTTCAGCCGTCGCAGCGCGCGGAGGTTGCAGCTTTGTGGCGATGAATCACAATTTCGTCATGATCAATGTATGAAACCCTGGGGTAGATGGGAACGTGGGTAGGCAACACGGGCGAATCCGGTCTAACGTCATCCAGGCTGGGTGGTCGATCGTCCTACTCGCAAATGTTGCATTTCCTGATAGGCCGAGACGGTAGATGGTCGAGATGCAATATGGAGTTTCCGAGTTGAAGGCCGAACGCGATCCTATTGATGTGCAGGTGGGCGCGCGCTTGCGTTTGATCCGCACCTCCCGTCGCGTGTCCCTGGAAGAACTGGGGCGCCGGATCGGCGTGACCTACCAGCAGATTCAGAAATACGAGACCGGCGCCAACCGAATCAGCGCCAGCACGCTGTATCGAATCGCCAAGGCCTTCGAGACGAGCCCGATGTTCTTCTTCGAAGGGCTGGACGAGACCGAGGCATCCCGGCCCGTGGCGAGCCGCGAAACGCTGCAGTCCTCCATCGCGCTGTCGCGCATTCCCGATGTCGAGGTGCGCCATCGCCTGCGCGCGCTGATCGAGGCGCTGGACCCCGAAAGCGGTCGCTAGGCGATACACTCGTTTTTCTGAACGCGACAACTCGAGCCGGCGCATGCGCCGGCTTTTTCGCGTGCGGTCAGGCCGCCAGTGGCAGCGCGCGCTCGGTGAGGGCGACCCAGTAGGACGCGCCGACGCTCAGCGCCTCGTCGCAGAAGTCGTAGCGGGGGTGGTGCAGCCCGGCGCTCGGCCCGTTGCCGATGAACAGGAACGCCCCCGGGCGCTGCTCCAGCATGAAGGCGAAATCCTCGCCGCCCATCAAGGGCGGGATGGAGCGCCGCACATTCGCCTCGCCCACGATCTCCGCCGCGACGTCACCGCAGAAAGCCGCCTTTGCGGCGTCGTTGAGCGTCACGGGATAGTTGCGGTTGTAGATCGTTTCGGCGGCAAGCCCATGTGCGCTGGCGATGCCGGCGGCGATCTCGCGAATGCGCGTTTCGGCGAAGCTTTGCGTTTCCAGCCGAAGCGAGCGCACCGTGCCCGACACGGTGGCGCCTTCGGGAATGACATTGCGCGCGAAGCCTGAGTGGAACTGCGTCACCGACACGACCAGCGAATCCAAGGGATCGACGTTGCGCGAGACGATCTGCTGCAGCGCCTGCACCAGGGCGGCCCCGGCCAGGATCGGGTCCCGCGTCTGGTGCGGGATCGCGGCGTGCCCGCCGCGCCCGTCCAGCTGGATCGAGAATTCGTCGGTCGCGGCCATGATCGGCCCGGGATTGATGGCGAACGTGCCGACCGGCAGGCCCGGCAGATTGTGCATTCCGTAGACTTCCTCGATGCCGAACCGCTCCAGAAGCCCGTCGTCGATCATCGCCTTGGCGCCGGCCCCGCCTTCCTCGGCCGGCTGGAACACGAAGACGACGGTGCCGGCGAAGCGGCGCGTGGCGCAAAGCTCGCGCGCGGCGCCCAGCAGCATGGCCATGTGCCCGTCATGGCCACAGGCATGCATGGCGCCGGGGCGCTGTGAGGCATAGGCGACGCCCGTTTCCTCCACGATCGGCAGCGCGTCCATGTCGGCGCGCAGCGCGATCGTCCGCCCGGCTGCCTGCCCTTTCGCAATCCCCGCGCCCTTCGCGATGCCGACGACGCCGGTGCGTCCGATGCCGGTCGCCACCTCGTCGCAGCCGAACGCCCGCAGCTGGGCCGCGATGAAACCCGCGGTGTCATGGACCTCGTAGAGAAGTTCGGGCATGGCATGGAGCGTCTGGCGCCAGGCGGCGAGGTCGGAAGCTGTGTCTTGAAGGCTCTGCGAAACGGGCATGGGAAGTTCCGAGGGATGCCATAGAATGGCGACAAATGAACCTTCTTAAAAAGTTCGGCCTATCCTGGCACGAGTCGGGTGCAGGTGCGAAGGGGCTGAAGCCTGCCGTTTCGCTGGTCGTGGGGAAAAGAGAGGACGAGGATGCGGGCGAAGGCTCAGCTGCGGAGTTTCGTTCTGGCCGCGTTGTTGGCGGGCGCGCCGCTGGCCGGCGGCGCCATGGCCGCCAATACGATCGCGATCGATGTCGCGACCGGCAAGGTTCTGTCGCAGTCCAACGCCACGCAGCGCTGGTATCCGGCCTCCACCACCAAGCTGATGACGGCCTATCTCGCGCTGAAGGCGCTGGAGGAGGGCAGCGTCCAGCTCGACACGCCCGTGGTGATGACGCGCGACGCGGCGCGCCAAGCGCCCTCCAAGATGGGCTTTCCGCCCGGCTCCGTGATGCGCCTCGACGTGGCGCTGCGCATGATGCTGGTGAAATCGGCCAACGACGTCGCCTATTCCATCGCCCAGACCCTCGGCGGCGGCTCGGTCGAGGTCTTCGTGGCGGCGATGAACCGCGCCGCGATCGACCTTGGGATGCAGGACACGCATTACATCAATCCGAACGGCCTGCCGGGCGAGGGGCAATATTCCAGCGCCAAGGATCTCGGCATCCTGGGCGTTGCCATCCGCCGGCAGTTTCCCGCCTTCACCGACTATTTCTCCACCGAGGCGATCGCCGCCGGGCAGGCCGTGATGAAGAACGGCAACGGTCTTCTCGGCCGCTACAAGGGCGCCGACGGCATGAAGACCGGCTATATCTGCGCGTCGGGCTTCAATCTCGTGGCCTCCGCCACGCGCGACAACCGCACGATCGTCGCCGTGGTTCTGGGCGCCGAGGGGCCGATCGTGCGCGAGCGGCTGGCGGCGGAAGTGATCGAGAACGGCTTCAACACCAACCCGCGCTCGATCCGCGAGACGGTGCAGGACCTACCCCATTCCGAAGGGCCGCCCGCCGACATCAGCGCCGCGGTCTGCTCGGCTGCCGGGCGCACCCAGCGCGCCAACGAGCGCGAGAGCGAGGACACGCGCGCCGAGACCTTCGGCTCGCCCTATCTCACCGAGATCACCCGCCCGCCGGCGAGCGTGCCGGTGGCGCTGGGCGGCGCGGCGGCCGGGCGCGGCTTCGACGCCGGCATTTCGATGATCGCCGCCTACGGCATTCCCATTCCGACGCCGCGCCCGACCGAAAGCGGCGAAGCGAACTCGCCCGAGCGGCGCGCGCTGGACGCCCGCCAGAACGCCATGCGTCCGGGCTCCGATCTTCTCGATACGGCCGATCGCGTCGCGGGGCGTGCGCCGTGAGCGCCGTGCCAGAGACCGCGCCGGAAGCCGTGTCCGGTCCGGTTCCCGTCACGGTGCTGACGGGCTTTCTCGGCGCCGGTAAGACGAGCTTTCTCAACCGGCTCCTTCGTGCGCCTGAAGCGCGCGACACGGCGGTGATCGTCAACGAGTTCGGCGAGGTCGGGATCGACCATCTGCTGGTGGAGACGGCGCGCGACGGCGTGATCGAACTGGCCGACGGCTGCATCTGCTGCACCGTGCGCGGCGATCTCGTGGACACGCTGGCCGAGCTGGTGGACCGTGTACAGACCGGGCGCCTCGCGCCCTTCCGCCGTGTCGTGATCGAGACCACGGGTCTTGCCGACCCGACGCCGATCCTCGCCATGCTCATGGCCCATCCCGTGTTGCTCCAGCATTTCGCGCTGGACGGCGTGGTGACGCTGGTGGACGCGGTGACCGGGGCCGCCTCGCTCGCCGAGCGCGCGGAAGCGCAGCGGCAAGTCGCCTGCGCCGACCGGCTCCTCGTCACCAAGACCGATCTCGAAGCCGGTTGGAACGGGCTTCGCTCGGTGCTTGCCGCCCTCAACCCGCGCGCGCCGATCCGCGATGCGGCTGGGGCGGGCGCGGCGGATGTCTTCGGCTGCGGCCTGCTCGACCCGCAAACCCGCCAGGCCGACCTCCGGCGATGGATGGGCGAGGCCGCGCTCGATCATGGGCACGAGGGGCACGACCACCATCACCATCACGAGCACGTCTGCGGCCACGCCCATGGCGAGCCCTGCGACCACGAGAGCCATGCGCGGCCACATGCGCATGGCGCCGTCGCCTCCTTCTCGCTGGTTCACGACGCGCCGATCGCTTCTTCGGACTTGGAGGCGTTTCTCGACCTCCTGTTCATGCGGCAGGGCGACCGGCTGCTGCGCATGAAGGCGGTCGTGCGCCTGCGCGAGGACGAAGTGCGGCCGCTCGTCCTGCATGGCGTTCGAACCTATCTCCATCCGCCGGTGCGCCTGCCGGCCTGGCCAACGGGGGAGGCGCCGCGCTCGCGCCTCGTCCTGATCGGAGACGGGCTGGACGAGCGGCTGGTGCGCGATCTCTTCGCCGCCTTCACCGGCGCGGCCCGCATCGACGCGCCGGACCGCGCCGCGCTTCTGGACAACCCGCTGGCGCTCGGCTCCCACACCTACTGAGGCGCGCTCGCCGGGCGTTCGCCCTTCGTGATCTCGAATCGCCAGCCACCGCCCTCAAGGGTTACGGGCGGCTCGGCCTCGTGGCCCTCCATTCGGCACAGATGCGCGAGATCGAGCGGGGCGAGCGGATCGTCGGCGAGGACGCTGAGCCGGCTGCCCGGTGCACGCCGGCTGAGCGCCTTCCTCGTGCGCAGGGCGGGCAGGGGGCATTTCAGGCCGCGCAGATCGAGCCGCCCGCAAAGATCGGTCTCGCCGTCCGCCGCGCCTTTGTTCGCCTCGGCACTCTTCCTATCTAAGCCTTCAGCCGTCATTCCCACCCACTCTCCCGAAGCGAACCCCATGAGCGATTACTCGATCGACCCGCAGACCATCGTCGATTTCTGGCGCGATCTCGGCCCCGAGCGCTGGTTCGCGCGCGACGACGAGCTGGACGCGACGATCGCTCAGCGTTTCGGCGATGTCTACGAGCGCGCGGCGGCCGGCGAACTCGACGCCTGGGCGGAGGAGCCAAACGGCGCGCTGGCGCTCGTTCTGCTGCTCGACCAGTTTCCGCGCAACATGTTTCGCGGCACGCCGCGCGCCTTCGCGACCGACGAGAAAGCGCTGCGCCTCGCCAAAGCGGCGCTTGCGCGGGGGGACCATTATCATGTGGGCGAGGACATCAACCAGTTCTTCGCCTTGCCGCTGATGCATTCGGAGGCGCTGGCCGACCAGGAAGAGTGCGTGCGCTGGATGGGGGAGATCGGCGAGGAGAACGTCTCCTACGCCGAGGAGCATCGCGACATCGTCTCCCGCTTCGGCCGTTTTCCTCATCGAAACGCGATCCTCGGCCGGGACACAACACCGGGCGAACAAGCCTTTCTCGATGGCGGGGGCTTCGCCGGGTAGGACATCGCGGAGATGTGATGCGATCGGGGGATGAAAAACCCTCCGGTTGTTTTTGGGCGGGTTTTTAAAGATCGCCTTAATAGGGAGCGCTTACGCTTATCCTTCAGGATTCGAGGGCACGGCGCGGAGGCGTTCCATGAACATCGCCGAGCAGATAGGCGCGAAGGACGAAGCGGACGCTACGGCACCTCAGTCGCCCCCGGCGGACGGCGCTCTCGACCGCGTGGCCCGCGCCGAGCATTTGCGGCTTCTGAAGCGGGAGACGACGGACGCGGTCCGGCTCGAAGGTTCGCGCTGGATCTCGCTCTACGAGCCCCATGCCGCGTTTTCGCTGGTGGACGAGCTTCAGCACCTCTCGCGCCGGGCGATCGAGCCGAACCTCTTTTTCGAGCCGCGCTTTCTGGTGCCGGCCATGCCGCGGCTGGACGACAAGGCGGTTCGCCTCATCGTGGCGCGCGACGAAGCGGAGGGGCGCAGCCGCCTGCGCTTCTTCATGCCCTTCTCGGTGGAGGCCATGGCCTCGTTCGGCCGGCGCAAGGTGGTGCGCACCTGGACCCATCCGTTCGGCCGGCTCGGCGTTCCCCCCCTCGACACCGACGACCCCGATGCGACCGCCGCCAGCCTGTTCGACGCGCTGCGCTCTCCCGCCAAGGGCCTGCCGCCGCTGCTTGTCCTGCCGGACCTGCCGCTGGAAGGACCGCTGGCGCGGCTCCTGATGCGGACCGCCCTTTCGCGCGGCT
Source organism: Aureimonas sp. AU40 (assembly GCF_001463785.1). Lineage (NCBI taxonomy): Bacteria > Pseudomonadati > Pseudomonadota > Alphaproteobacteria > Hyphomicrobiales > Aurantimonadaceae > Aureimonas > Aureimonas sp. AU40. Next base: position 128,620 of record NZ_BBWL01000005.1, read on the forward strand.
TGTCGATGGCCCTGTCCGATCGGAGTTCGCGCGCGGTTCTCGACGCCTCCACCGGCGATCCCGACACCTATCTTCGCCGGGTGCTCGGCCCCAAGCGCCATCGCGACCACGGGCGGCGGCTGCGCCTCCTGAAGGCGCAGGGCGCGCTGGGTTTCGAGGCGGCCGGCGACGAGCGCTCGGTGCGCGAGGCCTTCGAGGACTTTCTTTATCTGGAAGCGGCGGGCTGGAAGGGCCGGGCCGGCAGCGCGCTGCTGCAGGACCGGCACCGTGCTGCGTTCGCCCGCGAGGCGGTGAACGGTCTGGCCGCGCAGGGCGGCGCGCGGGTCTACTCGCTGCGGCTGAACGGCGAGGCGATCGGCAGTCTCGTGGTTCTCCTGTCGAACGGGCGCGGCGTTGCCTGGAAGACCGCCTATGACGAGCGCTTCGCGAAGGCGCGGCCCGGCGCCCTCGTCGCCGCGCTCGCCACGGAGGCGATGATCGCCGATCCCGCGATCGGCTTCGTGGATTCCTGCGCCGTGCCCGATCACGGCATTCTCAACCCGCTCTGGCCCGGGCGGATGGAAATGGGCACGCTGGTCGTGGCGCTGGACCCGGCCGCGAACGGAACCGTGCCGACCATCGCCGCCGATCTCGAACGCCATCGCCGCCGCCTCCGGCAGCGCTGGCAGCGACGGGCTCGGCTGCGAGATATTCTGGAACGGTTCACCGTCCGTTAGAAGCAATCCAATTCTCAAGCTGCTTTTCCGCGCGTGGAACCGCTTCGCGATGCCGGCGCGGGTCAGCTTTTTCGGTGCCTGGAAGAGTCTGCCTCGGCCCGAAGGATCGCATGGCGGATATGCCCGTTCGCCCCTTCCAGAGCCTCGCGGGCGCGCCCCAGGTCGCAATTCGAAACGTCCGCCACCATGCGCTCGGCGCGTCGACGCAGCTTGTCGTTGGTCGGTCGCATGTCCACCATCCGGCCGCGAAACACCTTGCCGAGCCGCACCATGATGGCGGTGGACAGGAGATTGAGCGCGATCTTCTGCGCCGTTCCGGCAGCCAGCCGCGTGGAGCCGGCCAGCACTTCCGGGCCGGTGCGCAGTAGGATGGGGCGCTCGGCGGCGGCCAGAAGCGGTGCTGCCGGGTCGTTGGCGAGCGCCACGGTCAGCGCGCCGCGCTCGCGCGCGGCCTGAAGGCCGCTCAGCGTGAAGGGCGTGCGACCGCTGGCGGCGACGCCGATCACCGCGTCCCGCGCGCAGACCCCGGCCTCCGCGATCATGGCGCGGGCGGATTGCGTGTCGTCCTCCGCCCCCTCGCGGGCGAGCGACAGGCTGGTGACGCCGCCAGCCAGAAGAAACACCGCGCGTTCCGGCGGCCAGTTGAAGGTGGGCCCCAGTTCCACCCCATCCTGCATGGCGAGGCGGCCCGACGTACCGGCGCCGCAATAGACGAGGCGCGCCTCCCGGTCGTTGCCGAGCCGCGCGGCGATCGCCTCCACGGCCTCCTCGATCTGCGGCAGCGCGTCCCGAACGGCGAGAAGCGCGCGCTCCTGCCCGCCGACAAGGGCGCCCAGCAATTCGCCGATCGGCCGGGTTTCGAGGTCGCGAAACTGCGGGTCGGCGCGCTCGGTCTCCGGCAGCGCGTTGCCGGTGGGATCTGCGGTGAAAGAGTCGTTGGGGGGCGCCGTCATGGCTGGGAGCTTGGCCTTCGTCTGCGAATGCTCTTGAACCGCGCGACACGGGCAAAGGGTTCCGCGCCGACCCGATCTCCTCTCGCGCGCTGGCGAGAGAAGAGGGGAGGGCCGTTTTCTCGCGAACCCGATCGCCGCTCGTTCGTTGAGTTTACGACACCCAACAGGGAGAACCGACATGTCGGCAGGACAAACGAGCGGCACCGGCGCGATGACCGAACTCCAGGACGAGAAGGTCAACAAGAATCAGATCCTCAGCAATCGCGATAAGGCGCAGCGCGACGAGACCTTCGGACTCGATAGCCGGGGAACCAAGATCGATGAATACAAGGACGTGCCGTCCAACAAGCGCACGGACGACTGAGCGAATTTGAATAGCCTCATTGGGCGAGAGACCCGCCGCAGCGCATGCGGCGGGT